>NZ_JBFUAP010000006.1:0-416168 GCF_056406215.1 Mucilaginibacter sp. P1_D10 | reverse complement strand
TGATTACACCGATTAACACTGATTTTTTTCGATTTTATTTAAAACACAATCCCACATTCAAAATTCTTATCAATGACCCAATGACCCAATGACCCAATGACCCAAWGACCCAATGACCCAATCTATTTCAACACCTCAGCCGAATCAAAAAATATCTGATTGTTTTTGGTGGCCAGGTTAGCGGGTACCAGGCACGAGAGTGTGTACATTTTGCTGCCGATTAATATCATGTACATAAACAATGTGCCTTTGGTGGTATTGTCAGATGCCGACATGCTATAGGTAGTGTATGTTTTCCATTTGCCTACCGTTGCGACGCCGAAAGTATAGTTCGTCTTTTTCGAGGCGATACCCGCCCTCAACCCATCGGCAAATTGTTGTTTATCCTTCACCGATGCCAAAGCGGCCGAATCTAAATGGGCTATTACTTTATAGTCCAGCACGGTTGTACTGTATTTAACACTATCATTTCCCTTGGCCAGATAGCTGGCGATGCCGTTCCGGGTTACCGTTTGAGGTTCTGCCGGGAATTTTACCGACAGCTTTTCGTCTACGTTCTTTGTTATCCAATCGGTTTGGGCCTTAGCAGCAGCCGATAGCGTCAGCATAACTAATAGCAGGTAATAGGTTTTTTTCATGTATCAGGTTTAAGTATAAAATAGCTTTAATTAACGCATAATTCTCTAACTAATCAGCCGACCTCTTAACTCTAAATTAACTCGCATCATTCTTATCGCCCCTCAAGAGCCTGAAGCGTTTGCGGGCATCGTTCAGCCATAGGCTGCCCGGGTAATCGGTAATTATTTTTTGGTAATAGGTTTGGGCCATGGCCGGGTTGTTCAGCTTGGTTTCGTATAGGTCGCCCAGCATAAATACGGCATCGTCTGCCCATAGGTCGTCGGGGTGGCTTTCTACAATTTGTTTTAACAAGGCCACTGCTTCGGGATATTGCTTTTGCTGCAGCAGTATTCTGGTTTTGGCCATCAGCACATCCGCCTCCAGCGAGCCGGGAAATTTCTTACCGATGCTATCTAAGGTTAGTACCGCCTTGTCGGTTTGTTCGGCAAATATCAGCAAATCGGCACGGGCATACATCTTAAGGGCCGCGCCCGCGCTGTCAATAGCCAGGTTATCAGAGATCAGCAAAGATAGATTCAACGCGTCGTTAGCTATTAACTGCGTGGTGGCCGCCTTCAAAATATCCAATTGCCGCCTGCTCCAATTGAAATCGCCTGTGTAGTAAGCCAGTTTGGCGTTCCGCAGCAGGGCATCCTGGCCAACGGCGGTGTTGGGGTTGTCTTTCTCCACCTGGCTGTACAGCAGGGTGGCATCCCAGGGCTGGTTGTTCAGCAGGTAAATATCGCCAAGGTCAAGCTTGCAGCTTGCCAGCAGGGTTGGGCGTACATCGGGTATGGCCACGGCGCTTTCCAACAGGGTTTGGGCATCCTTCAGTTTATGTAGTTTAAAGGCCTGCAGGCCGGCCAGCTTCTGCATAGCGAACACCGTGCTGCGGCTGCGGCCAAATTCGTTCAGCAGGTTAAGGTAGTCCTGCTCCAGGCTTAGCAGGTCGGCCTGGGTGTATTTGCCGCTGGTAACCTTCAGGTTCTTGGTGTTGATAAGCTCTATCTTGGCCGAAACATAGTTGGGATTTTCTTTCCCCTTGGCAATAATATATTCGTATCCGCGGATGGCTTCGTCATAGGCCTCGTTGGCACTAAGGGTGCTGCAGAGCTCATATATGCTGCTGCCGTCATCGTTTTGGCGGCGACTAAGGGCAATGGCCTGGTTAAGCGCCTGCCCAAAATCCTTCTGTTGCAGGTATTGCCAGGTAAGCAGGTTTACGTAGATGAACTGCTGCGGGTCTTTCTGTATCCGTTTCAGCAAAGCAAACTTCAATATATCGTAATCGGGCGCGCCCTCATACACGGTAGATAACATACTTTCGGCCTGGTTTAAGAACGATGGGTTGGAGGGCAAAAAGTTAAGGTACTCTTCGGTAAGGCCGGCTTTATCGCGTTTGTAGCGGTAAAGGTTTATCAGTTCGAAAGAGAACAGGGCATCGTTGTGCAGCAGTTTGCGACCCTGCAGAAAAATCTTTACGGCGTACTCCACATTGGCGTTCTGGTAAAACTGCGAGGCGATGGAGGCAATCTCGTTTTGGTCGGCCGGGAGGTTTTTGATCAGCGCGGCGTATATATCGTCGGCCTTATCGGTATTGCCTTGCTGGGTGTATATGGTGCCCAGGGCAATATTGTATTCGTAGGCACCGGGATGCTTACGAATCATTTTCCGGGTGATGCTTTCCGCCTCGTCGAATTTTTTGCCGGCGAGCAAGGCGTTGAGGTATTGCTGATAGTAACCCTCGTTATCCTGCTTGTACAGTTTAAGGTAAATATCCAGCGCTTTTTGCTGCTCGCCGTTCTGGGCGTATAGCCGCGCCAGGGCCAAATCATTATTTTGTGCAAAAAGCTTTGTACAAAAGGTAAAAAGCAGTATTATTATGATTGAAAAACGCTTCATCGCATTTGAAGATTTTAGTTGCACCTATTAATGCTATATAACGCCGGAGCAGGGTAAAATTGTAGTGACATTAGCATTAGCAATATTTAAAATAAGTAATTTGACCCATAGTTAATCATTAAGCCTATAATTGATGCCCGGCCGCCTACGATTGTTTCTCTTTATTGCCTGTGTTGCTTCGTTATGCGCCTGCACGCCTGCCGCCGTGAAGCAAATACCTGTAAGCGACTTTTTTAAGACACCAGAGAAGAGCTTTTTCAGGATATCTCCCGACGGCAAATTCGTGTCGTACCTTAAGCCTTATAAAGATAAGCAAAATATCTACATCAAATCGCTGGAGACAGGCAACGAGCGGATGGCCACCGCTTATACCGACTATTCGGTACGCGATTACTCCTGGACCTTCAACAACCAAATCGTTTTTACCCAGGATATCATCGCCAGCGATGTGTACCGCGTATTTACGCTGGATGTGGCCACCCTAAAGATAACCAACCTGCTTAACCTGGATAAGGTACGCATACGCATCCTTAACCGTAACCGCCTGCAGCCCGATGTGATTACCGTAAGCATGAACAAGCGCGATGCCGCCAATTTTGACGTGTATCGCCTTAATGTGAAAACCGGCGAGATGAAATTGTACATCCAGAACCCCGGCAACGTAACCCGTTGGTACCCGGATCCGAATGGCGATATCCGCCTGGCAAAGGTATCCGATGGGGTGAACGAAACGATATTGTACCGGGCCAACGAGCGGTCGGCCTTTAAGCCCATCATCAAAAGCAATTTTAACGATAGGGTTGAACCTGTTGCATTTACCGGCGAAAAGAACTACTTCTACGCACTATCAAACGTAGAACGCGATAAGACCGCCGTGGTAGAGATTGATGCCGAAAGCGGCAAAGAGATTAAGGTGATATATGCCAGCACCACCGCCGATATTATGGACCTGGCCTATTCTAAAAACAAGCGACGCATTGAGTTTGCTTATTGGGATGAGGCCAAGCCCCAAAAGCATTTTTTAAATAAAGATGTTGAAAAGCTTTATGGCAACATTGCCGGTAAGCTAAAGGGCGATGAGATGAACATTGTTGACCGCGACAGCGCCGAAAATAAATTCATTATTAACACCTATACCGATAAAAACCCAGGCTCGTATTACCTGTACGAGAAAAAAAGTGATAAGCTTACCAAACTGGCAGATATTTTAAGCGGTATAAATCCCGATGAATTTTGTGCAATGGAGCCGGTAAGCTTTAAAGCATCTGATGGCCTAACTATCAACGGCTACCTAACCGTACCAATGGGCAAGGAAAAGAAGAACTTGTCGGTGGTGGTGATGCCGCACGATTTCATATGGGGTCGCGATTCGTGGGGGTACGATGCCGAGGTGCAGTTTTTGGCCAACCGTGGCTATGCGGTTTTCCAGGTGAATTACCGGGGTTCGGGGGGCTATGGCAAAGCGTTCCGTAAGGCGGGCTTTAAGCAGGTGGGCGGCAAGATACAGGATGATATTACCGATGGTGTGCGCTGGCTGATAGCCAATAAAATAGCCAACCCCAAAAAGATAGCTATTTTTGGCGGCGGTTTCGGCGGCTTCTCCGCCCTGTATGGCGTATCCTTCCACTCCGATATGTATAACTGCGCGGTGGTGAAATACGGACTCATCAACTTTTTTACTTACTTGAAGGATGCCCCGCCGTTTTACAAGCCTTTCCAAAAAATGAGCTACGAGATGATAGGCGACCCCGAAAAGGATGCTGAGCAGTTGCGTGCGATTTCCCCCGTTTTCCATACCGATAAGATAAAGAGCCCCCTGCTCATCTTCCAGGGCGCTAAAGATCCCCGCGCCAATATCAGCGAACTGAACCAATTTGTGCGCGAACTGAACAAACGCCACGTACCTGTAATATACCGCCTTAAAGAAAACGAACGCGCCTTTTTCCGTAGCGAGCATAACCGGATGGAGATGTATGCCGAGATAGAGAACTTCCTGGATGCCAACATGCAGGGTAAACAATAGCCGCTATGAAGGCGCAAAAAAATCTCTACCGTACGAATTTTTCCCTGATAACCGCCTTTTTGGTGCTCATAACGGTAACCCTTGTTATAGCCATATTCGTATCGTATAAGCTTACTTCCAAATATGTAGAGAACGAGTTTGCCAACAAGAAGACCGAGGTATTGGAACAAACCATAAAACCCTATTACGACTTTTTTCAGATACAAATACCCGAAATAACCTCCTACCAGGGCTTTTTAGATTCCGCTTCGGCGGCCAATTATTCCGATACCGTTTTTAGGGCCTATCACTTTGTGCGAAAGGTGCTTTTCTACGATATAAAGATAGGCAGCCCCACTGCCGAACACCCCGAAGGAATTACGGTGAAAGACATATACCGCTTTAAACCCAAACGTGGTGGCATTGTCGGCGTAAAGGATATGAGCACTGCGAACGATGAGGATTTTAGGCAAATGGCTTTAAAATTGAATACGTTCATCAATTCGGCAGATACATCGCGGGTGCCTACGCAGGATGAAATTTTTCGCACTTTTTATAATGTTACGCCGGATAAGATCAGCTATCTCAATATCCCGCGCAGGGAGGATATTCGCATATACCGTGCCTTGTTGAGGAGTAAGCAAAGCGATAATTTTGGCAAACAAAACATGATGACCTTTTCGCTCGATCCTCATTTTTTAAAAGTGATCAACACGCATAAAGAGCTTTATGAGGATGTTACCATACAACCCGTTGTGTACGACCCGCTGGATGTGGAGCAGGAAAAAGTAATAACAGAAGCTGCCTTGCCGGGCGCGTTCTCTAACTTTAAGCTATATTTTAGCTCGGAGCGGTCGCATGTTAATAAGGAGATAGAACGCAGGTACCTGCCCATTGGCGCTATACTGCTGCTCATTTATTTTTTCCTGGTGCTGATCAGTTATCTCATTTACCGCAACCTTAATATAAACCTTAAAGTATTTAAGCTGCAGTACGATTTCATCAACAATTTTACCCACGAATTTAAAACGCCGGTTAGCGTTATAAAAATCGCCGGCTCTAACCTAAAGGGCGATGCCGAACTAAGCGAACGCCAGCGTAAACATTACGGTAAAATATTGGATGAAGAAGCCGATAAGCTCAACGAACTGATGAACAAACTCCTGTCATTTACGCAATTGGAGAACCGTTCCATTAATGTAAAACACGAAGAAATAAACCTGCCCGAGTTTGTGAAGGGTTATATAGATACCTTTAAAATAAAATACCCCGATTTTAAGCTGCAATCGCAGGTGGAGGTTGCTAAATTTAAAAGCGACCCGGTGCTGATGGGCAGTGTGTTCCAAAATTTGATGGAGAACGCTTATAAGTATTCGCACCCCGGTAAAAAAGAATTATCCATCACAATAAAACAGGATAAGCGTAATATTGTATTCTCTTTTGCCGATAAGGGGATAGGCATGGCCAAGTACGAGCAGGGCGATGTATTCAAGAAGTTTTACAGGATAGAGAACCAGTACAACCAAAACGGCAGCGTAGGCCTGGGGCTGGCTTTTTGCAAAGAACTGGTGAATTATATGGGCGGAGCCATAAGCCTGCAAAGCAAGATAAACCAGGGTTCTACGTTTATGATTACCTTGCCACTGGAAAGTTAGCAGAGTGCTGGCGGCGGGGACACTTTGGGTGTTTTAAAAAGCGCGGGGAATGTGCGATTCCCCTCTTGAGAGGGGCGGAGGGGTGTGTCCTCTGCGCCATTGCACCCCGGGGGGGGCCCCCCCCACCGCCACCTTTAAAAGATGATAGAATAAAAGAAATGAATAAAGAAATTAAAATAGCGCTGGTAGAAGACGACGAAAACCTGAGGTTTTTGGTTGCCGAGCGCCTGCAGAGCGAGGGTTACAAGGTGCTGGAAAGCGGCAACGGCGCCGAAGCCGAGAAAATGATACTGGCGGAACTGCCCGACATCGTGCTGCTGGATTGGATGCTGCCGGGCAAGCAAGGCTCAGACGTTTGTGCCGGCCTGCGCGAGCAAGGCTTCGATAAGCTCATTATCATGATGACCGCTAAGGCGCAGGATATCGATAAGATAGGGGCGTACAACTTCGGCGTATCTGATTACATCACCAAGCCTTTCAATATGGATGTGCTGGTGGCGATGATCGATAGCAAAATAAAATTCTCGCTCAACAACGAGAAACCCGAATCGCACAAGTTCGGTAATATGGAACACCTGCCCAATACTCACCTGCTGATACGTGATGGTCGTAAAACCGAGCTTACCATTTTGGAGAACCGCATACTGCTTTATTTCCTCAAGAACAAGAACAAGGTCATAAATCGCGAAGAGCTGATGATGGAAGTGTGGGGCTACAATGCCGACGTAAACACCCGCACGCTGGATATGCACATCGTGCGCCTGCGTAAAAAGATAGAAAACAACCCCGATTCGCCAACGTACCTGCAAACCGTGAGGGGGATAGGGTATAAGTTTGTGTATTAATTCCCGTTTGTCATTGCGAGCGCAGCGCGGCAACCTCATAGGACATTTAGCGAATTTGCAAAGCGACAATGCGTGTCCTGTGAGATTGCCACGTCGCCCCATGGCTCTACCCCAGCCACTCCTCGTGACAATTGGTTATTTCTTATACATCCTCGTCCCCACAAAATCCTTAAAAAAGAGTTTAGTTCCCGCCAGGGTATAGCCGTGCTTGCCAAACTCCCGCTCCACATCCGGCAATCGCCACGATTCTACTCCGCAGAGCACCTTAAAAAATAACAGCATGCTTTTCAGCAACACAGCTTGCCACCACTTGCCCGTCAGTTGGAAATCGGTATTGAACCACAAGCCGCCGGGCTTAAGCATTTGGTGGATGTGGCGGAATGTAGCGGGCAGGGTTTTAGCCGCATAGTTATCGAACAGGAAAGGCGTGATGATTACATCAAAAACCTGCGGTAACTCTACATCCTCTATCGCTTTATTGATAAACTCCAACTGGTTTGCGCCAGCGTTACGTTTTCGCGATAGGGCCATCATTTTGGCAGATATTTCCACGTAGGTAATCCGCAGCTCGGAAGGGTGTACCTTGCTTATCTCTTCCAGTATCTTCCCTGTGCCGCCGCCGATAATCATTACCCTGGCATCGGCGGGTATTTGAGGTAAAAAATAACGCTGTGCTTTCATAAGCGCATCGCCAAACACCAGGCGCGACAGGCGGTCGTAAAAAGATGCCGAGTTATCGTAATTGCCTGCCATTGATTTGCTTGTTTCTTTTTAAGGATGAATTGTTATATTTAGCTAAATCTAACCATTGCCCAATGAAATCCTTTTCTTTTAAACTCGTGCTGTTTGTGTTGGTTTTATTTACAGCGCAAAACCTGCATGCCCAAACGGCACCAACAGAGGATAAATATAATCGCAAAGAAGTAATGATACCTATGCGCGATGGTATAAAACTTTTCACGGTAGTCTACACGCCTAAAGACCAGCACGAAAAACTGCCTTTTTTAATCACGCGTACGCCATACGGCGTTGCCCGCAGCCGCAGCCCCGAACGCAGCAACTATACCCGCGACATGGCCGAAGATGGCTATATCTTCGTGGCGCAGGATATAAGGGGGAGGTACAAATCTGAAGGGACTTTCGAGATGCAGCGTTTCAGCCGCGATAAAAGCAAGCCCAACTCCATCGACGAAAGCAGCGATACCTACGATACGGTAGACTGGCTGCTGAAGAACATCCCCGATAACAACGGCAAGGCAGGCATGTACGGCATCTCCTACGATGGCTGGACGGCCCTCATCGGCGCCACCGACCCGCACCCGGCTATGAAAGCCGTATCGGAACAGGCCACACCGTCAGACATGTTCCTGGGCGATGATTTCCACCATAACGGGGCGTTCCGCCTGAGTTATGGCTTTGAATATGCCTTTATGGAGGAAGCCTCCCATACCGATACGCTTTACCAATTCGGTACGTACGATACTTACGATTGGTACCTTAAACTGGGCCCGCTATCCAATGTCAATAAAAAATACTTCCATAATAAACTGCCCAGCTGGAACGATTTCACCAAACACCCCAACTACGATAGCTTTTGGCAAAAGCAAGCGATGAAATTCAGGCTGGATCATCCGCGTATTGCCATACAGCATGTTGCCGGCTGGTGGGATCAGGAAGATTTTTACGGCCCGCAAAAGGCCTATGAGGTACTGGAGCCGCATGATGCGAATAACCAAAACTACATCGTAATAGGCCCCTGGAACCACGGCGGTTGGGCAGGCGGCAACGGCGATAAGCTGGGCAATATTAAATTCGGCACCAACACAGGCGTTACTTTCCGTAAGGACATACAGGCACGCTGGTTTGCTTATTATTTGAAGGATAAGGGCGAGGGCAAGTTTGCCGAAGCGATAACCTTCCAAACGGGCAGCAACGTGTGGAAGGAATACAGTAAATGGCCGCCAAAGGAATCCATCATCAAAAACATCTACTTCCACAGCAATGGCAAGCTGTCCTTTACGCCGCCAACGCCTGCCGAAGCTATTGCCGATAGCTACATTTCAGACCCGGCCAAGCCTGTGCCTTACCGCAGCCGCCCCATTGAGGAGACTTACGGGCCGGGCTCCCGCTGGTTTACCTGGCTTACCGAAGACCAACGCTTTGTAGATAACCGCCCCGACGTGCTCAGCTGGCAAACCGATACCCTTACCAGCGATGTAACCATCACCGGCAACATCGCAGCAAAACTATATGCCTCTACAACCGGTACCGACGCTGATTGGGTGGTGAAACTAATTGATGTCTATCCCGCCGAATACAAACCCGAACTAAAAATGAGTGGCTACGAATTTATGATTGCGAACGATGTGTTCCGTGGCCGGTTCCGTAAAAGCTTTGAGCATCCGGAACCGATAACACCCGGTAAAGTGGAACTATACACGGTTGATCTGCACGGCAGCAACCACGTATTTAAGAAGGGGCACCGCATAATGGTGCAGGTACAAAGCACCTGGTTCCCCATTATCGACCGTAACCCGCAACGGTATGTCCCAAACATCTTCGATGCAAAAGCAAGCGATTTTATACCTGCCACGCATAAGGTTTATCATTCAGTGAAGTTTGCGTCGGCGATTGCGCTGCCAGTGGTGGAGTAGGGTAATGCTAACCGTTTTTTTAACACAGAGGCCACAAAGGATTTGCTGCCTCGGGACACAAAGAAACACAGAGCTTTGCAAATGGATTTGACAATGATTCACTCCAAAGCGTTGGCGTTTAACAGGCTCTGTGCCCCTCTGTGTTTTTTCTCAGTGCCCTCTGCGGTTTAAAAAACATCACAAACCCATCACTATAAAAAAGTGTGCCCGGCTCTCAACCCGGGCACATCCTATATTCAACTAAATCCCGGTAATACTTTCCCGGATATCTTTACTCTTGATGGGCTTTTATTTCTTTATCGGCGGTGGCACGCTATCGCGCATCGGCACTTCTTTGCGCAGCATTTTTGCGGCATAGCCGGTGAGGTACAAATAATAATCATTGGGTATATCGTCTTCAACCGTTACGAAACTGCTGAGGCCAACCGGTGGGTTTTTGGATGATTTGAGGATAGCGGTACCCTCGTCTACCTCATCGAACATGGCTACGTACAGCATCGTAGCGCCGGCCTTGAGCGCGCCGTTTACCTGTTTCCAATAGAACTTGCCACGGTTGCGGGGTATCTGGTTCTGCGGCGCGCGCGGGTTCATATTATGCCAGCTAAAGCCAGGGAAAATGGTTGGCACATACTCCACCTTGTTAACCCGGCACCAATCTATGTCATCTGCAATACGAGCCTGGAATTTGGGGTAAGTGTCTTCGTTGAAACGGCCCACGAACCAGGGATGTACGATATCTACCTTGCGCAGCAGATCGTGCAGGTGCTGGTCTTTTTCGGTATCGCTACCGTAATCGCGCCAAAAGGTGGGTACGCCCAGCAGTACCGCGCAGCCGCCATAAACCGGGTCGTTCTTCAGGAAATCGATGATGCGTTCGGCCTCCGCCAGGCCATATTTGCGCCTGTCGTTAAAGCCCACGCCCCAAACCGCTACCAGCGGCTTGCCATTGTGGTATAGCCAGCTTTGCTTGCTGCCGCGATTGGTGAGCTTCATGCTATCGATCAGTTGTTTCCAATCCCTGATTACCAGCGAATCGCCGCCCGCCTGCATACCCGAAAGATCGTACATTACCGAAATGGCCCGGTGGTATTGCTGCGCGTATTTAAGCGCATTGCCCAGCACCACGTTGTTGTGGGCGCGACCGGCGGGCTTTTGCACATCGCCTATGAATCGCTGCACGAACACGCCATCCACGCCGTATTCCTTCATCCACCTGAAATGCGTTTCGGTAGAGGATGCATCGTGCGAGCTGTACAGGTAAGCATCGCTGCCATCGGCCAGCTTAAAGGGCGATTTATAGGTTTTGGGATATTCGCTCACATCCGGCCAAACATCTATATTGGTACTCCCCGGCTCGAATTTTCCGTGCGATTGGTAATGGTTCCAGCCCCGGTTGCCGCCATCACCCGGCGCATTGAACCAGCCCTGGTACCCCGCCATCACGAGCCCTTTATAACTTTTGAAAGCCGATGTTTTGCCGTGTTTAGTTTGCGCCAAACCCCATGTGAAAATCAATGTACAAAGCACCGTTCCTATATATTTTTTCATTGACTGATGATTTTTTTTCACGCAAAGCCGCAAAGGCCGCAAAGCTCGGCTCAGACACCTTTGCGACTTAGCGCCTTTGCGTGAAATATTTAGTTATACCAACTTCCCTATATCCCCCAATCCTTATTAGGCTTAGGCCCCATTTCCAGCTCCAGCGTACCGCCGGCCATTAGTTGCTCGTGGGTAAACCAAGGCTTGTTAAGCACCTCGCCGTTGAATTTTGCGCTTTGGATATATTTGTTCACCACGCTGCAGTTATTGGCAATCATTTTAAATTGCTTGCCGCTTTGCAGGTTGATAGTAACCTTGCTGAACACCGGGCTGCCGATGGTGTAAACCGGCTTGCCGGGCGTAACGGGGTAAAAACCCATTGACGAGAACACCACGAAGGCCGACATGCCCCCGCCATCCTCGTCGCCGGGGATGCCGAAGATGTTGTCTTTATACCAAACATCAAGCAAAAAGCGGATACGTTTTTGGGTTTTCCATGGCGCGCCTACGTAGTTGTACAGATAGGGGATATGGAAGCTGGGCTCGTTGCCCATCGAATATTGCCCCACAAGGCCGGTAGCATCCGGGAATTTAGACCAGAATTCGTATTTGCTCCTGTCCAACCCCTCGCGGAAGGTTTGATCTAACCGGGCCTGGAATTTATCCTTGCCGCCCATCAGGCCGGCCAGCCCGTCTATATCGTGCTGTACCTGCCACAGGTAAGTCCAGCCGTTGTTTTCGTCGTAAAAATCCCGGCCGCCCATGCCGCCATCAAATTTCGGGTCGATATTGATGAAATTGCCTGCACTGTCTTTCGGTGTAAATAACTGCTTATCGTTGTTCCACAGGTTTTTGTAGTTTAAAGCTCGTTTGGCAAAAGCGGCGGCATCTGCAGGCTTATTTAAATCCGCTGCAAATTGGCCAACTGCCCAGTCGTCGTAAGCACCGCCAAGCGTAACCGCTACAGCCTGTCTTTTTTCGAAGGAGTGTACCAGCGCCACGGTTTCTTTTTCGCCCTTCCTCAATGCCGGGAAGTATCCCTTGCTCAGGTAAAAATCATCCAGGATGCTTTTGGGGCCGTTTTCCCAGGGCAGCATAGTGGCCTGGTTGGCATTTTTTAATACGCCTTCATAGGCTTTATCCACATCAAAGCCACGGATGCCCTTGCGGTAGGCATCTAAGAACATTACGGTAGAGTGGAAACCGTTCATGCAGGGGTTATCGCCAAACAGCACCGGGAAGGTGGGCATCCAGCCGCTTTGCTGATACATGTCTACGTAGGAGTTCAGCATATCGCTTTCCATGCTGGGGTTCAATATCGTGCGCAGCGGGTGCAGGGCCAGGTAGGTATCCCAAACCCAATCGTCTACATAAAAGGGGCGGTTGCTATCGTGTATTTTTTTGTCGTAGCCGCTGTAGTAGTGCCTACCTTCGTTAATGTTCACCATCCGCTCGTTGCTGCGGTAAAGGGCGGTGTAAAACGAGCGTCGCTGTGCCTCGGTACCGCCTTCTATCTGTATCTGACCAACTATTTTTGCCCATGCCGCTTTGCCGCTTGCCACCAAGGCATCAAAATCTACGCCCGTAAACTCATCTTTAAAGTTCTGTTTGGCCTGTTGCGCGCTCACGTACGATATGGCGTATTTGAATTCTATCGCATCCGGCGCTGCCGAGGTGAAGGTAATGAACGACTTAACGCCCTTGCCTTCCGTTGTGGTTTGTTTAGACAAGGCATCGTTCTGCACGGTACCTGCCGTACCTTTGGCACTGAATTGCCCGTAAACGTAAACTTTGATATCGCCGTGGTAGGTTTCCATGCCGGTAAGTTCGTTGCCGTTGGCGAACGCCCATTTTGCGGCGCCATCGTTATATACATCGAACAAGATGTTCTTAGCATCGCTTTTGGCCGGGAACGCGAACCTGAATATGCCCACCTTTTTGCCGGGCGTAAAATCGACCGTAATGCCTTTGTCGATTAAGTAAGTGGAATAATGCCAGGGGTGTATTACTTCCAGATCGTGGTCGTATGGCATTTTTTCGTCCCAGGAAGCAGTACTAAGCGTACCATTTATGGGTTTTATAGCGAATACCTCGCCCAGGCGGTGCGATACCATGTTGAGCGGGAAGCTGGATATCTGGTCGTCGATGTAGTCGGCCCGTTTGGGGTACATCCGTATCATTTGGTTGGGCTGGTGCATGGTAGGCCGGGTGGGCTCTAAAAGCTGCCCCACGCTGCCGATGCGCGGATCGATGTAATTGAGGGTAGCATCGTCGCCGGTTTGCGCGGATGCCGGGCCTGCCGATGCGATACTGAAAAAGGCACATAAAGATACCGCCCTTACCAAGCGGGAGTAATTGATAACCATCTGGTGAAATTTATAAAAGGTTTATAACACCAAATTTGCCGTAAAGGCTTAATGAATTATTAATATTTGATTAATTGGAGCGGAAAACTGCGTTGTAACGCATTTATTCGAGTATTGAATGGAAATCGCGCTCGAAAGACTCGCCGTAGATGGCCTTGTACTCTTTATTGAAGGTTTCGAAAGCGTTTTTAGCCAGCGAGTGTTTACCCAGGTGCACCAGCGCTTTGCACTTCAATATCATGGCTTCCTCGTTCACCGGGTCGAAATAGAAGATATCGTTGGCCAGTTTTATCATGAATTCGGGGTCATTGGCAAGCGGGGTGCCGTTGGCGTACCGGATATAGCTGTCGATGATTTCGTTGGATACTTCGGATTTGAAGGTATCCAGCCATTCGTACTCTATATTGGATAAAAAGTTCCCGCGTTGCGTGATATGCGTAAGTTGCAGTATCTTCTGTTTATCGAGCTTGTTTTTATTAGATACGATGTTGAGGTAGTTGTGATAATCTACCAAGATGGCCGCGTAATCGATCTCTATCTTCCAGTAGCCGGTATCTTTCGACAAGTGGCAGCTGCCCATCTGCTCCAACAGCGATTTTAGCTTCGCAATGTTTACCGAACGGTTGTTGCGCGCGCTTTTCTCCGATTTATCGAACCATAGTATCTCGTTCAGTTTTTCGGAACTTACCCCACGGTGCAGCTTGATGGAGTAGAGCATAATCACCAAAAACAGCTCCTTTAACAATGGTGTAAAGTACTTGGTAATCTCGTTGCCATCCGGCGTAAACAATTGCAGGTCGCCGAATAAGAATATGGCATTTTTGTTGTTGGCTATGCGTACGTTCTCCTCTTCCGCGCCATCAGCCATGGTTATGTTTGCTGCGGGTTGGGGCGCAGGCACCAGCATGGTTTCTTCCGCTGGTTTTAATACGTCCAAAGATAATATGGCACGTTTCCTTCGCTGGTATGCAATACCTGTAGCGACAACCAGGAAGCCTGCGACAGCTATCCAGATCCAACGGCTGGTGTGCTTTTCTACTGCCTGGTCGGCCATGAGCGGCTCGGGCGGGCTAAGCAGCGAGTATAGCTTGATGCGCGTTTGGTCGTTTTCCTTAAACAGGGTAGCAGCCATAAACTGGCCGCTCTGCGGGAAATAGCTGATATCGGCAAAGGAATGGATATCATGGAACTGGTAGGGGATGGTATCGCCCACCAGGGTATAATCGGGTTTATCCAACGAGCCGCTTATCAGTTGCAGGCTGGAGTTGAACTTATGCTGAGGGAATATGAGCCCGTAGAAGGATTTGTTCGTAGTATTGATGACCAGCGAGTTCGCAAAGGCGAAATCTTCTTTTTTTACGGCGATGGTGAACAGCTTTTTAAAGCTTTGATCCTTAACCGTGTAACGCATCATATCATAAATGTTGCGCGGGTTTACAATCTGCTGGCCCGATGCGCTGCCATAACCGCCTATAACGTATGCTGTATCGCCGGCAGCATTGGCTCCAAGCCCGGCCAGGTAGCGCGGGGTGAATACATCGCCCCTGGTTTTTATAATCTGCCAGCTGTTGCTTGCAAAATCGTAACGTTTTACACTATCCTTATAAACTAACTGCCCGTAGCCACCTATGGTATAAATGCTGTTACCGGCCTTGTTGTAGAACTTGTTGAGATGCCCGTTGTTGGTAGCAATGTTGGTGAAACCCTTATCCCAGCGATTGGTTGAAGGGTCGTAAGTGCCCATATTCATCTGGTCTACATACAGGTAGTATATTTTGCCGTTTACGAATATGGCTTGTGCACCCGGCACCAGCCGTTGCTTGCCCGATGCATAGGCGATGGTTTTTACCTGTGGCACCTTGTTTACCGAGTAGGTAACCAACGAATCGGGCGTAATGATGTACACTTCTTCGTTTGCGGCATCGAAGGCTACGGTAGCATCGCCGGGCATGGTTATTTCTTTCTGCAGCGACCAATTGCGGTGGCGCGCTTTTACCCAAAGCGGGTTGGTTACCGTGCCGTTATTTTGGTTGATGGTTTCGTTGGCTACGTTGCCTTGCCACTCGTTCAGCGGCCAGTTTGCAATGGCTTTGCCATCCTGCAGAACGCTTACGTCGCGTAGTTTTAGGGGCGGCAGGTCGGTGGTTTGGTATTGGTGGTAAGCGTTGGCGCCGAACAGCAGCTTGTAGCTTTTGGCGCGCTGCAGGTGCACGCCCGCCTCGGTATAGCTTTCTTTGCCGGCAATAACGGTTATCTTATCGTTTTTATAATCGATAAGGAGGCGTAGTTTGTTCCATTGGCCAAACAGCAGCTTCTCATCAAGGTTGAAGGACACTTTGGAGAGGCGCTCGCCCACGATGATCTTGAAATGGCGGGTGTTGGCCTGGTTATCGTAAACCAGGTCGATATTTTGCTTGTCATCGCCCACCAGGCGCATGATGTAGCCGAAATAAATGGCGCGGTTGGGGATGAAAGAAAGGTCGAACGATACTTCGAGCTTGTCTTTTTGCGAAACGTTGTCGAGGCTTAGGTCGAGGGTGGTGCGTTTATCCTGCACAACTTCGTGGCTATTGAATGCAAGCCCGTACGATTGCGCATAAACAGGCAATACAAACAAGATATTCAAGAAAATAACCGCAACTAATCCCGATAAAAAAGTCCTCATTTTGATAAGTACGTGCTAAGTATCGCAACTTAAGTACCCCATAGTATAGTTTATAATTCGAGCCGGATGAACGATTTAGAGTTTAAGCGGCAAGGATGGCTAAATTACAATAAAAACGGTTCACATCAAGCGGGAATATGCGATAATAGCCAATTGCAAACGGCCCTAACGTACAAAACCATTGGTATGAATTTACCAATGGCTGATATGATTTTAACAATGGATTTTTCTACTCAATGCACATCATACCCCGTTGCCTTCAGTATAAAATCTACTATAGGCGCCGGGTGAGGCAGGCTATGCGGGTGGTACAGCATGGGGTAGCGGCATAATGGGGAGCGAATTTTTATCCAATAACGTGTTGACTCACCGCTTCTGTCAACAAAACTCAAATATGTTTGGCCGGAAATATACCCGTTTTTCGTTGTGGGATTCTGGTGAGCATCATATTTGCATACGTGCCCTATAATGGGTGGAACAACCCTTCGTAAAACGATCTAAACGGATAGCTTGTAGCTGATAATGAGCTTAGTGTAACATATACATTACAGTTGTTAATATTTTACAAAAAAGGGAGAATTGCTTGTAACATTTTACCCACTTTCGCCTCCAATTACCAAATTGAACATTTATGAGACGAATAATTTTACTTTTAATAATCTTTTGTGCATCCTTTACAGCTAAAGCCCAGTTTGGCGTTGGCGGTGGCGGCGGCTCATCTGTAATAGGGAAGATATCCGGTACTATCGTGGATTCGGTTACCAAAAAACCGGTGGACTATGCAACTATAAGCTTATTCAAAAGCGGGGGCAAGGTGCCTATCAACGGCGTACTTACCGACGAAAAGGGCAACTTTAAGCTCGATAACATCAAATCGGGCAGTTACAAGATTACTATATCTTTCCTGGGTTATCAAACCAAAACCATCGATCCGGTTACCACCACCGCAGGCAAACCAGACGCGAACCTTGGCAGCGTTATATTGCCGCCGAATGCACGTGCTTTGAAAGAGGTGCAGGTGGTTGGCCAGCAATCTATCATCGAAAACAAGATAGACAAGATTGTTTACAATGCCGAGAAAGACCTTACTGCAGCGGGCGGTACAGCTACCGACCTGTTATCGAAAGTGCCGATGGTATCGGTAGATATCAACGGTAACGTATCGGTACGTGGCGACCAAAACGTGCGCGTGCTGATCAACGGCAAGCCATCGGGCGCAACATCGGCAAGTTTGGCCGACGTGTTAAAATCTATCCCCGCGGATCAGATTAAATCAATCGAGGTAATTACTTCGCCATCGGCAAAATACGACGCGGAAGGCTCGGCTGGTATCATCAACATCATTACCAAGCAAAAAAATGTGTCGGGCTTAAGCGGCGGCATCAGCGGTGGCGTGGGTACTCGCCAGAATAACGGCAACGGCAACATCAATTACAACAAAAACAGGTTCAACCTTAATGCCAACTTAGGCGGCAACGCTTCATGGCCGCAAACTTCGTTAACCAATTTCGAGCAGTATTTTACCAATAACGGTACTACGGCATCTATCATTACCAACGGCGAGAGCAAGCTAAAGCGGCATGCGCTTATCGGTTCGGTAGGTGCGGGGTATCAGTTCAATGGTTTTAACAGCCTTAATACTACCTTTAAATTCAACCAGATAACCTTTGGTACCGAGGGTTTTTCTAACACTGCGTCTGCCTCACCATACACCAGCATCACCAACACTAATAATAGGATAGATGGTTTCGACTGGAATATAGATTATACGCATAAATTTAAAAAAGAAGGCCACGAGATAGATTTCTCTACGCAATGGAGCCATAGTACAGGTTTGCAGGCTTATGACAACCAATACAGCGCCGTGTTCCAAGGCGTTAAAAACAATATCGACGGTAAAAACAACGAGTACACTTTACAGATAGATTACACCCTGCCGATAGATAAGGTATTTAAACTGGAAGCCGGCGGTAAAACTATTTTCAGGAGGCTGAAGAGCGTAAGCGATTATTATAACTACGTGAATAACGATTTGGTTTATAGTACCCTACTTTCTAATCAATATAATTATAATCAAACTGTAGTGGCCGGTTATTCGGTACTTACCGTAACTTTGCCTAAGCAATGGAGTGTATTGGCTGGTTTAAGGGTGGAAAATACCGATATTGCGGGCGAGCCTATAAGTACCACGCAATCGCTTTCGCCTTTCGATCAAAACTACAACACCTGGGTACCAAGTCTTACTATCCAAAAGAAGATCACTGCTTCAAACACGTTAAAACTGGGTTATTCTAAGCGGATAACCCGCCCGAGCCTGCAATTCCTGAATCCATTTGAGAACCAAAGCAATCCCCAAAACTATACAAAGGGTAACCCAACCCTTAACCCCGAGGTATCGCAAACTATCGAGCTTGGGCTCAATAGCTTTATCAAAACCTCTATCGTAAACTTATCGGTTTACTATAAACGCACTTCGGGGCTAATAGAAGGTATTGCTGACCCGATAATCATCAATAGTACCGACCCGGCAACCGGATCACAAATATCACAGCCGGGTACCAGAACTACGTTCCAAAACGTGGGTAACAATAATTCGTTTGGTGGTAGCTTCTTCGGTACCATAAACCCTTTCAAAGAGCTAACCATTATCGGTAGCCTCAACGGCTTTACTTACAAGCCCGATCCTACCGGCAGGTTCGCAAGCCAGCAAACGGCAAACGGCACCTACATGATGTTCAATGGTTTCCTGCGTGCAACGGCAACGCTGCCCAAAAACTTTATTGCAGAGGCGTTTGCGTTCGGCAGTTCATCGCGCCGTACCATACAGGGCTCGCAGCCGGCGTTCAGCATCTTAGGTTTTGGCGTGCGCAGGCAGTTTATGCAAAAGAAAGCCTCGCTTGGCTTAAATATCATCAACCCATTCTCGGAGTATAAGTACTTCAAATCGAGCACTAACAGCCCGGGCTTCAGGCAAACCAGCAGCTTTGCGTTGCCTTTCCGTTCTTATGGCATTACGTTTAGCTACAGCTTCGGTAAGCTAAGCTTTAGCCAGCCTAAAAAATCGGGCGTAAATAACGACGATATGAAACAAGGTGACCAGGGCGTGGGCGGTGGCGCACCGGCAGGCGGCCGATAGTTTTTAGAATCAAGACTTTAAGAGTCAGGAATCAAGAAAAAAGAATAAAAAAGCGAGCCTTCCGTTAATCAGGGAGGCTCGCTTTTTTTTTACCGGAGCCGGGAAAATAAAGCAAATTGCAAGCAAAACAGTGGTGACAGCATTTTGACACCATCCACAATTTACCAAGTGGCTGATTACTAATTAATTGCAAGTGTTCACGGTGTTCACGCGCCACACCGTGAACACTATTCTTCTACATTTATCCCTATCTGCTTCAGCAGTAGCGATGCGTTAAAGGTTTTGCACTCGCCGTGCTTTATCTTGTAATCGAACAGCATCTCGCCATCAATCACCTGTATATCAAAGTAATAGTTGCGTACATAGCCGGGGTATTTATCCTCCAGGCGGGCTATCTGCAGATCGTGCGTGGCTACCATGCCTACGCCCTTTTTGCTGATGAGCCGCTCTATCACGGCTTTGCTGCCCAGGTATTTGTCGACCGAATTGGTTCCGCGCAGCATCTCGTCTATCAAAAAGAAAACGCGGGACTGGTTCTCTACCGCCGCCAATAGCATCTGCAGGCGGTCCAGCTCTGCTTTAAAAGTAGAGGTGCTTTCGTTCAGGTTATCTTTGATGCGCATATAGCTCACTATGGATATGACGGATAACTCCATCGCCGCGGCGCACACCGGAGCACCTGCCAGTGCCAAAACGGCGTTGATGCCCATAGTGCGGAGGAATGTGCTTTTGCCGGCCATATTGCTGCCCGTAATGATATCAATGCTGAAAGCATTATTCAATTCATAGTCGTTATCAACCCGTTTGCCGCGGATAAGGGGATGGGCGATGTTTTTGGCAGTAAGGGTATATCCCTCCGTATTGGCAATAAGCGGGTAGGTCCAATCCGGGTAATTAATGGCGGGTACAGCAAGGCTGATGAGGGCCTCGAATTCGGCGATAACATCGAATGCGGTTTCGAAGGTCTCGTGATTGGCCTTTTTCCAGGCTTCTATCGCCATCAACTGGCGTATATCCCAAATAAAAATAGCGTTCAACAGCACCATCAATATCATATTGAGGCGGTAGTTGAGCTTATTGATGAGCAATTGCAGTTGCTTAATTTGCGCAGAAACCAGCTGCCCCTTGCCATCTTTTAGTTTTTGGCTGATGCTTTGCGTGTAGGGGCTGGTCCACTCGGCCTGCTCAATGTTTTGGAACCCCAGCACGAAGTGCTTCAGCGCGGTATCTATCCTGCCGGCTATCAGGTCGGTTTTCTTTACAATTTTTTCACGGGTGGAGGCCTGCCGGTAGTTGAACCACATAACAGGCACTACCACATACCAAACAGGCGCATAAAAATAGCCCGCTATAAGCATGGCTAGGAGCACCCAGGGCGCGGCCTGACTATAAATGCGCAGGAACTGTTCATTATCGAGCTCTACGGGCGTTTTCAGGTAAGCTATCAGGTTCTTTACCTGGTCGCGGTGTTGTTTGAGCGAAAACAGCAGGTTGGCCTGAAAGGTAAGCTTCCATTCGGTTTTCGCGGCAAGTTCTTTCACTGCGTCCTGCCGGGATAATATCACGTCCTTTTTTGCCGGGGCCCACAACCAGTCGGCCAGCTTGAGGTTGCCGCCCAGGGTTGCCGAGCGGTTGATCAACTGGAACAAAGATGCTTTGCCAAAGATGTCCAGATCTGCAGTGTACTGATGTTTATCGTTGGCAAACCAGCTGCCATCGTGGTAGATATTGCCATTTGCGGATATACTGGCGGCTTCGTTCTCGTTCACCTTTTTAAGGTCGAGGTAGAAGTTTTTAGCGGTTTCGAATTCGCCTTGTTTGTTTACCAGCCTGGCGAATACAAAACCCAGCACCAATACCGCTGCCACCAGTATCAGGATGTTATCCTGGCTTACGGTTACAACCACAGCGCCTATGAACAATGCGAAAACCAGCAACCGGTAAAGCGAGTATGCGTTGGCCTTTTTGCCGAAAGCATCGGCTTGTTGTTGTGCGGCCTGTGCCGCCTGTATATAATCGTTTAAAATATCCTGATCCATTAGCTGTTGCCAAACCTTATTTAAGTAGTTTTGCAAGTTTTCAATTTTACGATAATTACGCAACATTTACCGCCTTGTAATGAAGATAGCTTTTATAACCGTTGGCAAAACTGAGGATGCTTACCTGAAGGACGGCATAGAAAAGTACGTAAAACGCCTTAAGCATTATACCAAACTGGAACTGGTAGAGATTGCCGAGCTGAAAAACACCAAGGCCCTCACCGAGGAGCAGCAAAAAACGAAGGAAGCCGAGCTTATCCTCAAAAAAGTTACTACACAGGATTACCTGATACTGCTGGATGAAGCGGGGCAGGAGCACACCTCTGTACAGTTTGCCAATTACCTGAATAAGCGCGCTATTAGTTCGGTAGCCAGCCTGGTATTTGTGGTGGGCGGCCCCTACGGGTTCGACCAATCGGTTTATCAGCGCGCCAACGATAAAATATCCCTCAGCCGTATGACGTTCTCGCATCAAATGGTGCGCCTGTTTTTTGTTGAGCAGCTTTACCGTGCTTTCACCATTATAAAGGGCGAGCCGTATCATCACCAGTGAGAGGATGTGCAGATGTGCAGATTTCAGATGTGCAAATGGAACTGCAGATGTGCGGGTCACAGATGTGCAGGTTATAGATTTCAGATGCGCAGATGCCGGCTGCTTTACTAATCTTTCTTAATAATTTGAAATCTCCACATTTGAAATCTGCACATTTGCTTTTTCGTCTACACATCTTCCTATTTATTCGCACATTTGTAATCTGCACATGTGCGAGTCTGAAATCTGCACATTTGAAATTTGCACATCTGAAACATGCACAGTCACGATCACTCCGGCCATCATCATCACGACCATGCCCCTAAGCTGGATAAGCTAAATACGGCTTTCATCTGGGGGATTGTATTGAACTCTGGGTTTGTAATTGTAGAGGTAATTGCCGGCCTCATCAGCGGTTCGTTATCCCTCCTTACCGATGCCGGCCACAACCTTAGCGATGTTGCCTCCCTTGCGCTGGCTTTGCTGGCTTTTAAAATGAGCAAGGCAAAATCTAACAGTAAATACACTTATGGCTATAAACGCTCTACCATAATCGTTTCTTTTTTCAACGCGGTAATATTGGTTGTAGCGGTCGGTTTTATTGTGTACGAAGCGGTGCTGCGACTATTGCACCCGGAGAATGTTACAGGTACTACTATAGCCTGGGTAGCATTTTCGGGTATTGCCATAAATGGCTTTACAGCCTGGCTTTTTGTGAAAGATAAAGACACCGACCTAAACATAAAGGGTGCCTATATCCATATGGCGGTTGATGCCATCGTATCGATGGGCGTAGTCATATCAGGCGTTATCATCTACTTTAGCCATTGGTATTGGGTAGATAGTGCGGTCAGCATCATCATAGCCATTGTGATACTAACGGGCACCTGGAGTCTGTTGAAGGATAGCCTACGGCTGGAAATGGACGGGGTACCCAAGGAGATGGACCTGTCTAAAATCAAAGCAGAACTAAAGAAAGCCAAAGGGGTGGTAGATGTTCACCACATGCACGTATGGGCCCTCAGCACTACCGAGAATGCCCTAACTGCCCATCTGGTGGTAAAGCCCGAAGACATGAGCAACTTCGATAACATCAAGCACGACCTGCGCCACCGGTTGGAGCACCTATCCATTAGCCATAGTACCTTCGAACCGGAGTTTGTGGATGAAAAGTGCGAGCAGCCGAAGTGTTGAGATGGCAGTCAAGTTTGAACATAACCCTTTACTGTTATTATCTGCTCAAAGAGCGTTGTTGGGCGCAATATACCCTGAGATAAGGGCCATTGCGGTTGGTATAGCTGTGGGCAAATTGTATGTAAAATGTTATCTGGACAGGCCGCCGACCGAAGATGATTATGAGAACTTAAGTATCATTGGTGCCGAGATTTATGCAGACGTGCATCATGACGTAGAGAGCGTGGAAGAAGCTTGCGAGTATAACCTGGCCCCGTTCAACCAGTTGGACCGGTTGGTGGCTTTTGTATATATGAGAAAAGAAGATTAATTTAAGCCCTCGTGAAAACTAACCGCAGGAAATTTATAGCAACCGCAGCAACTATGGCCGCAGGCGTGGCCGTTGCACAGGCATTACCCTTAACAATTATGACAAACAAGTATCACGTAGTGCACCATGCACTTTTTTGGTTGAAGAACCCCGGTTCTAAGGAAGATCGCGATATGCTGGTAGCCGGCGTAAAATCGCTTGGCAAGATAGAGCATATCAAAGAGCTGCACGTAGGCGTAGTAGCCAGCACAGAGAAACGCGAAGTGGTGGATAACAGCTGGGCAGTATCAGAAGTAATGTTCTTTGCCAATTTGGAAGCGCAGGCCGCTTACCAAAGCCACCCTATACACCAGGAATTCATCAAAACGCACAGCCACCTTTGGGAGAAGGTTATCGTATATGATGCGATAGATGCGTAATTAGGATTAAGCGGATTTTCGGGATTAACCAGGTTAGAATAGATAAACGAGATTGCCTAATCGTAACGTCATTATAAGGGACGAAGCAATCTTCCTATAAGCAGGGCGGTGTGGAAAGCTAAACAACTCCTTGTTGCGGAGAGTTGCGTTGGCCAGAGAGCCGGGGCGACGCGGCTATCATCGGCAGACAGAGCAGACTTGCAGATAGCAAAAAGGCCGGGAAACTTTTCAGTTCCCCGGCCTTTGTTATTTAGAGCAAATCTGGTCAGAGGCGCAATATTTGGCGTCTCTACGTTGTTATGCTGAGCAAGTTACGCAGCCTTCTTCCATCGAGCATGATGGGCCTGCCGGTACATCCTCGGCAGTGCTATCTGCAACCACTTCGGGTATAACGGCATCCATGTTTTTGCCACCCTGGTTCTCTACGGTAAATTTAACCGCTTGCGATGCTGCCTGTGTGCGCAGGTAGTACATACCTGTTTTAAGGCCCTTCTTCCATGCGTAGAAGTGCATCGAAGTAAGCTTGCTTGCATTTGGCGAGTTGATGAACAGGTTAAGCGACTGCGACTGGCAAATGTATGCGCCCCTATCGGCAGCCATATCAATGATGTTACGCATCTTAATTTCCCAAACGGTTTTATACAGTTCTTTGATATCGGCAGGTATTTCTGCGATATTTTGGATAGAACCGTTCGCGGTAATGATTTTGTCTTTGATACCGTTGTTCCACAAGCCAAGGTTTACCAGATCGCGCAGTAGGTGTTTGTTTACGATAACAAACTCTCCGCTTAATACACGGCGGGTGTAAATGTTTGAGGTGTATGGCTCAAAGCACTCGTTGTTACCCAATATCTGCGAGGTTGATGCGGTTGGCATTGGCGCTACCAGCAGCGAGTTGCGCACGCCATGGTTCATTACATCAAGGCGCAGGTTATCCCAATCCCAACGGCTGCTTGCAGGTTTCTCGTTCCAAAGGTCGAACTGGAACTTGCCCTGCGACAGCGGCGAACCTTTAAAGGTTTCGTAGTGGCCGTCTTTTATCGCCAGATCCTTAGAAGCTGTCATGGCTGCAAAGTAGATGGTTTCGAATATCTCTTTGTTCAGTTGTTTTGCTTCTTCGCTTTCGAAAGGTAAACGCAGCAGGATAAAGGCATCAGCCAAACCCTGTACGCCTAAGCCGATAGGGCGGTGGCGCAGGTTGCTATAACGTGCTTCTTCAACCGGATAGTAGTTGTTATCGATAATCTTATTCAGGTTTAAAGTAGCCTGGTAAGTTACCTCGTACAATTTATTATGGTCGAACTCGCCGTTGATCACGTAGCGTGGCAATGCTAAAGATGCCAGGTTACAAACCGCAACTTCTTTATCAGAAGTGTACTCGATTATCTCGGTGCAAAGGTTAGAGCTTTTGATGGTACCCAGGTTTTGCTGGTTGCTTTTTGCGTTGGCAGCATCCTTATACAACAAGTATGGTGTGCCGGTTTCTACCTGGCTATCTAACACGGCAAACCAAAGTTCCTGTGCCTTGATGGTTTTGCGGGCACGGCCTTCGCGCTCGTAACGGGTGTACAGTTCTTCAAATGCTTCGCTGTGGCAATCGGCCAGGCCTGGTGCTTCGTGCGGGCAGAAAAGGCTCCAGTCTTCGTTAGCTTCTACGCGTTTCATAAACAAATCGCTTACCCATAGGGCGTAGAACAAATCGCGGGCGCGCATTTCTTCTTTACCGTGGTTTTTACGCAAATCCAAAAATTCGAAGATATCTGCATGCCATGGCTCTAAGTAGATAGCGAAAGCGCCTTTACGTTTGCCACCGCCCTGGTCTACATAACGGGCGGTATCGTTAAATACCTTCAGCATTGGTATGATACCGTTGCTGGTACCGTTTGTACCGCTGATGTACGAACCTGTAGCCCTTACGTTGTGGATGCTTAAACCGATACCACCTGCGCTCTGCGAGATTTTGGCGGTTTGTTTCAGTGTATCGTATATACCGTCGATGCTGTCATCTTTCATGGTTAACAAAAAGCACGACGACATTTGAGGTTTTGGTGTACCTGCATTAAACAAAGTTGGCGTAGCATGGGTAAACCAGCGCTCGCTCATCAGGTTGTAGGTTTTGATAGCGCTATCGATATCCTCTTTGTGGATACCAACCGATACACGCATAAACAAATGCTGTGGGCGCTCGGCTATCTTGCCGTCTATTTTTAGCAGGTACGATTTTTCCAGGGTTTTAAAGCCGAAGTAATCGAAACCGAAATCGCGGTCGTAAATAATGCTGCTATCCAGTATTTCCGCATTATCACGTATAATCTGGTACACATCGTCGGCCAGTAAAGCGGCGTTTTTGCCGGTTTTCTTGTCAACGTATTCGTACATACGTTTCATGGTTTCGGAGAACGACTTCGTGGTGTTTTTGTGCAGGTTGCTCACCGCTATACGCGAAGCCAGCAAAGCATAATCGGGGTGCTTGGTGGTTAACGATGCTGCTGTTTCGGCAGCAAGGTTATCCAGTTCTGACGTGGTAACGCCATCAAACAAACCCTCAATTACTTTTTTAGCAACATCAATCGGGTCTACCAGGTTAAACCCATAACACAGTTTTTCTATCCGCGCTGTAATTTTGTCGAATTTCACTGTCTCTCTTCGGCCGTCTCGTTTTAATACGTACATATTGGTTGTTTTAAATAGTTAGTGTCAAGTAGTGGGGACTTTAAACCAACAGTATAATATATAATTTAATTAAGGGTCTTGTTGTTATTAATAAAGCATCATTTCCAAAGCCCTCTCCTTTGGAGAGGGGTGGGTGAGGCTTCTTAAAAATCCTCGTCCAGCGAGAACGATTTGTTTTCCTGCGTGCCGTTCAATACGCCGCTTTTTTGGTAATCGCCCACCCTTTTTTCAAAGAAGTTGGTTTTACCCTGCAGGCTTATCATCTCCATAAAATCGAACGGACACGATACGCCGTACACCTTAGGGTAGCCTAATTCATCCAGCCACCTATCGGCAACAAACTCAATGTACTGGCTCATCATTTTGGCGTTCATGCCAATCAGGCTCACCGGCAGCGCATCGCTTACAAATTCTTTCTCTATTTCTACCGCATCGGTAATAATTTTGGTTGCAGCCTCGGTGCTTAGTTTGTTCTCCAGCATTTTATAAAGCAGGCAGGCAAATTCGCAATGCGAGCCTTCATCGCGAGAGATCAATTCATTACTGAAGGTTAATCCCGGCATCAAACCGCGTTTCTTCAGCCAGAAGATAGAGCAGAAACTACCCGAGAAGAAGATCCCTTCAACAGCAGCAAACGCTACCRAACGTTCTGCAAAGCTGCCGTTGTTTATCCAGCGCAGTGCCCATTCTGCCTTTTTAGTTACGCAGGGAATGGTATCTATCGCGTGGAAAAGGCGGTCTTTTTCGGCCGGGTCTTTTATATAAGTATCAATCAGCAAGGCATAGGTTTCCGAGTGGATATTCTCCATCATAATCTGGAAACCGTAGAAACAGCGTGCCTCCGGCAATTGCACCTCGCTCATGAAATTGATGGCCAAATTCTCGTTCACTATACCATCGCTGGCGGCAAAAAACGCCAGAATGTGCGATATGAAATGTTTCTCGCCGGGGTTTAAATTCTCCCAGTGTTTCATATCGTCGCTCAGGTCTATCTCTTCTGCCGTCCAGAAGCTGGCCTCAGCTTTTTTATACATTTCCCATATGGCGGGATACTTGATGGGGAGGATTACAAAGCGGTCTTTGTTCTCTCTCAGCAATAATTCGGTTTCCTCTGGCATCGCGTATTTTGTATCTTTTGTTTTTATATTTTCCCGGTTCTATCTTTTGCATTCGGAGCTATTATGCGTACGGCGCATTTGGAGACAGCTATGCCCTGCGAGTTTTAAATTGGCAAAAGTGCCGCTCTTATTTTCTCGCCCCAAACACCCCCACTTATCTGCTATTAAACTTTATATTTTAATACATATAGCCCATGTGTTTACCATGGTTTTCCCCAATTTTACCGCAGGTAGATACGGCAAACGGATAGCGTTGATAGAACTTATGCTTCAAAGATAGGTCATGGCTCCATTGTATGTTAGCGTAAGTTTTTAACACCCCCTATAAGTTATAAACAATAAAAAATAGTTTGGGCTATATCTGACTAATCGGCGAAAAATTCAACCCACTAAAGACCAATGCATTACTAAAGCTATCTAAACCCTTTTAGTAGAAAATTCGATAACGCCGCCATAACATTAACTTCACTTTTAGTTTACCTTAAACAGACAATTCCGGGGTTCGAAAAAGTGCCAACCACGCCAAATTAAGGGCTTTATGAACCAGGTAGAAATACGGTATTTTGCCCCCTCCTGTCCACACTGCAAATTGTGGAAAACAAAAAATCCCGCTTTTTTTTGGGCGGGATTTCCTGAAAAATTCGCCACCCAATCAGAGGCTCCCCCTTCAGGGGGCTGGGGGGCTCACCTCGTCGGCTGATACGAATTTCAGCGAGAGGGAATTTACGCAGTGGCGGGTGTTTTTTGGCGTTAAATACTCCCCCTTAAAAACGTGACCCAGGTGCGCGCCGCAGTTGGCGCACAAAATTTCGGTGCGTCGGCCGTCGGCATCTGTTTCATGGCGTACGGCACCGGGTATCTCTTCGTCGAAACTTGGCCATCCGCAATGCGATTCGAATTTAGTTTCGGATGTGTATAGCGGCGTATCGCAGCGTTTGCATAAGTATAAGCCTTCGGCCTTGTTGTTCAATAAAGCGCCGGTAAATGAGCGCTCGGTGCCTTTGTGTAGTATTACGTATTCTTCTTCGGGTGTTAACTGATTGTATTCCATTATATTTTTTGATTTCACTGATTAAGAGGATCGATTTCACCGATTACACAGATTAATTTGAAACGATTTTATCTACGGACTTTCGGTCATCTGACTTTCGGACTCCTCTTCTTTCTATATAAATATACGACAATCTGCCCGCATTGAATGTTTTGCCAGGCGATGTTTACACTGGTTTGACCAATGCCAAACCATGCTTTTACCGCCTGTTTCACCGCCCCATTTAAAGACTAACTACTTAACCACTCACCATTCTCCATTAACCACTGAGCAAAATAAATCGTATCATTGTTTTGATGAAACGCATCCTCAGCAACCTTACTTTCCAGGTGTTATTTGCCATACTATTAGGCGTGGTGGTGGGTATATATTTTAAAGGTTTTGCGCCAACGGCGCAGGTGATCAGCAAAACCTTTATCAGCCTGATTACCATGCTTATCGCCCCCATCATTTTTTTTACCATCGTATTGGGCATAGCCGGCATGAGCGACATGAAAAAGGTGGGCCGAGTAGGCGGCAAAGCCCTGCTCTATTTTGAGATAGTGACCACCCTGGCCCTGATAATTGGCGTTACCGTAGCCAACCTGGTAAAACCAGGCGAAGGCTTCATCAATACCCACGCACCGGTTGACGCCGCTAAACTGGCCGATTACCAAAAGGCCGGTTCGCAGATGAATATAATGGATTTTTTGGCGCACATTGTGCCCGGCAACATTTTCGAGTCGTTTGCCAAGGGAGAGATTTTGCAGATACTCTTTTTTGCCATTTTGTTCGGCTTTGGGCTGAGCAGGCTTGGTGCAGCGGGGCAATCGGTCATCGCAACTTTCGAGAAACTATCCAGGGTGTTCTTCAACATCATGAAAATAGTGATGCGGGTAGCACCTGTGGGTGCCTTCGGCGGTATGGCTTATACCATCAGCACCTATGGCATAAAAGCCTTGCAGCCCCTTGGCTTGCTGATGGCTTCGGTATATATTACCATGGCACTGTTCATCTTCGTGGTGCTGAACCTTATTGCCTACCTGTTCAAATTCAGCCTGTGGCAATACCTCAAGCACATCAAAGAAGAGATACTTATCGTATTGGGCACCTCTTCATCTGAATCGGCCCTGCCGGGGATGATGGAAAAGCTGGAGAAGTTCGGCTGTTCCAAATCGGTAGTGGGCCTGGTTATCCCGGCAGGGTATTCCTTTAACCTGGATGGTACCACCATATATTTATCTATGTCGGTTATATTTTTGGCGCAGGTGTTCAACAGGCATCTTTCGATAGAGGAACAGTTGGGCATCATCGGCATACTCATGATTACCTCCAAAGGCGCAGCGGGCGTAACCGGCAGCGGGTTTATTGTGCTTACCTCAACGCTGGCCGCTACCAAAATTATCCCGGTAGAAGGCGTAGCCATTTTGCTGGGCGTAGATCGGTTTATGTCTGAAGCACGAGCTATTACCAACGTTATCGGCAACGGGGTGGCTACTATAGTTGTGGCCAAGAGCGAGGGGGAGTTTAGGGCAATCCCCCCGGCCCCCTGACCGCGTGCAGACTTAGTTTTAGCGGTGGCGCAAGGGGAGTTTTGATTTTGGGGAAATCTGAATGCTAAAAAATCAAAATAAGAAATGGATCAATTAGATATTTTCGACAGACTAAAATCGGGTGAACTTGTCAGGTTAAGCGACCCTGAATTTTCGAAGGTCGATGACGTTGTTACCCGCACTATACGTCTTTCGGCTCAACTTAACGCTGCTGATAATATTCAGCAGATACGCGATATCCTGTCCGAAATAATCGGATACGAAATTGATGCCTCCACAACGGTGTTCGCGCCATTTTACACCAACTTTGGCAAGTTTATCAATATTGGAAAGCGCGTTTTCATTAACCACGCATGTTCATTTTTGGATATGGGCGGAATAACTATAGAAGATGATGTACTTATTGGCCCAAGGGTAAACCTGATTACCGAAAACCACCCGGCCGACCCGATTGACAGGCGGGCCTTAATTACCAAACCGATTGTTATTAAACAAAATGCGTGGATAGGCGCAAATGCTACCATACTTCCGGGAGTTACCGTTGGGGTGAACGCTATCGTAGCTGCCGGCGCGGTGGTATCTAAAGATGTGCCAGACAATGCCATAGTGGGCGGCGTGCCGGCGAAATTTATTAAGTCGGTTATTTAAACCTATTTTTAGGGTTTCAGGGGCGACATTCCGAATCAAACCGATGTATATTGCACTAACCATCTTAAAGGCTATTATTTTACTTGGAGGTATGGGATTAACAGTGGCAAACTTCATCCCGGGCGTTACCAAACAGGATAAGCCGAAGTTAAAGAAAGCAGGTAAGTTTTTCTTGATAACCTGGGGAGCAGTGATTGTTATTACTATTGTTGAGTTTGCTATTTTCCTTTAATGGCTCTCTATCAAAATGCCGTGCAATGACGGAAATGGGCAACCGCGCAGGTGCTATGGCGGTGGCCCCACAACTCCCTGAAGGGGGAGTTTTTGATTGGCAATCGCGGGAACGATGATAACTGCGACCATAGGGTAAATTTTAACCATGAGCAAAAGGCAACAATACAATCTAACTTTTTCGAAAATTACAACCTCTGGATTTTCAGACTCCTTTGTATGCACAAGAGCGGTGAAAACAACTGAGGCCTTAGTGTTGTCTGGATTGTTGAATTCACTGGGAGAACGCGAAGGACCACAATTGCTGGAGGAGATTGAACATGCGTTAAACAATCTTCCATTTGAAGAATACTATACCGCGGATGGTGTAATACTGAGTGACGGCGTTCAAATTATTCCACCTAATGCTATCATTAGTCAACAAATTCAACTTTCATTAATAGAGTTAAAGAGTTTAATTGAAGAATGGGTCGAATTTATTAATAGTCAATGAGGGCTTATTCTGTCTAAAGGTAACGCTATACACTACTTTTAGAAATCTTCACTCCAACGATTCCCCCCATCTGGCGCGATGCAGCGTAGGGCAAGTGCGGAAGTGTACTCGTGCCTCACCTGCAAGGTAGCTAACTAAGCCTTAATTTTGAAGTTCCCGCAGGGTTTCTTTGGAAAAGGCCCCTGCGGCACCAGGACATTCCCCGTAGAATATCGAACCACCCATCGCTAATGCATATTCAATGCCTGTCCTACGGCGCAGAATCCTCTATCGAGAGACCCTGCGGTCACAAAAGTTCACAAATTGCTTGATTAAAAGGCAATTAAGAAGTTTTTAACTTGAAAATAATTTTGAGAGCCAACTTTTCTTAACCTCTACAACAGGTTCCATATTGGCAAGGAGTTTATAAGCCCAAGGATATCCACTGTTTGCTTCCAGTAATATCCGGAACTGCTGCTTATAGAACAATTCCGGCCAATTTTTACTCAACGCCCACAATGCATCGCTCATTTCTGCTGCCATTAAAATAAGTTTATTTTTCGCTGCTTTTGATGTTATATTTAATATACCAATAGCACGACAGGCCCCTGCTTGCACCGCTTGATCTTTATCATCGAGTGAAATAACTAACACGTTTTCGACTTCTATATCTGGCGCCAAAATACAAACTGACAAAGCATCTAAGGCATGCATTCTAACCAGCCAATCAGGATCTTTAGTTAATTTTAATAAAGTAATTCTTACAGCTTCATTACTTTGAGCAATTTCTTTGAGCGCATAGGCAACTCTAAAACGAACCTCCCGGCTATTGTAATTCTGAAGTTCTAATAATTTTGGAATTAATGTTTTAGCGTTTGATTTTAAATTACCGGTTGCCCAAACGGCGTTAATCAATACAGATTCAGATTTATTGGACAATAAACTATTAAGGATATTTTCTACTTCTATCGTCCAAATTTGTAGCGTCCCTATTAAACTTGCTATGCATTCTTGCACAATTGGATCTGTAGATGTAATATTCGAAATTCCGTTTACAACAGATTTTCGTTCCTCAATAGAAACTTTATGGTCTTCAAAATAATGCTCCGAAATTTTCATCAGCTTGAAGGATGCTACCTTTTGAATATCCGTTTGTCCAGTAATAAATTCATCAAGCCATTTCCTTATATTTCTTCCTATCATTTTAATTATGATTAGTGATAAACTTAAACAAATATAAATTTATCACTGATTGTGAACCATCAGAAGCTCAAACTAAAAGGCAGGCCTGCATAAGTTTAAATTATTAAAAAACTTCAAAATCGGCAAAAGGGGTTCGATTGAAGCCACTCAGGTCCCCTAACTGGCCCGCATCCAGCGTTGGCAAGCGCGCGAGCGTACTCGTGCCTAACCTGCAAAGTAGCTAACTAAGCCTTAGTTTGGAAGTTTCCGCAGTGCCTTTGAAAAAGGACCCTGCGGCATCAGGACATTCCCATAATAAGATATATTGAACTACCCAGTGCTATTGAATATCCTCTACGGGTATTTACGGGTAATCTTCCGAAACACACTATTGTGACGGAATTTTTACTTCATCATTCAGCATTGGATATTCGGTGTTCGATATTAAATCCCCCTCACTCCAACGATTCCCCCTCCTTCAGCAATTTCGGCAGCTCAGCATTCTTCCCACCGCTTGCTTTAAATGTTTCCATGCTGCTTTTGATATACTGTATTAAATCGTAATCGCTTAGTTTATCCAGCGTGGCCGCAGTAGGCCGGTACCTGCTCATGAAATTCTCCAGCGAATCGCCCACCAACCTGGTGATATCGCCCAGCAATGTTTTGTTGAACCGGGCGCTTACATGGTTTTCCCGCTCATCGCGCAGCAAAATCTGCTGTAATTTATAATCGCTGCTGTGTTTTTTTGTTATTGCTTTAAACAACATACCAACATCTATGCTCACTACGGCAAAGGGCACATATTGAGATGGGCTGCGAAAGATCTCGTTAAACTTTGGCCCCTTGAAATTGAAAGCCTTAGCATATTCCTTCCGCAGGCTTAGAGAATCTTTATAATAATTTTTCTTCGCTGTAATGGTTACTTCGCCCAATTGCTTGTAGCTTATTTCCAGTTCGATGATGCGCATAAAGCCTCCCCAGTCGGCCGCTGCCAATTTAAAAGATTTATAAACCAAGGTGTTTATTCGGATTGTATCAAAATTTTTACTTATTTTTAGCGTAAATACGCCACCATCATCTGTGTAAGCTACGCCGGATTTGGATGTGATTTGGGTGTATTTTACGGGCAAGCCCGTTTCTTTATCTATGAGTTTACCGGTAATTACCTGCGCGTCGGCACAACTAAATAAAAATAGCAGCGTTACTAACAACAACGATGGTTTCATTTGCGTATAAAATTAACGCGCAGGTAACAGTACAAAAAAACGTTTTAACATACTTTAACAACAAAAAAATATTTAGCCGCAAATAAACAATTTGTTTAACTGATGGTTATTAAGTTACCAGTCAGGTACAAAAACCAATACCGGCCTACAATATGAAAACAACATTTATCCATAAACGCGGCTTTCACCCCCAGCTATCCGACATTATGTATATAATAATGTGCGTGAGTGTGCTTGTAATCTTTATTCTCCCTTTATTAATTTTGTTGCTGCATAATTTATTTGCCAAACCACTAAAGTTTGCTGCACGCACCAGCGTGCAACGTACCCAAAGCGTACCTTTTTTAAAACTTTCTGATCCGTTATAGGTAGTTTTCCCTGATACGGGCTCGTGCTGAACAAGCATGATTTTTATTCTTTTTCTCCTCATATTTAAACAGGCCGGGCTAATCGTATAATTTCCCCTGTTTGAAGTGCGTCATTTAATGTGAGCTATGCGCTCGTTAATGCTTGTTTTATTGGCGGGTTAGTATTGCGTGCCGCCCTTTCACACTCATGTAAAATATAAAAGCAGTCTAAAATTTAATTTGACTTTAAGGCCAATAAACTTAGCTTTGCCATACAAAAATCAAAAAGCCGATGAGCGTTCTCGTAAATAAAGATTCTAAAGTTATAGTGCAGGGTTTTACCGGTAAAGAAGGTAGTTACCACGCAGAACAAATGATTGCGTATGGTACTCAGTTGGTAGGTGGGGTTACCCCCGGCAAAGGTGGCCAAAGCCATTTAGACAGGCCCGTGTTCAATACCGTGAAAGATGCCGTTGTTGCTACCGGTGCCGATGTATCCATTATTTTTGTACCTCCTGCTTTTGGCGCAGATGCCATTATGGAAGCTGCTGAAGCAGGCATTAAAGTTATTGTTTGTATTACCGAAGGTATCCCCACCAAGGATATGATAGCGGTTAAAGAATATTTATCAGATAAAGATGCTCGCCTTATTGGGCCAAACTGCCCGGGCATCATCACTGCCGACGAAAGCAAGATTGGTATTATGCCGGGCTTTATTTTCAAGAAAGGCAACATCGGCGTCGTGTCTAAATCGGGTACGCTTACTTACGAAGCGGTAGACCAGGTAGTTAAAGCCGGCCTGGGCATCACCACGGCCATTGGCATCGGCGGTGACCCTATCATCGGTACCCCAACCAAAGAAGCTGTTGAATTATTGATGAACGACCCTGATACCCACGGCATCATTATGATTGGTGAGATTGGCGGCGGCATGGAAGCCGACGCAGCCCGTTGGATAAAAGAAAACGGCACTAAACCTGTGGTTGGCTTTATTGCCGGCCAAACAGCGCCTCCGGGTCGCCGTATGGGTCACGCAGGCGCAATCGTAGGCGGTGCCGATGATACCGCTGCCGCGAAAATGGCCATTATGCGCGAGTGCGGTATCCGCGTAGTAGAATCTCCTGCCGAAATTGGCGCTGCCATGGCAGAGGAGTTGGCGAAATTAGCGTAAGCCCCCTAACCCCCTAAAGGGGAACAGGATAATATATTGGAAAGCCCTGGTTGAGAGACCGGGGCTTTTTGCTTTTCTGAATTCTTTTGATTCCTTCCGGAAAAAAGCTATTTTACTTCAAATTTAACCGATGCCGGAGATACGTATAAGTTGCCCTAACTGCGATTGGGAGCCAGATGATGCTTGCCGTTGGGTTTGTACGGTTTGCAATACGCACTGGAACACTTTTGAAACCCGTGGGGTATGCCCTGCATGCGGAAAAGTACACGAAGAAACGCAGTGTTTTAGGCGAAAAGGTGGTTGCGGGGAAGTGAGCCCTCATGCAGATTGGTACGAGGAAACGGAAGTCGCAAATAACCAGCCCTCTTCATCGTGGTCTTTTCGGTTTTGGGAGAATAAAGATGAACTCCCGGTTACGCCGGCGGATAAAGAGTGGACGGAGCGCGCACTTGTTTTGCTGTGCGATACCCTCGAAGGGGAATACGTGCAGTCGCTGCCTACCATTACGCCTGAGAAGAAATATTTCGACCGTAAATTCAAGGGGACAGAACAAGATGCGGAATTTATTTTTGGGCGAATGATAAACCTGATGGCCATTGACGCCTGGGAACTCGAACTGAAGTTTTACAGCAATAAGCCGGCACCTTTTTCTGAAGGAATTGTGGCTACCCCATCGCCTCAATTACATGGCCCCTGGGTAAACCCTACTATGGGTTATGTAGACAATGGCTACGGGCAAAAAGAAGTGTGGATAGATATGGATATCCTGAATGATCCCGAACGCATGGTTGCCGTATTGGCCCCGCACCTGGCTCAGCATAAATTGTGGTCGGAACACCGCATGGCCGAAAACGATAAGCTTTTGGCAGCACTTGCCGCAGTAGTATTTGGCTTTGGCATATTTACCGGCAATGCTTATTTCCATTTTAACCAGTGGACGTACGCTTCGCGCCGGGGATGGAAAATGAGACGTAGCGGGTATCTCCCCGAGCAAGTAATTGCCTACGCTATGGCCTGGCTGGCCGTTTATAAAGGTGAAGATATAGCATGGAAAAGCCATTTAAACCGAACGATAAAAAAGTATTTCGAACAGAGCTATAAATATATACAAAGCCACTGGGACGATTTTTTTGGGAGTTGACCCATGATGTTTTTTTGGATAAGGACAGATTTGGCATTTCCGCCTTTGGCTTTGGCAAACTTTCTGCTCATCCCATAAATTCCTGTAATTCGACAGACAATTTTTCCTAAATTCGGCTATCATCCAACACCACCATGCGCAAATCCTTCTGCCTTCTGTTACTACTCCCAACATTCGCCATTGCCCAATACAAACCGGCTACTTTTACAGATCCGGATCGGCTGAAGAAGATAGCTGCCACCTTCCCGGTTATCGACCAGCTGTATAAAGACTATGCCGAAAAAAACCATTGGCCCGGCACGGCTTACGGCATTGTAGTTGATGGCAAGCTAGTGCACACCGGCGGCATAGGCTATACCGATATCGCCAATAAAATCCCCGTTGATGCTACATCTGAGTTCCGCATTGCCAGCATGACCAAGAGCCTCACCGCCATGGCCATCTTAAAGCTTCGGGATGAAGGCAAGTTGAAACTTGATGACCCCGCCTACCTCTATATTCCAGAGATGAAGGGCACGAAGTACCTCACCAAAGATGCTACGCCTATCACCATCAAAAACCTGCTTACGCATACCGCCGGTTACCCCGAAGATAACCCTTGGGGAGACAGGCAGCTGGCTGTTAGCGATGCGCAACTGATTGCTATCTATAAAAAAGGGGTGCAATTTTCAACTAACCCAAGCCTCGGTTACGAATACAGCAACCTGGGCTTTGCCACGCTGGGCTACATCATCAAAAAAGTAAGCGGACAAACGTATCAAACTTACATCACCAATAATATTTTAAAGCCCCTGGGCATGCTGCATACGTATTGGGAATATACCAAAGTGCCCAAAGATAAACTGGCCCACGGTTACCGCTGGCTGGATGGGCAATGGGTAGAGCAGCCCCTGCTGCACGACGGCGCTTACGGCGCTATGGGCGGATTGATAACCAGCATAGAAGATTTCAGCAAATACATGGCCCTGCACCTGGATGCCTGGCCACCAAGGGATGATGTGGATAAAGGCCCGGTTAAGAGAAGCTCGGTGCGCGAGATGCAATACCCCTGGGATGTGAATTACTTAACCGCCAATGCCAAAACCCCAAACGGCAGGCCCTGCCCAAATGTTACCGCCTACGCCTACGGGCTGCGATGGATGAAAGATTGCGATAACCGCATTTACGTGGGCCATACCGGCGGCTTACCCGGTTTCGGCAGCCAGTGGAATGTAATGCCCGATTATGGCGTGGGCATCGTATCCTTCGGCAACGTAACGTATGCAAGGGCCGCGCCTATCAACAACGCCGCTTTGGATACGCTTTTGATGCTCTCGGGCATCAGGCCGCGCGTGTTGCCGCCATCGGCAATTCTCAACCGGCGCAAAGCCGAACTGCTTAAGGTTATTGCCGATTGGAGCACCGCCAAAGCCAGCGGCATATTTGCCGATAATTTCTTCCTGGACTACTTTCCTGATAAATTAAAGATAGCCGCCGCCGATGCATTTGCCAAGGCAGGCAAAACCGTAAGCATAGGTGAAATTGTGGCAGAGAATCAGCTGCGCGGGTATTTCATCATCAAAGGCGAGCAAGCCAACATTCGCGTAAGCTTTACCCTCACGCCCGAGAACCCGCCGCTGATACAGGAGTATCATTTGGATGTGGTAACGCCTTAGCCATCAATTCGTTCCTCGCAATGACGGAATTAAAAAAGGGGGCTGGCCACTACGAGCTTCCATTCACCGCAAAGCTCATCACCGTATTGGTATCCAGGTTTATTTTGACATTGAAAAAGCAGGGGCCGCCATCCAGTATCATCACTACGCCTTTGCGCCAGTGCCGTTTTTCGTAAGCGGTACAAAAGCAGTTTACCCATACCTCTTTCTGGCCGCTGGCATTGATGGCTGCTATAATTTGCTTGTAATATTTGCGCGGATTGTCGATGCCGCTTTTGGATTGCTTATTGCGCTCGACAACGGTTACGGAGATAATTTTCTCTATCATTTTGATTTCTTCGGCAGAAACCGTTGTGGGTTTAAAATACTGGTTGAAGATAAAGCCGTCGCGGCTGGGATTAAAAAGCAGCACGGCATAGCGCGAGGTATCTATTTTGGCAGTATCTGCCATTGCTGGCTTGTGCAGGGTTACATAAGGTTTGGCTTGGGAGGGCAGCATGAAAGCGAGCAGCAACAATAAATTCATAGGAAAATATTATACCTGTTCAACGCGCTACCCGCCTTATTGTTGCAGAAATAATACGGACCACTCCTTAGTACCTCTATATTTTGCCGGTAATGCCGTTATAAATCATCTGGCCCGCCAAAAACGTAACCACAATGGCAAACACCCAGCGCAGCCATCCCGAAGATTTGGTATGCACCAGTATTTTAGACCCCGTGAGCGCGCCAAGCAAAACGCCTATCACCACCGGCATAGATATGCCGGGTTCTATATACCCCCGTTGCAGGTAAACTACGGCACTGGCAGCAGCGGTAACGCCTATCATAAAATTGCTGGTAGTGGTTGATACCTTGAACGGTATCTTCATGATGGTATCCATAGCAATAACCTTCAACGCGCCCGAGCCGATACCCAGCAAGCCCGATATCACCCCGGCAAACAGCATCATGAAAAAACCACCGCCTACCTGCGTAACGCCATAAGGGATCTGGTTACCATCGCCATCGGGGTAAGTGCCGCTGAGTTTTAGTTTTTGAGCAAGCGGGCTGGGTTGCAATACTATCGCTTCGGCCTTTTTGCGCAACGACATCATAGCCGAGAAGATTAGGATCACCCCAAACAAAACAGCAATATACTGCGTAGGAATATAGATGGCCAGCATAGCCCCGGCCAACGCGCCGCAGGTTGTAGCTATCTCCAAAAACATGCCCAGGCGAATATTGGTAATGCCCTCTTTAACATAAGCCGCCGCCGAACCGCTGGAGGTAGCAATAACCGAAACCAGCGATGCGCCGATAGCATAATGGATATCTACGCCCAGCAAAAGGGTAAGCAAGGGGATAATAACTACCCCGCCGCCAAGCCCCGTAAGCGAACCTAAAAGCCCTGCAAAGTAGGCCCCAACAAGAATAATCAGCGTAAATAAAATTACCGACATAGGGCAGATAATGGTTTACGTTGTAAAAGTAATATAAGTTTTTACAATGACTAAAAGAAGTAACCCTACCTGTTTACTTATCTTTTTTGCTGATTAACCATTTTAAATAGCCTAAGCTGCTCTTTTACAACCAATTCATTAAAACCATGCGCTGCGTTTTTTATTACAATAAACTGCTTGTTGGGTGCCTCTATTTTATCGAAATATGCTTTGGAAATTGGTAGCGAAGTTAAAATATCCACTTCGCCTTGTATGAGGTAAACAGGTATCTTAAACACATAATGGTCCTTAGCCAAATCAATGGTTGCCGCCATAGGTTTTACGCTCATTTTCGTATCGCCTACAAAATTCAGAAAAGAATAATCGTCGCCGTCCTCCCGGTGTTGGTTGTCTTCCTTATTATCGTACTCAGCAGCAATTTTCCACCAGGCTTCGGGCGCTGGCGTAGATGCCAAACGCTCGTACTTTTTAATGATACGAAACAGTTTACCTGCATTTTGGGCCTTTTCATAAGGCGGCGCGCCGATGGCGGACAGTACATCCAGAGATTGCTGATCGTTAGCCGCTTTTGATAGTTCAGCTACTTTTTGGTAGGCTTTCATGAAGTTAGCGGCGGGGTCTACCACCTGCGAATGCCCTATATAGGCAGTGAAAAGGTCCGGGCGTTTTACAGCCATCTCCACAGCTATAACCGAGCCCCAGGAGGATCCGAAAAGTGTGACTTTGGGCTTGCCCAGATACTTTAAAAGGTATTCTACCAAACTAACGCCGTCATTGGTTATCTGATCTACCGATAATGGGTGCGATGCCAGGTAATCCGGGCTTAACTCCGGCGGGGCGGCGCGGCCAAAAGTTTTGCCGGCACCGCGCTGGTCCCATTGTACCAGCACAAAATCTTTCTCCCAGCCTTTGTAAATAGCATCAGCATATGGGCTTAAGGGGCTCCCCGGCCCGCCATGCACAAATAATATCGCAGGTTTGGATATATCGCCTTTAATGGTTACCCATTGTTCTATCCCGTTGATTGTAATAAACCGTGCTTCGTTCAGTTGTTTGTTAGGTGCAGGATGCGATTCTGCACCAAATGAGGATGTGATTAAAACAAGCGCGGTTAACAGGTATTTAATGTGGCGGTATTGCATAAGATGTATTTGCAGTATTTAAATATGAATGCGAAGATGCAATTTAGTTACAATATTATGTGGCACCCCATATAATCTTCCGGTTCATTACTTTAGCATGAGCCTAAAATCCATTATTCTGTATCTTTGAAGCCTGATGGCATATAAAAGTTTACAGGACTGCATTACCGATCTTGAAAAGAACAAGCACCTCATCCGCATAAAAGAAGAGGTTGACCCATACCTGCAAATGGCCGCGATACACCTCCGCGTGTTCGAGCACGAGGGACCGGCCATCCTGTTCGAGAATGTGAAAGGCAGCAAATTTCCGGCGGTATCAAACCTTTTCGGCACGCTGGATAGGTCGAGATTCATCTTCAGGGAGACGCTCGATAAGATAAAAACGCTGGTCGATATCAAGAACGACCCGATAAAAGCCATCAAACATCCGTTTAAATACGCTAACACTGCGTTAACCGCCCTATCCGCCCTGCCAATGAAAGTCGGCAAAGGCGCTCCAATCAATTTTGGGCGCACCACCATTGGCGAGCTGCCCCAAATAGTGAACTGGCCGAAAGATGGTGGCCCCTTTGTAACCATGCCGCAGGTTTATACCGAGGATGTGGATATGCCGGGCATCATGAATGCCAACCTGGGCATGTACCGCATACAATTCGGCGGCAACGATTACATCCCCGATAAAGAAATAGGCCTCCATTACCAGTTGCACCGCGGCATAGGCGTACACCAAACCAAGGCCAACGCCAAAGGACAGCCGCTTAAAGTAAGTATATTCGTGGGCGGGCCACCTGCGCACCCTGTTGCGGCTGTAATGCCCCTGCCCGAGGGTTTATCAGAGATGACCTTTGCCGGTGCTTTGGGTAATCGCCGCTTCCGTTATTTTTACGATGCCGATGGTTTCTGCATATCTGCCGATGCCGACTTTGTAATTACCGGTACCGTTATGCCCATGGAAAATAAACCCGAGGGCCCCTTTGGCGACCATCTGGGTTACTATAGCCTCGTTCACCCATTTCCGCTGTTAAAGGTGCATAACGTTTACCATCGTAAGGATGCGGTGTGGAGCTTCACGGTAGTAGGCAGGCCACCGCAGGAAGATACCAGCTTCGGCGCGCTGATACACGAGATAACGGGTAGCGCCATCCCTAAGGAAATACCCGGCCTGCATGCCGTAAATGCGGTTGACGCTGCCGGTGTTCACCCCTTGCTTTTTGCCATAGGCAGCGAGCGTTATACCCCATATGTAAAAGAGCGCCATCCGCAGGAAATCATTACCATAGCCAACCATATTTTGGGCAAAGGGCAATTGAGCCTGGCCAAATACCTGTTCATCGCCGCCAAAGAAGACGACCCCAATCTGGATGTGAACGATATTGGCGGTTTCCTGAAGCACATCCTCCAACGGATAGACCTTAGCCGCGATCTGCACTTCCAAACCAAAACCTCCATCGATACATTGGATTACAGCGGCGAGGGCCTCAACAGCGGCAGCAAAGTGGCTGTTACGGTAGCCGGGGACATAAAACGCGAACTTTGGAGCGAGATGCCGGCATCGTTCAGTCTGCCCCGCCCATTTGTAAACCATAAAATGGTGATGCCCGGCGTGCTGGCCGTAGAAGTACCCAAAAATATCCGCGCCAGCGATATGCCCCTGATGCTGGAATTTATGCAGGAGCACCTTGGTGAAATGGATTTATCCGGCTTGCCGCTGATGGTGCTATGCGACGATGCTGCTTTTGTTGCGCAAACCATCAACAATTTTGTATGGGTTACGTTTACCCGCAGCAACCCATCGCACGATATTTACGGTATCAACAGCTTTACCGAAAACAAACACTGGGGCTGCCACGGCCCGCTGATGATAGATGCCCGCATTAAACCGCACCACGCACCGGAATTGATAAAAGACCCCGAGGTTGAAAAGCTGGTGGATAAAATGGGTGCCAAAGGTGGGGCTTTGCATGGTATCATATAAGCTGGTATAATGGAAATCTTTGAACTCGAATCAACCAAATTAGAGAACGAGCTGGTAGCATTACAGTTATTGCACGAGCGGGATTTCGAAAGGCTGTACGAAGTAGCCTCCGACCCGCTAATATGGGAACTGCACCCGGTTAAGGACCGCTATAGAAAGGAAGTTTTCCGGCTTTACTTTAATGATGCCGAGGCTTCGCAGAGCGCTTTCCTGGTTATAGATAAAGTAACCGGCGAGCTTATCGGTTGCACGCGATTGTACGATTACCGGCCTGCTGAATCAAGCGTGGCTATCGGCTACACCTTCCTGGCCCGTAAGTATTGGGGCGGAGCTTACAACTCGGCCATGAAAAATCTATTGATGGAGCATGTATTCAAAACTGTTGAAAATGTACTGTTCCATATCGCGGCTACCAATATCCGCTCGCAAAAAGCCACCGGTAAACTGGGTGCAGTTAAAGTAAACGAGGTTGATTTCGACCATTACGGCACAAAGCTGCTACACTGCGAATACCTGATAAAGAAGAGCGACTATTATAAATAGCCGGGGTGATAAAAAAAGCCATAATTTAGTCACAAAACTGCGTTTAGTGTTAGCAGCGAATGCCGGCCCGTGACTGAGGCCCTGTGCGAGTAAGCGCGCAGCCAGGGGTAGCGCTCAAAACAAATTGTGGATATCATTATATTAGAGAAAATTCCAAGTCAATGCAATTAAATCCTAAACTCCTTAGAACCCCCTTGTTGATTTTGTCTGTAACTGGCTTTTTGCTTAACGCAAAAGGACAACAAGGTGACCCGCCTCCAGCAATGCCGGGATTGGAAATCAATCGCTCCGATTTGATTAGACGCATATCTGAGTCGGACAGTACCATGGTATTTAAGCGCGAAGCCGATATTAATGGGAAACCTAATTACATTGGCATTGCGGCAGATAATACATCGTTACAATTGGTTGGGGAAGAAAATTATTTGGTATTGGCAAAATGGACATACCCTTTTACAATGAACAAGGAAGCGGGGGTAAAAGCTTTCTTAAAGATGGAGTTTTTTGCGCTGGTAATGGGCGATAAAGCAGGATACGAATGGTTATTGAACTGTGCTGCAGCATTTATTAAAAACCCGGCGAAAGAATTTACCGATACTAAAGCATTTAATTTTAACCGAACGGGAACGTTCACTTACAAACCTGGGGCCAAAACATTAGTGTTATCGTTTACAGAATAGGAGTATTGTTCACCCTCTTTTTCCTTTCTTCTTTTTTACTAACTTTGCACCCTATTTAAAAATAAGATGAGCAAAGCAATAATCAAAACCGAAAAAGGCGACATGACTGTTGAATTTTTCGACAAGGATGCACCTAACACCGTAGCTAACTTTCTGAAGCTGGCTAAATCCGGTTTTTACGATAACGTTAAGTTCCACCGCGTTATCCCTAACTTTATGGTTCAGGGTGGCGACCCAACAGGTACCGGTGCAGGTGGCGCTGGTTACAAAATAGATTGCGAGCTAACCGGCGAGAACCAATACCACGATCGTGGTGTCCTTTCTATGGCACACGCAGGCCGCAACACCGGCAGCTCACAGTTTTTCATCTGCCACAGCCGTGCAAACACCGCGCATTTAGACCGTAACCACACCGTATTTGGTAAAGTGGTTGAAAATGTTGACGTGGTTGACGATATACGCCAGGGCGATAAGATTTTAGGCGTAGAAGTAATTGAAGAATAGAGACTAGTTGATTAAGTGAGTGGAGAGTAGTTACCTGCAAACCGTTCACTTATAAATCGGCAAAATAGTGAACGGTTGATTAGGTGCATGGAGAGAGCTTGAACTCGGAAACCACTCACTTAATCAACCTAATCAACCAATAAACTAAAAAATGAATTTACAGGGAATTGTTGCCGTATCGGGCAAGCCGGGATTATGGAAAGCGCTTGCGCAAAACAAAACCGGTTACGTTTTAGAAAGCCTTGATGCGCAAAAAACCAAGCTGATCGTTAACCTTAGCACTGCTAAGCTTGCCGCATTGAATGAGATAACCATCTTCGGGCTGGAAGAGGACATTAAATTGGTCGACGTATTCGAGCGTATGAAAACTGCCGCAGGCCTGCCATCCCTTAAGGATGATGCTAAGGTAATGCGCAAGTACTTCCGCGAAGTTGCACCCGACCACGATGAGGAGAAGGTGTATGGCAGCGACATGAAGAAAATCATCAGCTGGTTCCTGATATTGAAAGATATGCCTTTGTTCAGCGAAGCATTGCCAACCGCACCTGTTGCCGAAGAAGCGCCTGTAGAAGAGGAAGAAGTTGCGGTGGTAGAAGCAGTAGCGGAAACGCCTACCGAAGCGCCTAAAGCTAAAGCCAAAAAGCCTGCGGCTAAGAAAGCATAAGGAATAACAAATTCCTCCAGGTGGGGTGTCCCCGCCGCTAAAAACAATAGAGCCCCGTTAGCGAATGCTATCGGGGCTCTATTGTACCATTTCTCTCATAGCAGCCTTGCAAATTCGTCCTGTTAATCGGGAGATTGCTTCGTTCCTCACAATGAGTTAGTGGATAGGAAGCGGCGCACGACTGGGTCTCTTCAGCATTATTGCCAACTTTTTGGCAGGTCTAAGTGGTACGCCAATAACAGCGACCACGGGCTAATTGCTCATGAATCAATACACGGAAATCATTAGTGCTTTTCATTAATTTTATCGCGCTCACTTTTAACTACTCCAGCTATGGCAGCCTTTAAAAGAAGCTTTTGACTATCGTCGAGTTGGTCCTGCTTATCGTTTCCGTTAAAACTATAGGATACCCCACCCTTAGTGTCGTTTTCAATTACAATTTTTTCGTCATCATGGGTGTAACTAATAAATCCGTTTTGAGATAACCGTTTTATTGCCGTACTGTCCTGGTTAAATGTAACGGTACCGCTATAGGCTAACTGCACTCCAGTTTCATGGCTGCATGACGAGTTTAACACAGCAAGAACGATAGCGATGGCTATTGATTTTATTTTTTTCATGTTGATAAGGGTTGATGTTTAGTAATCTGGTTAACAAATATAACAAAAAACGGCCCTTAGGACACCGTTTGGCCTTTGGCTGGTGTTTTAACCAACCAGGTTTAATCAGCGCACCATATTTCGAGGTGGGCAACTCCGCTTATCGTGATCTCTCACCGCAACGCCCAAAGCTCAGTTGCGAGGACATCGCCTCTCGGGATATTTTTTAAAACCGGTACCCAATCCTAATATTAGCCGGCAGGCTGATGGTAACATAATCTCCGGGGCGACTGGTTATTTCGTAAATATTCCAATCGTGCGGCAGCACTTCTATGGCTTTGGGGTTGCTAAGTCCGGTACGTTCAACCATTTTATGCTTGCTTTTTTTCGGACAGTTTTATAATCGGTATGAAAAACCCATCGGCTTCCGTCGACTTAAAGCTGCGTGCTTCAGATAGCTTATTTCTTCTGCCAATAAATCACATACCTTGAATCATGTAGTTTATAAAAGGGTATCAGCTGTAAATTCTTATACTGCGCGGGACTTATTAAACCTTTTGCGGTATATGTTTGTGGCTTGCCGGATACCGAGGCGAAGTACTTAGGCATAGCTGCCGCGTTGCCGGTGACTACCGGCGCACTATCTAAAGGATACACCTTCCCCTTGGCGCGGTAACCGCCGAATTGCTCGGTATCGCCAATAAAGTCCACTTTATCTGTCGTGTCGGTTTTGGCGGCCAGTACTATTGGCCCGTGCAAAAATGCTACGTAATGCGAGCTATCGGGCAATTCCTCGGTGGTAATCCGCATCGGCAGGCGCACATCAATCTTATCGCCCTTTTTCCATGCTCGGGTAAGCTTTACATAGGTGCCGGGTTGGGCATCAAAGGCAACTTTGGCTCCATTTATTTTAACTTCCAGCTTACCTGCTTCTACCCAAGCCGGGTAACGAATATGGATGCCGAAGGTACCCGGTTTTGCGGCTTCTATTGTCAGATGGGTAGTTTCGGCATCGGGGAATTGGGTATGTTGGGATAGTACAAGCCCACGCGCAGCCCAATTAAGGCGCGATGGGATAAACAGGTTCACGAATACATCCCGCTGGCTATAGCTGTAGATTAGCTCGCCATACTTGCCATGGTTTTCCATACCCGAGCCCACGCAGCACCACATGCTTTGTTGCGGCCGCGAATACACGCGGTAATGCCTTGGCCGCATAGAGGTATAATAAACAAAGCCGCCGCGGGTTGGGTGCTGGCTGCTTAGGATATGGTTATAGAGGGCGCGCTCATAAAAATCCATATACTTTACGTTGGCCTCCTTCTCGAATAGGTGTTTGGTAAGCTTCAGCATATTGTACGAGTTGCAGGTTTCTGGCCCGGCAACGCCATTTATCATCAGGCTAAAATCGTGTAAGGGGTTAAAATGTTCGTTTACACTGTTGCCACCGATAACTACCGAGCGGTTATGCGTAACGGTTTCCCAAAAGTAAGCCGCCGCCTTACCGTAATCTGAATCGCCCCCAACTTCGGCGATGCGCTGGAAACCTACAGCCTTAGGTATCTGCATATTGGCATGCAGTCCATTCAGCTTATCCTGTCCCTGTATCAAAGGGTCCAAAATTTCTTTGTGAGAGAAGCGGCGGGCCAATGTGAGGTACTTATCCTGTTTAGTTATGGCGGCTACATCTGCAAATACTTCGTTCAAGCCACCCTGTTCAGATATCAGCATGGTTTGGATTTGCTCGTCGCTTAGTTTGCGCGATACACCATCTATGTAATCTGTCAACTTGATTAGTATGTATTTTGCCTGTGCTTTGTCTGCAATGGTAAAGGCATCCCTGAGGCCTGCAAAAAGTTTGTGCAGGTTATAAAGCGGCACCCATTTTTTGTTGAGGGCAAAGGTATCCGCTTCTATTTTCCCCTGGCCGATATCTTTCCACATCTGTGTCCCGCCCGGGGTGCCACCGAGGTAGCCACTGCCTATTTTGTCTTGGGCGCGCTTTAGCTCGCTAAGCATATAATCCAGCCGATGGTCAAGTTCTTTATCGCTGGTAGACGCGTACATTAAGGACAATGCCGATAAATAATGCCCGCCGATGTGGCCATCCAAGCCGGTATTTTCCCAGTTGCCGTAACTTTTCTTTTTGGGTTTGAGGCCCGCTTCGGTGAGGTAGGGGGCAAGCAGGCGGTCAGGGTCTAAGGATAGTATGTAGCGCTTGTCTGTCAGCTGCGCATCCTTAAAAACGCCCGGCAGCAATGTGACTTGCTGCAGTTTGAACGCATGCAACTGGGTTTGCGCCCGGGTTTGAAAGCCGGCAATAATGCCTGCCGCAAACAGTAATACCCGTAGTAAATAAGGGCTTAGTTTTTTTTTCATCATTATTATAATTGGCGTTTTGATGCGGATAAGGATAATGAGGTTTTTCCGGCAGCAATGTAGTGAAAATCATAATTGTAATTTATACACTTAATGAATATATCCCCCGGAACGCCTAAGTATCACGTTTATTTGCGATGTTTTCAGCAACCTTTAATTAAAAAATGCCGTTATTAAAATCGTATCACCGTATATTTGCGTATATACACGTACATTTACCAATAAAAACAACACCATGGGATTAGGAGCACCGGAAATCATTTTAATATTAGTTGCCATTTTGCTATTGTTCGGCGGTAAAAAAATACCCGAGTTAATGCGTGGCCTGGGCAAAGGCATGAAAGACTTTAAAGAGGCGCAAAACCAAGATGCCGGCAAACCCATACCTGTGCCGGTTAAAGATAACAACGCTTAATACAATTTTACAAAAGGCCCCATCCGGGGCCTTTTGTATTAAACTCCCTTTAGGGATTGATATTGGACTTTGAAGACCCCTCGCGGTTAAACTTTTGAATTATTTTTCTTCAAAATCAAAATAATTGCGTTAATTAGGCAATAAGTATTATACAACCTAATCACGCAAATGGCCTGCCAAAACAAACCGCGCACAAAACGTTGCGTAGCTATCTTTTCCCTGGTTTTATCCCTGTTTATTTTTTCCAGGGCCGATGCGCAAACACCCGGCATTAATGCCGACGGCGATGTAATGAGCGGCAGCAACCGAAGCAGCGGCGGCGTTGTGCGGCAGGATGGCTGGCTGATAGCCTTCAACGGCGGTTATGAATCGCCGATGGGCGATTTAAAAGATAGCTACAAAGGCTCACCAACTTTTGGGTTTAGCGTAATGCGCAGGATGGACCACCTGCTTTACTCGGGCACTATAGATTACCGCAGCTACAAACCCCTGGCAGATACCGAGTTGATAAGCTACGATGGCACCAATTACTACGGCGCAACTTTTAGCAAATACAAAGGCATAGGAGCGTACCTGGGCATTGCATATGAATTATCGGCGGGCGACATCAACTTTTATGGCGGCGTAAACGGCGGTTTTGTATTGGTAAGTTACAAGGTAACGGTAGACGATGCCAATTTTTCGAGTAGTGAAGAGGTATCTAACGGGCAAACTACTTACATAGCCCCCAAAGTTGGATTCAACTTTATGCTGAGCAAAAGCATAGGCATAGCGCTGGAGGGGCGTTACAGCCTGGGCGTAGTGGGCGGCAGCTATAACTCGCGCTCGGGCGGCAGCACTACCAAAGGCTTCAATTCGGTAGCAGGCAACGTATTCCTTACTTACAGCTTTTAAACAACAACGGCATAATTGCCTTAGGATAATAAAGGCCCCGATACTGCAAAGTATCGGGGCCTTTTACGTTTGTGTGATAAAGAAAGCCGGGATAATCCCGAATTTCGGGTCAAACAAATCTCCCGGACTTTAATGAAATGATTTCCACCAAACACGAAATATTACATTGCGAACGCTGCGAAGCGGCATTTGAATGCAAGGCAAACGCGTACACCAAATGCCAATGCAGCACTGTGCAACTCAGCATAAACGAAGTACAGTACGTAAGCGAGCTGTATGATGGCTGCCTTTGCGCAAATTGTTTGCTTGATTTGCAGAAGGAATACCAGGAGGATTTGTAAAACGTCAACCCTCTAACACCTTCACAGGTTTCTTATGTTTATCAATCGCTACAAAGGTAAACGTGCCTGTGATGGCTCTTTGGCGATTAAAGCTGTACATCTCCTCTACATAAATTTCTACCAATACTTTTAAGCTGGTATTGCCAATGTGCGATACCGTGCCCACTAACTCGATGATGGTACCCGCCGGGATAGGTTGGTTAAAATCGATCCTGTCGGATGACACGGTTACCATGGTTTTGCGGGTAAAGCGGGTGGCGGTTATAAAAGCAACCTCATCCATCAGCGCCATGGCGGTGCCGCCAAACAGGGTATCGTAATGGTTGGTGGTGTTGGGGAAAACGGCTTTAAAAATGCGTGTTTCGGCGGCTTGGGTTCTTTCTTGTACGGTCATGCGATAAATATAAAACCGCCCGGTTTTGCGCCGGGCGGGTAGGGGGTTAATTAACGGTTTGTTTGCTGAAGATTTCCCTCGCGGCTTTTGCAGCTTCGACCATATTGCTTAGGGCGGCTTGTGTTTCGGGCCATTTACGGGTTTTGAGGCCGCAATCTGGGTTTACCCAAATATTGCCTACCGGTAGCAATGCCGCCGCTTTCTCTAGCAGGCTTGCCATTTCATCAACCGTGGGCACACGCGGCGAGTGGATATCATACACGCCGGGGCCAATTTCGGCAGGGTATTCAAAATCGGCAAAGGCTTCCAGCAGTTCCATTTGCGAGCGCGAGGTTTCAATAGTGATTACATCTGCATCCATCAGCGCAATATGCCTGATGATATCGTTAAACTCGCTATAGCACATGTGGGTGTGTATCTGCGTTTCGTCGCGCACGCCGCTTGCCGAAATCCGGAAGGCTTTCACTGCCCAATCCAGGTAGCCATCCCAATCTGCTTTACGTAAGGGCAGGCCCTCGCGTATGGCGGGCTCATCTATCTGTATCACTTTAATGCCTGCCGCCTCCAGTGCAACAACTTCATCGCGAATGGCCAGTGCTATCTGGTTGGTCGTTTCCGAACGCGGCTGATCATCTCTAACGAACGACCATTGTAAAATCGTCACCGGACCGGTGAGCATACCTTTCATCAGTTTTTTAGTATTGGCCTGCGCAAAGCTGGTCCAGCGCACAGTCATATCCTCCGGGCGACTTACGTCGCCATAAATTACGGGTGGCTTTACGCAGCGGCTGCCATAGCTTTGCACCCAGCCGTTTTTGGTGAACAGGAATCCGTCGAGCTGTTCGCCAAAGTACTCCACCATATCGTTACGTTCAAACTCGCCGTGTACCAGTACATCAATACCAATGTCTTCCTGCCAGCGGATGGCCCCTAAAGTAGCCTGCTCAATTTCGGCATTATATTCCTCCTGCGATAAAGCGCCCTTTTTCAATTTGGCCCTTAACTGGCGGATGTCATCCGTTTGCGGGAACGAGCCTATAGTTGTGGTAGGAAACAACGGTAGTTTAAACTTGTCCTGCTGAATCTTTTGGCGGCTCTTAAACTCACTTGCGCGGTTAGCATCGGCATCCGTAATAGCTGCTGCACGCTCTTTAATGGATTGCTTATGGATCAGTTTTGAAAGGCTGCGGGCAGATAGAGCCTTCATGTTCTCTACCAGCAGCGGCGTATTGCCTTCCATAATTTCTGCCAGTTCCTTTACCTCGTTTAGCTTTTGTTTGGCAAAGGCCATCCAATTCTTTATTTCCGGGTTAATGGCGGTTTCCAGGTCGAGGTCGGCAGGGGTGTGGAGCAGTGAGCAGCTTGGCGCAATCATTACACGGTCGGCACCAATGGCGGCAACAGCTGTTTTGATGTGGCCAACCGAACGGATGTAATCGTTCTTCCAGATGTTACGTCCGTCAACCACGCCCAGGGAGAGGGTAAGTTGTTTGGGAATTAGGTTCAATACCTCGTCTAATTGCCCGGGTGCACGCACCAGGTCGAGATGCAGGGCGCAAACGGGCAGGCTAACCGCCAGGAAGGTGTTTTTGTGAAGGCTATCGAAATAGGTAGTAAGCAGGGTCTTGATGTTTGGGCAATGCTTTTTTATTTCCGCGTAGGCATAAATAAAGGCGTCCTTTTCTTCCCGGGACAGGTCCATAGTAAGGAAAGGCTCATCCAACTGCACCCACACGGCACCCTGGTTTTGCAGTTTTTTAAGGATATCGATATAAACCGGCACCAGCTTTTTAATCAGGCTGACCTTATCGAACCCCGGTTCCTTTTCCTTCCCCAATAAAAGATAACTCACCGGGCCTATCAATACCGGTTTTGGCACAGTACCCAGCGCCTGTTTAGCCAGGTTAAATTCTTCGAAAACCTTTTCAGAAAAAATACGGAATTGCTGATTGGCGGTGAATTCGGGCACGATGTAATGGTAGTTTGTGTCAAACCACTTGGTCATTTCCATGGCGGTAATGTCCAGCCCGTCTTTTTGGTAACCGCGTGCCATGGCAAAATACAGGTCGATTTCGCTGTTTTTTGAATTTTGGGTGAGCACAGGATTGTAACGCTGCGGGATAGCGCCCAGCATCAACGAGGTATCCAGCACCAAATCGTACAGACTGAAATCGTTACAGGGGATGAGGTCGATACCGGCATCCTGCTGTAGTTGCCAATTTTGCCGGCGGATGGCTTTGGCTGTGGCAAACAGGTCATCGCGACTGATGGTGTCGGCCCAGTATTGTTCACTGGCCTTTTTAAGTTCGCGGTGGGCCCCTACGCGAGGGTACCCGAGGTTGTTTTTGAGCATACGCATAAAACTTTTTTGGTTAAACATTAATGATGAGTTAATGCTCCTTACGGTTTTCGGTATGCTTTCGTGGGGAGTGGTAATAAAAGACGAAACAGCAAGGCAGGGCAAAGCCCGCTATATCTGTCTTATCTCTGACTACTGCTTCATAACGCGAAAGCATTGTCTTAAAACATGGGGCAAGTATCCTGGCTTGTAACGTTATTGCCGCCCTTCTCATACCGTTTTGGTGGTACAATGGACGATAATGGCAATAACTATTGCGTTACTTACAGTTGCGCGACAGCCCGTGATTTACACACGGTTCCTTATTAATCCCGGTGTTACCCGGAAACCTCAAGTTTGAAATAAAGTAAAGAACTGGGGTAAATATAGATATTAGGTAAACTAATAGGCAATGACGGGAAGCGAGTGAGCGTTTATTGCCATAGGATAAGCGGTGGACCTATGGGGCGATCGTTTTCTGCCTGCAATAAGCCATCGGTTTAAATACCAGGCCGTACTACCTACTTTAAAAAAGGCTTAATGATATCCCAATCGGGGTCCTGTTTAATCTCAAATGCAAAATCACGAGCGCGGCCTTTTTCATCAACCTCTTTTTTCAAATACTGATATACCTTTTCAGGTTCGTCGAGGTACACGTATATGTCTAAAAAGGAATCATTATATAGGTGCCCAATATAATGGGCGGTAGCAAGCCTCCGGATGTGGCTCATCAACTCATCCTCGAATTTATTGCAGATATCTGATTCTGATTGAAGGGGTAAACCGTTTTTTGTAACATGTTTCAAATCGAGGCCAATGTTAATGGTTAAACACCATGTGTATGCCTTTTTTTTATCGAAATCCTTATAGCCACTGTTAAAAGAACCAACCGCAGGCCTGCCATCCGCTAATTTGCCTTCCAAGACAGCAAATTTTTCTACCGGGAAAACCGTGCTCGTGGTTTGGCCTTTACAGCTAAACGCATATGATAGAAACACTATTGAAATAATGGTTGCCGTTATGTTTTTCATCGCTATTATTGTCTTAAAGCCCACCAAAGATAATTTATTGCGGCCAATATCGGGAGATTCGATAGTTCTCAAAGAGTTATCGAACCTTGATATTCGTCCGGTAGAACTGCCTGCTTTTTACCATGATTTTAATACCTTTATCTCGTAACCGCATCAAACCAATTACAAAATGAAAAGATTGTCCCTCCTTATGATTGCCCTGCTCACGCTTGGTACACTCAATAAACTCAATGCACAAGTATTAACCAAATACGGCGATAACGTAAGCACGCTGGATGGCATTATGAAAGCGTATTACGATGTGGTGACCGTAAAGAAGGGCGAAAAGCCAATCTACCAACGCGACAGCAGCCTCCACATCCCCGATCCGCGTTGTGGCATGGTGCGTACCAAAAAAGATGGCAGCAAAGTGTTTGATTATATGACGTTGAAAGAATTCCACAAACGTAGCGACGAATTTCTTACCAGCGAAGGTTTCGTGGAAAAGGAGATTGGCCGTAAGGTAGAGCAATTCGGTAACATCTACCATGTTTGGAGCACCTACGAAAGCCGAAACACGCCCGATGGCCCGGTAATAGAGCGTGGCATCAACAGTATAGAAATGTATAACGACGGCAAACGCTTCTGGATTATTGCCTGGTATTTCGACGAGGAGAGCAAAATCAACCCGATACCAAAAAAATACCTGGGGTACTAAAAATGGGGGAGAAGTTTTCATTACCCGTTGAGGACGAGTTATTGCACCGTTTGATAAGTGAGGAAATAGCGGCGACGGATTTTTTGAGCGCGCTTTTTGGTGAAAGAGGCAACCGAAACTATTGGATGATGTGCGAAGGACTGGTAGCTTACCACAATAAAGATGGCGGCTCGCCGGAGGTAAAGGCGTTTGAGGTAAGCGATAGCGGGTTCAATACAGAAAGCCGGACAGGGTACCTCAAATGTAAATTCGTCATCCACTTTCATTATACCTGTTCTGATGTGCACAATGATGCGAAGGATACCATCCGATGGGATTTTGAAGTGGATGAGGCAAATAGCAAAATTCATTTCACGGGAGAAGAACCCTGGGTGAGAGACGCGGAGTGAGTTAGCGGTTAGTTAGCCGTGCAAAGTGTTCATAGTGCTTACCTTTACAGATTTGCGAACTGTGAACCGCCAACTGCGAACTGAAAACTTTCCGAAAATTCCGTACTTTCGCCATCCATAAACTCATACTGAATTATGAAATTGTTAGAAGGAAAAACCGCGCTGATAACCGGTGCATCAAAAGGTATAGGCCGTAAAATAGCCGAGAAATTTGCCGAGCACGGCGCTAACGTAGCATTCACCTACCTTTCTTCGGTAGAAAAAGGCCAGGCACTGGAAGCCGAGCTGCAAAGCTTCGGCACGCAGGTAAAAGGTTACCGTAGCGATGCCTCAAAATTCGACGAAGCCGAAAAACTGATAAACGACATCGTGGCCGATTTTGGCAAGTTAGATATTGTGGTGAACAACGCCGGTATTACCAAAGACGGCCTGCTGATGCGCATGACCGAAGAGGCCTGGGACGAAGTGTTGGACGTAAACCTGAAATCCATCTTCAACGTAACCAAAGCGGCATCAAAAATTATGATGAAGGCCCGCAAAGGGGTGTTCATCAACATGAGTTCGGTAGTAGGCGTGCAGGGCAATGCCGGTCAGGCCAACTATGCAGCATCCAAGGCAGGTATCATCGGTTTCTCAAAATCCATAGCCAAAGAATTAGGTTCACGTAATATCCGCACTAACGTGGTTGCCCCGGGCTTTATCCGCACCGAAATGACCGACGTGCTGGATCCTAAAGTAGTAGAAGGCTGGGCAGCAGCCATCCCCCTGAAACGTGCAGGCGAAGTAGAAGACGTGGCCAATGCTTGCGTATTCCTGGCATCAGATATGGCAGCATATATCACCGGGCAGGTAATACCTGTTGATGGCGGGATGTTGTAAGAGAACGTAGAGACGCAATATTTTGCGTCTTCCATAAAATATAAAGCCAAAAGTTGCGGAGAGCGGCTTTTGGCTTTTTTGTTTTATATTGGTGCTGATTATCAAACCTTATGCGTTCAACCTTATTTATCATCCCATTACTGCTGTTTAGCTGCCTGGCCTTTGGGCAAAAGAAGCACCATCGCGAACCTTATATTGATAACCCAACTAAAGCCCAGCAAGCGCTAATTGACAAGCACGAGACTTGCACCAACCTGCATCGATACACAGCCGGGCGGCGCAGGGCGTTTTTCCCATTCGGACCAGCGGCCAGCATCAGGCTGATATCTTACGAATCGCTAAGACCTAACAATGATATTGTGTTGGATGGCCAAGATCGGCCGCCCGTGCCTCCGGAGGATACAGTAATGGAAAACTTCATTCCTATGGGTATCAATAATTTTAAGGTTAACTATCGCCGCGTTGTTGAGTTAAAAGACCTTTCGGCGGCTGGTATCGATTCCCTAACAGATATTTTATACAATGTAGGTTTTACCCCTGTTAAAAATGTGCCTCGTTACGCAACGCCGGGGGCTAAGTGTTATGAACCCAGGAACGCTATCCTTTTCCTGGATGCAGAGGGTAAGGTGATGCAATATATTGAGTTTTGTTTTGCGTGTGAAAAATACAATTACAGCTCACCTAAAACAAAACCAATTGACTATTGCGAGCAGAAGTATGATATGCTGAGGACGTATTTCTTGAAACAAGGTCTCAAGTATGGAACGGAGAAGATAGATGATTAAACCGTTATGAAGATGAAAATACTATTGAAAGTGTTGGTTGTGTTGTTGGTGATACCAGCTATGGCTTCAGCCCAGCATAAAAAACATCGAAAAAAAGTTGTGTACAACGAGGCTGTCGAAGATTCTATTTATCGCAAACATTTCGAATGCTTTTACAGCGCAAAATATACTGCGGCGCAACGTAAAGTTTTTTATCCTTTTAGCCTGGCTGCAAAAATAGAACTCATAAATTGTATGGCACCGATAGACCATCTGATTGATGAAAGCGATACCGCAAAAGCAAATGCTGTAGCAAAGCCACTCTATACAAAACTTGTCGACGGCAGCTGGAAAATAAACAGACTCAGAGTGCACCGGTCTGTAATTTTAAATGAAGCAGAAGTGGATTCGTTAACAGATATACTTTACAATTACGGCTATACACCGGTTAGAAAAACTAGCTCAGAACTTATTAACGAACCTACCGGGTGCTATGAGCCTAGAAACGCCATATTATTTATCGGCGAAGATGGCAAGATTAAAGAATGGATCGAATACTGTTTCACTTGCTCGGGAAGCGAAAAAAGTTCTGAAAAAATAAGAGATTATGATTTTTGTAATGAAAAATATGGGATGCTAAGAAATTTCTTTTCGATAAGAAACCTTACTCCATATTTAAAAGATTATTGATGCTGCTATTAAGTTACGCAAGCCTTTGTGGTAACCATCACCCAAAAAGGAAGGCCCTTTGATACAAGTAATATCAAAGGGCCTGTCCGCATAAAATTGAATAGTCGGTAGAGACGCAATATTTCGCGTCTTTATTTCGCGTAAGCTGCCGCAAACTCCACTGCAAAATCTTCCAGCTTGGTTTTGCTGAACTCGGGTTTGTGTTGCAGGTAATCATCCCACAGGATGCCATCCCTAACGGCTGTACCCATTTCGGTATAGCTGCGGGCAAACTCCTGCGGCAAGCCTGCCTGCAGCATGCCTTGTAAGGATTGCTCGTCGGTAAATTCTACCCATTTCAAATCCGGCTTGCCTATGGCTTTGCCTAAAACGGAGGCAACTTCATCAAGGGTGCGCTCGTCGCTGGCAATATAGCGTACCGTGTTACCTGTAAAGGCTTGCTGCAACTCGTATGCGGCAATTTCGGCAATGTCGTTTGGGTGCACCATAGCATGTGGCTTGTTGCCCGGGTAGTTGGCGCCGATGATACCGGCATGTTTGATCAGTTCGATATTGTGGAAGAAGTTGTAGTAAAAGAAAGTCGGGCGAAGGATGCGGATGTCTACGCCATCCAGTTTGTTGAATGCCTGCTCTACATCGTGTATGCCCGAGATTGGCCCGGTACCGCCATCAATATGCGCGCCCAGACTGCTTAATAGTACCACCTTTTTAATGCCGCTGGCTTTAATGGCTTCTGCATATTTAAGGCCCACGCCGCCGATTTGCTTGCGAAAGTTGTCCGACGATAGGTCGTTCGGTATCATGGCGTACAGTGCGTCGGCACCGGTGAATGTTTTGGTGAGGAAAGCAATGTCGCTAACTGAACCGATGGCTGCCGTGCCGCCAAGGGCTTCTATTTCTGCAGCTTTGTCTGCGCTGCTGCTTATTACGGTTACGTTGTGGCCTGCATTGATTAAGTTGATGGTTAAGGGTTTGCTGATATTACCCAATGAGCCTGTTACGATGATTTTCATGTTGTTTTTATTTTTTATTTGTTGAGACAAAGTTATATTTGTACTTACTTTTATACAAGTACTTACCCTTAAGTAAGCAGCAATCAGCCATGACACAGATAAAAGAAAACTCTACCTGGAACTTCAATAAAGAGCTAAGCATGCAGGCATGCCCGGTAAGCTTTGTAATGAATAAGATAGGTGGGCATTGGAAGCCCATCATTCTTTACCAACTGATGAACGGCCCCAAACGTTACAGCGAACTACGCCGCGCCATCCCCGGCATTACCGAAAAAATGCTGATACAGCACCTGAAACAACTACAGGCCGACGACCTGGTTAGCCGCAAGGCCGAGGCTGTTGTACCGCCGCACGTGGTTTACCAGTTCACCTCCAAAGGCGAGAGCCTGCAGCCTGTACTGAAAGCCATTGCCGCATGGGGTTACGAGCAATGGAATGCGGAAATGATTTAACAAATCGCTATTCCTTGGTTCTCACAATAATTTCGCATTTTGCGGGTATATGTATATTATGCTGACTGCGCACTATTCACCACTCACCGTTCACCATTCACCATTCACTAAATGTCTATAAGCTGGGGAAGTGTTTCGGGGTGGTGGCTGCCTGCTTGCCTGGCGATGGGCTTGCTGTATGCCTGGCTGTTGTACAGACAACCGGTAGCTTTGGCTAAAGCCGCGCGGTATGGGCTGTTTGCCTTGCGGGCGGTTGTGGTAACCTTGTTGGGTTTGCTATTGGTATCGCCGCTGATAAAAACGGTAAGCTACCAGCCGCAAAAGCCACTGATATTGATTGCACAGGATAATTCCGAATCGGTGAAGCTGTTTGCCTCACCTAAATCCTCTCCAAAGGAGAGGACTTCAGGAGCTTCTAACTCCCTCTCCTTTGGAGAGGGCCGGGGTGAGGCTGCTCTCGCGGCCCTCAAATCCCAATTAGGCGATAGCTACGAAGTACACGAATTCAACTTCGATAAGGGCCTGCACGATGGCCTCTCTAATACTTATGATGGCAAGCAAACGGATATCGCATCGGCCCTGCACCAACTCAATGACCGTTTCGTAAACCGAAACATTGGCGCGGTAGTGTTGGCTACCGATGGACTCTACAACCTCGGTGCCGACCCGCAGTATGAGGCCCGCAACATCAAAACCAGCATTTACACCATTGCCCTTGGCGATACTACGCCCCGCCGCGATTTGCTTATCGGCAACGTTAACTACAACAAAACCGCCTACCTGGGCAACGATTTTGAGGTGGAGCTTTTAGCCGAAGCTTATCAAAGCACAGGCGAGAACATGCGCCTTACGGTTACCGAAGACGGTCGGCAACTCAACACCCAAAACATCAGTATCACCTCCGCCGCGTTCAAAAAGGTGATACCGCTAAAACTGAATGCCGATAAAAAAGGCCTCCGCAAGTTTACGGTAAGCCTGGCTCCCTTAAAAAACGAACTTTCGGTACAAAATAATACCGAAACCTTTTACGTGGAAGTACTGGATGCCCGACAGAAGATACTGCTCTTATATGACGGTCCGCACCCCGATATCAGCGTTATCAAACAATCCATAGAAAGCAACCGCAATTTTGAGGTAAAGGCGAGTGCTATGGCCGATTTCGGTGCGCTCAACGCTAATGATTACACGCTGGCAATATTGTACCAACTATCGGCAGCCAGTTACGGCAAAGTGCAAAATATATTAACTGGTAAGATGCCTTTGTGGCTTGTTGCCGGTACGCAGGCGGATATAAACGGTTTTAACCGTTCACAAAAAACGGTTAAAATAAATGCAGGTGGTGATGATGCCCAGGAGGTTTTTGCACAGCCGATGCCCACGTTTACGGCTTTCACCCTCACAGACTCTACCCAAAACAAAATTGCGAAACTGCCGCCTTTAATGGCAGCCTATGGCACTTACGAAACGCAGGCCAATGCCGCTGTTTTGCTGAAACAGAAGATAGGTAACGTACCCACGGCTTACCCCTTGCTTGCCTTTAACGACGAAGGCGGCCGCCGAACAGCCGTGCTTACCGCCGAGGGCCTTTGGCGCTGGCAGCTGGCAGAATATCGCGAATACGGTAACCACCACGCGCTGGAAGAACTGTTTAGCCAGTCCGTGCAATATCTTACCGCCAATGCCAACCGCGAACGTTTTAGGGTGTACCCATCAAAAAATATATTCGACGAGGGTGAGAACGTGCTGCTGAACGCCGAACTGTACAACGATGCGTTGGAACTGGTAAACACGCCCGATGTAAGCATTGCCTTGAAAAGCAGCGAGGGCAAAAATTACAGCTTCCTGTTCACCCGCAGCGGGCAAAGCTACCAGTTGAATGCAGGCGCGATGCCTGTGGGGGAATATAGCTATACCGCCACGGCCAAAAACGGCAAACAGCAATATACAGCCCATGGGCAAATCACAGTAAAACAACTTAACCTGGAGGCACACCAAAGCACAGCCAACCATCGGCTATTGAATGCCATTGCAACACGTTCGGGCGGGCAAATGCTGTTGCCTGGGCAAATAGATCAACTGGCCAACCTTATCCGCAAAAACGATAATATCAAAACCGTGGTGTATGAAGATAAACGCTACAACGATATGATAAGCCTGAAGTGGATATTCGGCTTGTTGTTGGTGTTGCTAAGCGCAGAATGGTTTCTGCGTAAGCGGGAAGGAGAGGTGTAGGGGAGTTCATGGGTGATGGTTCATGGTAGCTGCTGTTCCCCATTTTGTCATTTCGACCGAGGTACGAGGGAGAAATCTTGTTGTTTATGCAAAGCTTGCCACCTTACATAATCGCTATGCACGCTTAACAAGATTTCTCGTCGCTGCGCTTCCCTCGAAATGACAACGCTTTTTATATTTGCTTCACATCTTTTCACGCCGCCGCGAGTTTTCAGCTGACGAAAACTTTCCAATTTAACTCCAAACAGCGCACAAGCCTTCCTAACATAATCATAATATAGCACTTTGCTGGTTAATGCCGACGATTTGTAATTTTGGCCGATAAACATCTACCATCATGAAAATCAAAATCTTCCTTTTCCTGCTACTGCTCACAGCAACTGCTACTTTCACAGAAGCGCAGCAACTTAATATTGCTACCTATAACCTCCGCTACGATAGTAAGGACGATTCCATCGCCGGCAATGGCTGGCGGGCAAGGTACCCCAACATTGCCAAAATTATCCGCTTTAATGATCTGGATATTTTTGGTACGCAGGAAGGCCTTTATCACCAGCTAACGCAACTGAACGATAGCCTGCCGGGCTACAAATGGTTGGGTGCCGGTCGCGACGATGGGCAGCATGGCGGCGAGCATTCGGCTATATTTTACAAGTCTGACAAGTTTAAGGTGCTTAAATCGGGCAACTTCTGGATGTCCACCATTACCGATAAGCCCAACAAAGGCTGGGATGCAGCCTTGCCGCGCATCTGCACCTGGGTGCAGCTCAAGGAGATAAAAACCGGCCTTGTGTTCTACTTTTTCAACCTACATATGGATCATATCGGCATCGTTGCCCGTCGCGAAAGTTCTAAACTGATATTAGCTAAAGTGAAGGAGATGGCCGGCAATGTGCCCACCATCCTCACCGGCGATTTCAACGTAGACCAAACTAACGAGAGCTATACCCTCATCAATACCTCGGGTGTACTTCGGGACAGTTATGAGCTGTCGCCCGTTAAGCTGGCGCCGTCAAACACCTACAATGCGTATGACGTAAACACCGCGGGCGATAAACGTATCGACCATATTTTCGTTACCAAACGCTTCACGGTTGCGCGGTACGGTATCCTCACCAATACCTACCATGGCCGTCTCCCATCGGATCATTACCCCGTGGTGGTGACGCTGAAGTATAGGTAGTTGATGGTTGATGGTTCATAGTTCATAGTTCATAGTTCATAGTTCATAGTAAGAAGTGATGCCGCGTAATACCCCACGGAAAAATGCAGCTGCTATGAACCATGAACTATCATCTATTAACTAAAAAAACTATCTTCGCTATCATGTCGCCTAACGAAGCCCAACAACAGATAAAGGCCCTTACTGCCGAACTTAAACAGCACACTTACAACTACTATGTGCTGGCTATGCCCACCATTACCGATTACGACTTCGACCAAAAGCTGGAGCAGCTGAGCAAGCTGGAACAGGAGTTCCCGCAGTTTTTGGATGCCGATTCGCCTACGCAAAAGGTTGGTGGGGATATTACCAAAGAATTCGTTACGGTAAAGCACCGCTGGCCCATGCTGTCGCTGGGCAATACCTATAACGAGCAGGAGCTGGTAGACTTTGACCAGCGCGTACGCAAGGCCATCGGCGATAATTTCGAATACGTTTGCGAACTGAAGTTCGACGGGCTCTCCATGAGCCTTACCTACGAGCATGGCAAGTTGGCCCGCGCTGTTACCCGTGGCGATGGCACCCAGGGCGATGAAGTAACCACCAACGTGCGCACCATACACACCATCCCCAAGAAATTAGACAAGGGAGATTACCCCGACCTGTTCGAGATCCGTGGCGAGGTGTTTATGCACCTTAAAGCTTTCGAAAGGCTGAATAAAGAGCGCGTTGATAATGGCGAAGTACCCTACGCCAACCCGCGCAACTTTGCATCGGGCACCATGAAGCTGCAGGATTCTGCCGAGGTGGCCCGCCGCCCGCTGGATTGCTTTCTGTACGGCTTATATACCGAAAAAACGCTCTTTAAAACCCATTGGGAAAGCCTCGAGGCTGTAAAAAGCTGGGGTTTTCATATTGATGATCATAGTCGTTTGGTAAGCGACATCAATGGCGTGTTGGAATTTATCAGTCACTGGGATACCGAAAGGCACCATTTGAGTTATGATATCGACGGTATCGTTATTAAAGTAAACAATTACTCGCAGCAGCAGGAGCTGGGCTTTACGGCCAAATCGCCGCGCTGGGCCATCTCTTATAAATTCAAGGCCGAACGCGTAGAGACCGAACTGCTTGCCGTAACCTACCAGGTAGGCCGTACGGGTGCTGTAGTGCCGGTTGCGAATTTAAAACCCGTACTGCTGGCCGGTACCACCGTAAAACGCGCTACACTGCACAACGCAGATGAGATAATGCTGCGCCTGCAATTGCACGAACATGATACCGTTTACGTAGAGAAAGGCGGCGAGATTATCCCCAAAATCATCTCCGTAAATTTAGATAAGCGTAAGCCGGATGCCGAGCCGATACAATACATTACCCACTGCCCCGCTTGTGGTACCGAATTGAAGAGGCAGGAGGGCGAGGCCGCTTTTTACTGCCCCAATGATGAGGGTTGCCCGCCACAGATAGTGGGTAAGATGCAGCACTACATAGGCCGCAAAGCCATGAATATAGATGGCCTGGGTGACGAAACCATCAACACTTTTTACAACCGCGGGCTGATACGCCACATCAGCGATCTTTACACGCTGAAAGACCATGTAGACGAGCTGAAAAATCTCGACCGCTTCGGCGAGCAATCTATCAACAATCTACTGGATGGCCTGGAGAAATCAAAAGAGCAGCCTTTCGAGAAAGTGCTGTTCGGCCTGGGTATCCGCTATGTGGGCGAAACGGTGGCAAAAAAGCTGGTGGCCCATTTCAAAACCATTGATAACCTGATGGCAGCCACGGCAGAGGAGCTTATTGCCGCAGAAGAGATAGGCGGTCGTATAGCCCAAAGCATCGTCGAGTATTTTGCCGATGCTAGCCATCGCGAAGAAATAGAAAAACTAAAAGCAACAGGATTGCAGTTGGTGGCCGTGGAAAAAGAAGTAAACCTGGCCAGTGATAAACTATCGGGCCAGAGCTTTATCATTTCGGGCGTGTTCGAAAAATATTCGAGGGACGAGCTAAAAGATATCATCGAACAAAACGGCGGCAAAATATTGAGTAGTATTTCGGCTAAGCTAAACTACCTGGTAGCCGGCGAAAACATGGGCCCCGCCAAACTTGAGAAAGCAAATAAATTGAATATCCCTATCATCAGCGATGAAGAGTTGTTAAAAATGCTATTATGATGATTACACCGATTAATACGATTGCACCGATTATGCTATCTGTCCAATCAAAACCAAATCAGTGTAGTCCCAAACAACAATCGGTGAAATCAAAATAATCAGTGAAATCGGTGTCATCAAAACCAAATCAGTGTAATCAAAACAATCGGTGTAATCGGTGACYATAAAATCGGTGAAATCAATAAAATCAGTGTAATCGGTGCAATAATAAAAAATATGAGTGCAATAAAATGGGGCATTATCGGCTGCGGCGACGTTACCGAGCTTAAAAGCGGGCAAGCATACAACAAAATAGCCGATAGCAGCCTGGTGGCTGTAATGCGCCGTGATGCCGAAAAAGCAGCCGATTACGCCCGTCGCCACAACGTAGGCAAATGGTACAGCGATGCCGAACTACTGATGAACGACCCGGGGGTGAACGCCGTATCCATCGCTACGCCGCCATCATCGCACCTGGAATATGCCAAACGCGCCATTGCAAAAGGCCTGAATGTTTATGTAGAGAAACCCGTTACCCGCAACTCCGCCGAAGCCGAAGCCATGGCCGAAGCAGTAAAAGAAGGTAACGCTAAACTGGTTGTGGCCCATTACCGCCGCGCGTTGCCGATGTTTTTGCATGTGAAAAGCCTGCTGGATTCGGGCGCTATAGGGGATGTGCGCACCGCCCAGATACGCATGTGGCAACACCGCGAACCAACGGTGCCTACATACCCAGGCACCAACTGGCGGCTGGACCCCGAAGTATCGGGCGGAGGCTACTTCCATGATCTGGCCCCGCACCAGCTTGATCTGATGCTTTACTTTTTTGGCGAGCCGGAACATTACAGCGGGTACAGCCTAAATCAGGCCAACACCAGTCCGGCAGACGACCATGTTTGCGGCCTCATCGTATTTAAGAACAAAGTAGTGGTAAACGGCTCATGGAGCTTTAATGTAGCCGAGAGCGAAACCATAGATGCCTGCGAGATAGTGGGTACAAAAGGCAAAATAACCTTCCCTTTCTTTGGTAAGTTCGTAACCCTTAAGACCGAAACAGGCGAGGAGACGATTGATTTCACCCACCCTATGCACATCCAGCAGCCCATGATAGAAAAGATAGTGGCTTACTTTAAAGGCGAGGGCCCAAACCCCTGCACTATTGGCGAAGCTGTGGTATTGATGAAAATAATCGACTCGTTTACAGGAAAGTAACATACAATTATTATTTTAGTGCCCAGATTGGTATCATGCGAAAGTCCCTCGTACTCATTTTGCTGTTGTTATTGTCCGCAAGCTTCTCCGCCCTGGCGCAGAGCTATGAGGTGCCTAAAAACTACGTGCTGAAAACCCGCGACGATTACGCCCGCTACGAAACCGATATTATCCGCACTGCCGATTGGCTGCAGCAAACCCCCTGGAAAGCGCAGCCCCCAAAAATGGAAGAAGCCACGCAATTTTTTCTGAAATGGATAAAAGGAACGCCTGCGGTAACGGTTAGGCTTACAGAAGCGGTGATGAACCTCTCCGATAAGAACCCCCAGCTGGGTTTTGTATATATGGCGGCTTTCTCCAAGTTTGTATTGCAGCACAAAACCGGTTTCGATACAGACAACGCCAATATCATTGCAGTAAGGGCGGTAATAGATAAGTACAACGCCGAACCTGCCCATAAGACCGATGAGGATATAGAACACCTGATAGAACTCGACAAAAAAGGCGAGCTGAATGATTGGGTGATATCCATGTTTTCATTGGACGAAAAATAGCCCTCCCTCGTTTTACAAATAACTTAGCCAAAAAACCTTCATCATGAAAAGAATTATCAAAACCACCCTATTGCTATTGCTGTGCAGCGCCGTTAAGGTATCTGCCCAAACTTATCAAGTACCATCAAACTATGTTTTGAAAGCCAAAACCGATTATCCGCAGTACGAGCAGGATGTAATTAAAACTGCCGACTGGTTGCTGCAAACGCCCCTGGCCGAACAGGCAGGCACACGGCAGTCGGCTAATAAGTTTATTATGGATTGGGTCTCGGGCAGCCCGAATGTGAATGTTACCGTAGGCAAAAAATTGTTGGACCTTACCGACAAAAATCCCGATTTCATGTTTATGTATTTTGGCCTGTTTGCCAAGTATTCCCTGGAACATAAGGATTCGCTGGATAGCAACAAAGCTGATATGGAAGTGCTTACTGCATTAGTAAACAAATATAAGAACGACCCTGCGGTAGTGAAAGACAGTGATTTAGATAAGCTGGCGAAACTTTCCCAGGACGGAAAACTGGAAAACTGGATTGCCAAAGAGTTTCACAAATAGCAGTTGAAAGGATAATAGAAAAAGGCCCATCCGGGGCCTTTTTCTATTATAATATTACTTAGTCTTTCTTCTTCGGTACTTTTGCGCCTTCTTTACGCGCTTCGGACAAACCGATGGCTATCGCCTGCTTTTTGCTGGTAACCTTTTTGCCGCTACCGCTTTTCAGCTTGCCTTCTTTCATTTCGTGCATTACTTCTTCAACCTTTTCGCTTGCTTTTTCAGAATACTTTGCCATGATGTTTGCGTTTTTAATTAATACTAAAACCGTAGCAAAGTTTTTGCCAGTTTTATCCTGCAGCTTTCTCCAGTGCATCAATATCGCCCGAGTTGATGAGCAGTAGATTTTCGGTTATTTTTTCGGCGCTCCAATGCCACCAGGCTATTTTTTGCAGGCGCGCGGCATCGGCATCCTCAAACCGTCTGCGGATGAGCTTTGCAGGGTTGCCGCCTACAATGGTGTAGGGCGCGACATCTTTTGTTACCACAGCTTTGGAAGCAATGACCGCCCCATCGCCGATGGTAACGCCGGGCATAATAGTGGCCTCGTAACCTATCCAAACATCGTTGCCTACCACCGTATCGCCTTTGTAGGGGAACTTACCGGTAGGATGGGCACTGTCGTTTATCTTTTCCCAACCGTTGCGGAAGATGGCGAACGGAAAGGTGGAGATAGGTGCACTCTCGTGGTTGGCCCCGTTCATGATGAATTTTACCCCTGAAGCTATAGCGCAAAAATTGCCGATAATGAGCTTATCGCCAATAAAGTCGAAGTGATAGATAACGTTCTTCTCAAAGTTTAGCGGATCCTTAAAATCGTCATAATAAGTATAATCACCCACGATGATATTGGGCCGGGTGACGAAGTTTTTTAAAAATACGAGGTTTTGATACGGCTCCATAGGGTAGCGCATACCGGGGTTTGGTCCGTTAAGCATGGTTGTGAAATTTAGCTGAAATTAGGCATTTGCTAAAAAACAACAAAGTAATACCACTGTTTCAAAAGCGTTAGTTAGGCAAATAACCCCGGTTTTTATGCTCATTTAAAAATGATGCGAAAATTTTGCCTGCTTAAAATATTTGTCGGCTTTTTTAGCTATGTTCAACATGGATAAAAACACATACCCCTTTGTATGCCCACTAAAAAGATAATAGCCCCATTTTACGAGCGGCTGGCCCTTATATTAATCGGTTTCTGCGTATTAGGCTACCTGCTTATACTTGCAAAAGATTTGGTAGACCCGCTCATCTTCGGCTTCCTCTTCGCGGTACTGTTATTGCCGGTGTCGAATTTTTTAGAGAAGAAACTACGACTGCCGCGTAGCGCGTCGTCTTTTTTGTCGATAATACTATTGGTAAGTTTCGTAGGCAGCATTTTGTATTTGGTAGGTGCGCAGATATCTAACCTTAACAACGATTGGCCCATGCTGAAGAAACAGGTGGAACAATCTGTCGACGGCCTGCAGGAATGGGTGCACCATACCTTCAAGATAGACGCTACGCAGCAAATGAGTTACGTTGATAACACGGCCCGCAAGATAATGGCGTCGGGCGGAGCAGTGCTGGAGACTACCTTCGGCGCTATATCATCATTGATGCTTTTCTACATATTCATCCTGGTGTTTACGTTTTTTATCCTGTTTTACAGGCGTTTGCTGTTCCGGTTTGTGATATCCGTTTTCCGCGATGATAACTCGCATGTGGTGGTAGATATTGCCGAGAACGTGCAGAAAATATTGCGGCAATACATCTTCGGGCTACTGTTGGAGATGGTTATCGTAGCAGCGGTGGCCATTACGGCTTTTTGGATAATCGGCATCAAGTACGCTGCGCTGCTTGGGCTTATCGTCGGCCTGTTCAATATTATCCCCTACCTGGGCATCTTTACGGCATTGCTACTAAGCGTGGTAATCACCTTTGCTACGGGTACCATCAGCGATACTTTTACGGTAGGCGTATGCGTAGTGGCGATTCACGCACTGGATGCCAACTTCCTGCTGCCTGCTGTGGTAGGCTCTAAAGTGCGGCTGAATGCGCTTATTACCTTCATCGGCATCATATTGGGCGAAATGCTTTGGGGTCTATCGGGCATGTTCCTTTCTATCCCCATCATCGCTATCTTCAAGATAGTCTTCGACAGGATAGAGGCGCTTAAGCCATGGGGATACCTCCTCGGCGGCGATTACGAAGTCAAGAAAAGTGCTCAAAAAGAAATGAAAACGGAGTAGGACGTTTATTGCGCGAGCCTGTAAACGCTGGCATATAAGGTGGCGGCATAGGCAATTAGCACTAAGGTGTTGATAACCAGCAGCCAATTCAAATCGGCCTTGCTGTATTTTTTAATGGAGCAAAGCACCAGCAGGGTGATAAAGCCCAGTATCAGTAAAATGGGGAAGGCCAGCATATAGGGATGTTTGGGCCTTAGGTAAAGGTGCTGCAACTTCGCAGTATCGCCCTGCAAAAAGGGGATGAGCGCAAGTAGCAACAAAATAAAAAACACACGTACTACGGCTTTGGCGGCTATCTGGCTCGTTTTCATAACAAAGGCAAAGTAAAAGTTTTTCATGCAAATTGCGTTTATAAAATAATTCGGTTATTGCGCCGGATGTTTATTTTTGAGAAAACAATTCCCCTATGCTGCACCGTAAACTATTAGCCATTACCTTCCTGTTGCTGTTACCCGCATTTGTGTTTGCACAACGAAAACACAAAGCGAAGCATAGATCCACGCCTGTAGCAGCGGCAACAAACACCGATGCTGCATCATTCCGCATAGTGCCTTTGGGCGTGCTGGGCGGTATCGACGAAAGCAACCTATCTGCCTATATGGTAGCACCGTACGGCTCGGATAATTACGTATGCATGGATGCGGGTACCCTGCACGCAGGTATAGAAAAAGCCATCGAAAATAAAGCATTTGATGTGCGGGGCGATAAGGTTTTGAAGCAATACATTAAAGGATATTTTATTTCGCATGCCCATCTGGATCATCTGGCAGGACTCATCATCAACTCGCCCGAGGATAGCACCAAAAACATTTACGGATTGGCCAGCACCCTCGAAACCCTCAAAACCCACTATTTTACCTGGGATAGCTGGGCCAATTTTGCCGACGATGGTGGCAAGCCGCAGCTAAAAAAATACCATTACAGCGCCCTGCTGCCCGGCGCCGAAAGCCAGGTGGATAATACCGATATGCAGGTGCAGGCCTTCCCGCTGAGCCACGCTAACCTTACAAGCACCGCTTTTTTGCTGCGCAGCAAGGATAACTACGTGTTATACCTGGGCGATACCGGTGCCGACGAGATAGAAAAAAGCCAGAACCTGCACAAATTATGGGAAGCCGTTGCGCCGCTTGTTGCTTCAGGGAAGTTAAAGGCCCTGATGATAGAAGTAAGCTACCCTAGCGACCAGCCCGATAAAAGCCTTTTCGGCCACCTTACCCCCAGGCTGTTGATGAATGAAATGGACGTGCTTGCACAGCTTTCGGGTACATCCTTAAAAGGATTGAACGTGGTGATAACGCACCTGAAGCCGCCCTATAGGAGCATCAACAAGATAAAAACCCAGCTCAACTACGCCAACAAACGGCAGATGAACCTTATTTACCCAAGGCAGGGCAAGCCACTGGTGTTTTAGGCTTATTTATCGTCGAGCAGGTCGATGCAGTTTTTGGATAGTGTGGCCAGTTTAGCTTTCAATCCGGCCAATCCGGCGGTATCTTTGGTGTTTTTAAGTAATATATTGATGCGGGTGAGCGTATCGTCATCAGGGTCGCAGGCTTGTGCTTTTTCCAGGTAAGGGATAGCCTTTTTTGCAGCGGCGGCGTATAGCGCCATCACTTTCTTGTTTTCGGTAGGGTTGTTTGCTGTCTCATTTAATTTATCGGCAAAGCCCTCGGCTTCTTTGGCATAAATATAGCCCAGTGCGCGCTGCGCCACATAGTAGTCGGGAACGGCTGCTGCAACCTTTTCATAAAACTGCTTCGCCCTCACCGTTTGCGCATCATCCTCATACAACTTCCCCATCGAGTAGTAAAAGTTGATGCGTGCTTTGGCAGTCAGCTTAGCGGTATCCGGAATCAGGTTTTCGCCAAGTTGTATGGCGTTGCCTTGTACGCCATCTACCCGGGCCAGGTTAAAATCAAGGTAATGGTTATAAACTTCTTCGGCGGTTTGCGCTTTGGCACTTGCCATAGCAAACACAGCTAACAGCAGTAGGAAAGACTTTTTTATCATAGGTAACATTTGCCGTAAATATAATCAGCTAACGTAATAAATGAGGTTTGATTGTGCCTGTGTTTTTGGAGCTAAGCGTAGAGGAAGGGCGATGGCTTTCAACCTCATCGCTATAATTATCAAAACCGTACCGAAAATACATGCCTTTCGTTAACAAGGTTGTATTGCAAGGTAAAGCCGTAGTTGTCGCATATTTGCTTGCAAATAGTGAGGCCCAGCCCAATACCCTCAGAATCTGTTGATTTATGGAACCTTTTGAGCACCTCGGTAATATCGAAGGTGTTTTTGCCGGTATTGGCAACGGTTATTTGCCGCTCCTGTAAGGTAATATCGATTTCGCCGCCGGGGTAATTGTGCCTGATGGCGTTGCTTATTAGATTATTCAGTAGTACCTCCATCAGCAGCTTGCTGGTTTTTAATTGTTTGTCCTCCAGGTTGGTTATCAGGCTAATATTCTTGCCGTGGATAAGATCCTCCTGCTGGTAAAGGCTTTCTTCTATGATAGCTTTGATATCTACCTGCTCATCGGCACCAATTACGCCGTTCTCAATTTTGGCCAGCAGCAGCATCGATTTATTAAGCCGGGTAAGCCGTGCCACGGTGCCGTAGATATCGTTGAGCAGTTTGCTTTGCTTATCGGTGTACGCATCGGTTTGCAGCAGGGTATCCAGCTTGGAGTTGATAACCGAGATGGGTGTCATCAACTCGTGCGAGGCGTTCTCGGTAAAGGCTTTCAGGTTTTGGTAATCGTGCTTTACGCGGCCGGCCATGGCGGTCACGGCCTGGTCCAACTCATTAAACTCGTCAATGCCCGATGGTGTGTTGTTTGCCGTCACCGTATCGGCTACGTTGAAACCTTTAAGCTGGGCCAACACGCGGTAAAATGGCTGCCAGATGCTTTTGAGGATGAACCGGTTTAGCGCTGTAAGCATCACCAGCAGCACGAAAATTACTACGATAGTTATTTGGAAGATGATTTTGATGAGGTATTCCGTTTCTACCTTTGATTGGGTTACCAGTATGCGGTAGTTTTGGCCCTTTACTTTCACCATACTGATGAGCGCGCGGCCCGCCTCCAATTCGTTCTCATCAATTTCTTTATAAACGGTGTCTACAAAACGCCTCTCAACCCGTTGGTTGCCCAGCAGCTTAAAGGTAATTTGCTGATGGTTAGATTCGTACACCTCTGGCAGGGCCTGGTTCAGACTTACGTAATTGAAAACCTCCTGCTCTTCCAGCTCCAGGTCTTTATCTATCCGGTTGGTTAAGATATGGCTGATGGCGTAGTAGTAAATAATGCCGGTTACCAGCATGGTGGCTATGGTAACGGCAATGTTTACGCGGTTGTATTTGTTCAGCAGTTTCATGCGCCGGCAAATTTGTAACCCATGCCATAGGCGGCTTGTATATAATCGTTGCCGCCGGCCTCTACCAGTTTTTTGCGGATGTTTTTGATGTGCGAGTAAATAAAGTCGAAGTTATCGGCCACGTCGATATTGTCGCCCCAAAGATGCTCTGCAATGGCGTTTTTTGATACTACTTTGCCTTTGTTGGCGATGAAGTACAGCAGCAGGGAATATTCCTTCCGGGTGAATTTTATCGGCTGCCCGTGTACGGTAACGGTTTTGGCAGCAAGGTCTATGCCTATCTCGTTGTACTTAAGCAGGTTGTCGCCGTTAAAGGTTTTGCGCCGTACGATAGCCGCCACGCGCGATTTCAGTTCAGACAGGTGGAAGGGTTTGGTGAGGTAGTCGTCGGCACCTAAATCCAGCCCGGTGAGGCGGTCGTCCAGGGAGTTTTTGGCCGATATGATGAGGATGCCGTCGTTATGCCGGTTATCCTTAAGATGCTTAACGATGTCGAGGCCGTTTCCATTGGGGAGGGTGAGGTCTAAAATAACGCAATCGTAGCGGTAAACGCTCACCTTGGCCAAGGCCGCTGCAAAGTCGGCCGCGGTTTCGCAAATGCTGTCGGCACCTGTAAAATAGGCTTCTATGCTATCGCGCAGGCCTGCCTCATCTTCTACTATCAAAATCTTCACAGCATAAAGTTAAGCGTAAAATTTGGAGAAATGCTGTGTTGCCGTCTATGGAAGGGTGGCTTGTGTTAATGTACTGATAATCTGATTTATGGTGCGTTTTTTAAAAAATATATCCTTGCCATTAGTGTTCTTGTGACAATTAATCTTTAATTTTATCTACGGTAAATACCCCCCGAAGCGTTACCATTGCCAATTATAATTTACGATGAGATTAAAGCTATACGTGTTTTGTGTACTGTGTATTTTATTGCAGCAGGGTGCATTTGCTCAAAAGAATAATTACGAATTCTCGCGCCTGGATATTACCAACGGATTATCTGATAACCAGGTAAACTGCATTTTTAAGGATAGCAAGGGTTTCGTTTGGTTTGGCACTACATCCGGCCTTAACCGTTACGACGGCTCCAAATTCAAGGTTTTTAAGCGGGATAACAAAAACCCCAATTCCCTTTCCGAAAATCACGTGGTGCGGATAGAGCAGGGCCCCGACGATAAGATGTGGGTGTTTACCCATAACAATATCAGTGTGTATGACCCTCATACCGAAAAAATCACCAACAATATTGCCGCAGAGGCAGCCCGGTACAAGGTACCCACCAACCAGATAACACATGTGCGTGCAGATGCGGATGGCCGGTTTTGGTTCGTTACCAACCGCGCGGGCCTGTATTGCTACAACCCGGCAACCAAATCAACATTGTTTTACAGCACGCTATCCAACTCGGCGGCCATATTGCATTCCAATTATGTGATGGACGTATTGCCCACCAAACAAAACTCCGTTTGGCTGCTGTATAACGATGCCGTGTTGGAAGAGTTCAACACCAGCAGCAACAAGGTTACCCGTAGCTTTGATGGTTTTGCCAAAGCCATAGATGCCAGGCCGCGCAACTATACCCTGATGATGGATAACCGCAGCAACCTGTGGATAAGCTCGGATGCTGCGTCCATCGGTGCTTTTTGCTACAACACGGTTACCAGTACTTTAACGCATTATAGCAGGGATACCCGGCAGGCCAGGTTAAACTCCAATGTGATAAACAGCATAGTGCAGGCCGATGACGGCAAGATATGGCTCGGCAGCGACCATGGCGGCCTCAACATCATCGACCCGAAAACCAACACGGTAAACTATGTAATGAGCAAACCCGACGATGCAAAATCCCTCAGTGGCAACAGCCTGAATCTCTATAAAGATAACAGCGGCATTATTTGGGCAGGCACCTTTAAGCAAGGCCTAAACTATTACCATAGCGGCATTATGCAATTCCCGCTATACAAGCACTCTAACAGCGATTCTAAGAGTATGCCCTACGAGGACATCAACAGCTTTGCAGAAGACGCTAAAGGCAACCTGTGGATAGGCACCAACAGCAACGGGCTGGTGTATTTTAACCGCACAGCAAATACTTACACCAGTTACAGGCATAACCCGGCCGACGCTAACAGCCTGGCCAACGATGTTATTGTGAGGCTGTATATCGACCGTAATAGTAAGCTGTGGATAGGCACCTATTTCGGCGGACTTGATTGCTACGACGGTAGCAAGTTTACCCATTACCGCCATAACGAAAAAGACCCCACCAGCATCACCGACGACCGCGTTTACAGTATCATAGAAGATTATAAAGGCGAAATGTGGGTGGGCACCTTCCAGGGAGGCTTCAACGTTTTCGACCCGAAAACCAACTCTTTCAAACACCCCAAATACCCCATGCAGTCCGAGTACACTGCCTTTGTTTACGAGGACCGCGACCGCAACAAATGGATAGGCCGTGATAAAGGAGTTGACGTGATAGAATACAAAACCAACAAGGTGCGCCACTACGCCGCGCAGCCCAAAAATGCTAACAGCCTGGTGGGTAACGATGTTAACGCCATTACCCAAGACAAACGCGGGCTGATATGGATAGGCACCAAAGACGGCCTGAGCATACTGGATACCAAAACCAATAACTTTCTCAATATAGAAGAGGGCGTAAACCTGCCTGCCAACAACATAAGCAATATCATCGAAGATAAGCAGGGCAAGATGTGGGTAAGCACCACCAATGGCCTGGCCAAGATAGAGCTGAGCCTGGTTGACGGCAAATACAAGTTTCGCCTTAATAATTATAACGAGCTGGATGGCTTGCAGGGCCGCGCATTCAACCTGTACTCGGCCATGCGGCTGAAAAGTGGCGAACTGGTTTTTGGTGGGATAAACGGCTTCAATATCTTCGACCCGAACATTGTCAACACCTTTAAGCCTAAGCCGAGGCTCATCTTTACCGATCTGCACGTGTTCAACAAAAACGTAACCGTTGGCGATACCGTAAATGGCGGCGTGGTGCTTACCAGGGCCCTATCCGAAACCAAGGAGATTACCCTTGCCCACAGCCAAAACGTATTCGATATTGAGTTTGCCGCCTGCGATTACTTTAACCCCGATAAGGTGAAATTCGAGTATAAGCTGGAGGGTTTCGATAAAAATTGGATAACCGCTACAGATGGCAACCGCAAGGCAACTTACACCAATCTGGATGGTGCCGACTATGTATTTAAAGTGCGCACGCAAAACGCTGTAAGCGGCGATGATACCATATCGCTCAATATCACGGTGAAGCCGCCGTTCTTCAAATCGCCGCTGGCTTATGTAGGTTATTTTGTGGTTTTGATAGGTAGCTTGCTGCTGATACGCCGCCGTGGCATTCAAAAAATAAAACAGCAGTTCGATGCCCGCCAGGTTAAGATGGAGGCCGAGCGCAAGATAGCCCAGGAGCGCGAAGAGGCACGCCGCATGCATCAGCTGGATCTGATGAAGATCAAATTCTTCACCAACGTAAGCCATGAGTTCCGCACGCCGCTGTCGCTTATCCTCTCGCCGATAGACAGCCTCATTAAAACAGCCGAGAAACCCGACCAGCAAAACCAACTGGTCACCATCAAGCGCAACGGCAAGCGACTGCTTAACCTGGTAAACCAGCTGCTCGATTTCCGTAAGATGGAGTACAACGAGTTGAAGCTAAGTCTGAAGAAAGGTGATATCATCCAGTTCATCAACGAGGTGTGCGGTTCGTTTAAGGATGTAGCCAGCCAAAAGCAGATACAGTTTCTGGTGGAGAGCGAAGTTTGCGCCTACGTTACCGATTTCGACCATGATAAGATAGAACGTATCCTGTTCAACCTGCTCTCCAACGCCTTTAAGTTTACGCCATCGGGCGGGCACATCAGCGTATTGCTTAGCCTGGCAAGCCCCGATGAAGCCAGGCCGATACAAACCATGCTGGAAATAAAGGTGATAGATACCGGCATTGGCATAGCCAAAGAAAATCAGGAGCGAATTTTCGAGCGCTTCTTCCAGGATGACCTGCCCGAGAACCTGCTAAACCAAGGCAGCGGCATAGGTCTATCCATAACCCGCGAATTCGTGAAAATGCAGGGCGGTACCATACAACTGGAAAGCGAACCTGACTACGGTAGCTGCTTTACTATCAACCTGCCTATTGGCGTAAAATGCGAGGAAGTGCAGCCGGTGGTAGAGGTGCAACCAGAGGAAGCGGTACCTGCCATGCTGAAGGACCCGGAACCGACCGGCCCCGGTTCGGCACGCAAGCCTACTATTTTATTGGTAGAGGATAACGATGACCTGCGCTTTTACCTGAAAGATAACCTGAAGAACAGCTTCCACATTGTAGAAGCTGTGAACGGTAAGGATGGCTGGCAAAAGGCCCTGGCCATGCACCCTAAGCTGATTGTAAGCGACATCAGCATGCCCGAGATGAACGGCATCGAATTGTGCAAAAAGATAAAGGCTGATAGCCGCACCGCCGAGATACCCGTATTGTTGCTGACGGCCCTCGGCACCGAGCAGGACCAGTTGGCCGGCCTGGATAGCGGTGCTAACGACTACATCATAAAACCGTTCAACTTCGAGATACTGCTGAGCAAAATACACAACTCGCTGCGCATGCAGCAAACCTTCAAGAAAACCTATCAGAAACAGATAGAGGTAAAGGCCAACGATATCAGCGTGGTATCTGAGGATGATAAATTCCTGAAGGCTGCCTTCGCGTACATCGAGCTGAATATCACTAACCTTAATTTTTCGGTAGAAGAACTGGCGCGGCACCTTAACTTAAGCAGGGTATCGCTTTACAAAAAGCTGCTCACCCTTACAGGCAAAACCCCGGTTGATTGTATCCGTACCATCCGTCTGAAACGCGCGGTGCAACTGCTGGAAAAAAGCAAGCTAAGCATTGCCAATGTGGCATACGAGGTAGGTTTCAACAATGCCGCCTACTTTGCCAAGGTGTTCCGCGAGGAGTACGGCATACTGCCATCAGAGTATATTACAGAGCTGAAAAACAAGGAAAAGGAAAACGAAATGGTGTAAGTTCCATAGATACTGCCGCGGGCTTCCAGCCCGTGGTACGCACAAGTCAGCTTTCAGCTGACGCAAGCTGGAAGCTTGCTCGATGCCCGCCACGATATACGCTGCGCTAATCCCGCGGCAGCGATAGTTTTTTTATTGACGTTGCCGCAGGGTCTCTCGATAGAGGACCCTGCGCCGTAGGACAGGTCGCCAACATGCATCACCGAGAAAATGCATCACGATGCGAGCCGGAATGTCCTGCTTCCGCAGGGTCCTCTATTGAGTTTAAGTTAACCCATAAAAACACTGCACTTAAAAAGATCTCGCCACTGCATACTGAATATCATAAAACGTTCCGATGGAACGTAAAAATGGACGGTTTACATATTTCTACCCATAAGCCGTCCCGAAGGGACGAAGATGGTAAATGCGTATCCCTTCGGGATACCTTATCGGTAGAAAAAAGAAAGATATAAAAGCGCGTTCCATAGGAACGCTTTATGGGTTCTGACGATTTGATAGATGGCTTGAAGATTTTGTGGGTTAACTTAAATCTATTGAGAGACCCTGCGGCGACAAAAGGGCTAACTATTTTACTCCATTGCTGCCGCGGGCTTTCAGCCCGTGGTGTGCACAAGGTCAGCTTTCAGCTGACGCAAGCTGGAAGCTTTCACAATGCCCGCCACGAGATATGCTGCGCTCGCGCGGCAGCGAAGAGTTTAACTATGTTACCCCAATATCTGCTGATACAACTTAAAGTAATCCGCCGCCATCTTCTCTGCCGAAAATTGCGAAGCGGCCCAATCGCAGCAGCGTTGCCTGCTGATGCTGTTTAATTTCTCTACCGCGTCAACCGCTTCTTCAACCGTATCAACTAAAAAGCCGGTACGTTCGTGTTGTATCAGCTCAGGCATCGATCCTTTGTTGAACGCGATTACCGGTGTACCGCAAAGCATGGCCTCGGCTACGCTCATGCCAAAGGGTTCAGCAAAATTGATGGGGTGCAACAGGGCTGCGGCTTTGCCTAAAAGCTCGTTGCGCTTCTCCGGACCGGCATGGCCAATGTATTGTATCTGCTCATCCAGGTATGGCTCAACTTTTTCTTTCCAGTAATTTTCATCCTGTATAATGCCGGCAATCAGCAGTTTTTTTTTCGCTTTTTTTGCTATCTGTATCGCCTCGGCTGCGCCTTTATCATGATGGATTCGGCCAAAGTATAGCAGATAATCCTCCGGCACTTCGGTAAAGGTAAAGTCTTCCGTATTCAGCCCGTTATACACAGTGGCAATGTATTCCAGTTCGGCGCTGCGGTCGGCATTGCTGATGGATACGTAATGCCCCTTTGCATTGTATTTTTTATAAACCGGTATAATACGTGGCGACGAAAAGCCATGTATAGTAGTAATCACCGGCGTTTTTATCAGCCCGCTATAGCTAAGCGGCAAAAAATCGAAGTTATTGTGTATGATGTCGAACTTATCCGCCTTTTCCATCAGGTTACTGATGTGCAGGCACTCCAGCACCTTGGCATCCTGGGTGCGGTCTTCCTCGTAACCACGTTCGCAAATAGCTTCCAGTTCGCCTGCGGTGACAGAATCGCCGGTGGCGAAAAGGGTTACCTCTACGCCCAGCTTTATCAGGCCTTCGGCAATGTTAGATGCTACTTGTTCCCATGGCCCGTAGTGCCTCGGCGGCGTGCGCCAGGCAACGGGTGCTAATATGGCGGCCCTCAACTTAACAAACTTTGATATGTTCTTCCATTTTGTTGTACTCATATTCCAACTCGAATGCTCTCAGCACAGTTAAATGGGAGATGAGGTAAGCCAGCGTACTTTCGGCACCCTGGTTGCGGTTGATGCCGGTTGGCAGCAAGCCGTCGCAGCAGCCCTTGGTTTCGTGATCGTACAATGGGGCACGCAGCGTGTTTTCGCCCAGGAACCATTTATAGCTCAGGAACATTTTTTCGATGTATTGCGGCTTGCGGAAAATCTGGTAAGCCTGGAAATGCATCAGCACCATGGCCATAGTTTCTATAGCCTGCTGATCGAACGCAGGGAACTTGCCGCCGCGGTGATACCAGCCATCGTTACCCACCGGGCTAAGGTACCCGTTAGATAGCGTCAGCTTATCCAGGAACGCCATGGTGGTTAGCGCGATTTTCTTGGCTTTCTCGTCGCCGGTTATTTCGCAGCTGTGCAGTAAAGCTAAAGGTAATATGGCGTTATCGTAGGTCATGCTTTCTTCAAACCACTCCCAATCGTCGCTGCGGGTGTTGTCGTAGGCATCTATTAAAGGCTGGGTCATACGTTTTAATTCGCTTACCATACCCTCGTCGGTAGGGAAGGCCTGCAGGTAAAGGCTTATGCCGATAATGGTGTTGGCCATCCCGCGCAGGTATCGCAGTGCTTTAAAATGAGGATAAGAACGGTGGAACAGTTCCAGCGCAAACTCCCGATACGAATTGCTGGCTGCACAATTGATCAAATGGCCCAATGCCCAAATGGTGCGGCCAAAGGAGTCTTCGGTACCCACTTCATCCAGATACCGCCTGTCGAAACTCAAAAAGTTACGGAAGTTGCCATCCTCGGTTTGCATGTAGTGGATGTAACTTAGATAGATAGGCAGCAACTTAAAGGCCTCCTGGCTGCCGTTGCGCTGGTAGGCCATCAGGGCCATAATCAGCGCGCGGGCGTTATCATCTACGCAATAGCCTTCTTTTAAATTCGGGATGCCATATTTTGCATGCTGAACGATACCGGTATCATCGGTTAAACGCTGTACATGCTGTAAACTGAATTTTGGCAATACTTCCGGGTCTACAATGCTGTTCTTTAGTATCTTATCGCTGAAATCGTGTTTGGCCGCTGCTTCTTGCGCTACCCTGATAAATTCAGCACCTGTAACCGGCCAGCGCAGGTGCAGGCCGTATTCGTAGGCATTTTCTTTTAATTCGTTTAACAGGGCATCATCATCCAATAACTCATTAACGGTTTCGGCCAGTGCATCGGCGTTCTTAAAATCGAACAAACGGCCACGGTCGTTAGCCAGCAACTCGGTAGCGTGCCAGTAGGGGGTAGATACCACCGCAGCACCTGCACCAACAGCGTAAGATAATGTGCCGCTGGTTATTTGCGCCTCGTTCAAATATGGCGTTACGTAAACTTCGCAGGCGGTAAGGTAATCTATCAGTTCGTCCTCGGCAACAAATTTATTGATGAAGGAAAGATGTTGAGAAACTTTTAATTGTGCTGCCAGGCTTTTCAGATGGTCGCGGTATTCTTCTCCCGAGTGTTTTACCACGCCGGGGTGGGTGTTGCCCAGTATCACATACATCACATCAGGATGTTTGGCTACAATTTTCGGTAAAGCCTTTATAACGGTTTCTAAACCTTTGTTGCGGCTTATTAACCCAAAAGTGAGCATTACACGTTTGTTTTTAAAAGGCGTAAGGCTTTTAACCGGGTTCACTTCGGGCGCTTCCAAATCGGGTACGCCATGTTCTATAATTTGTATTTTTTCTACCGGGATATCGTAAATATTAACCAAAAATTCTACCGCCCGTTTGCTCATCACGATGATTTTTGACGATTGCTCGGCAATTTCGCGGATAATGATGCGCTGTACGTAGCTGGGGTCTTTTAAGATGGTGTGGAGAATAGATATCAGCGGTTTCTCCAGCCGGTTGATGAGCGGCAGGATGTAGATGCCGCTTTCGCCGCCGTAGATGCCGAATTCGTGCTCCAATATAACGGCATCAACTGCGCTGGTATTGATATAATTTGCTGCGCGGATATAATCCTTTTGGTGGTTTTGGCGGATAACGTATTTTACGTCCTCGGGGTATTCGTATTCCTGCAGGTTTTCAGAATCGTTAAGTGCCACCACGAAACCGCCCTCGAGCAAAGTTTTCCTTTTAGGAAAATTGGCATTGATGGCGTGCATCAGGTTCTGGTTAAAGGTAGCTATACCGCATTCGCGGGGCGGATAGGTAGATATATAAGCGATTTTCATAGTAGATGTTTGGTGCCGATAAATGTTGTTTTTGAGATACTATTGCGCCCTCTTGACCAAAAAAACATGCATCGTGACCTTTTAAAAGGTATTTATGCGGGTAAAAAGCAATATTTATATGGGCACACCCCATAGTGCATAAACTATACCAATTAACTCGTAATAAAATTGAGTAACCGCGTTTTTACACAGGAATTATAGTATTAATTAAAATTGGAGGGTGGGTTGGCGAGTTTAACCACAAAGAACACAGAGACTTGCAGGATGTATGATCACAAAGGGCACAAAGATTTTTTGGAAAGGTAAGACTGAAAAACACCCGGTAAAAAACTATAAAAGCTTTGTGCTACTTTGTGTTTCCCCTCTTTGCGTTCTTTGTGGTTAAAAAACGAATATTATGCAGGCGAATAAAACTCAATAGCCTCCATAATCACCGCACAAGCATGAAGTATCTGCGCTTCGGTAATGATTAATGGTGGCGCAATACGCATAGAGTTGCTGCAGTGGAGGAACCAGTCGGTTATGATACCATTTTCTATACAGCGGTCGATTATTTTTTTGTTCAGTTCGAAGCTTTCGAATTCGGCGGCCAGCATAAGGCCTTTGCCGCGGATGGCTTTGATGGCGGGGTGAGTAAGCTGCGCGCGGATAAGGGTCTCTTTAGCTGCTACGCCGTCTATCAGTTTATCTTCTAAAAGCACTTCCAATGCTGCCAATCCCGCAGCGCAGCACACGGGGTGCCCGCCAAAGGTGGTAATGTGGCCAAGTATGGGGTTCTCTTTAAATGCCGCCATCACCTCTCCCGAAGCTACGAAAGCCCCTACGGGCATACCGCCACCAAGTGCTTTGGCCAGCAGTAAAATATCCGGCACAATGCCGAAATGCTCAAAGGCGAAGAGCTTGCCCGTGCGACCGAAGGCAGCCTGTATTTCATCCAATATCAGCAGGGCACCCACTTGGGTACAACGGGTGCGGAGGGCCTGCATGTAGGCTGCCCCGGGCACGCGGATGCCCGCCTCGCCCTGTATGGTTTCTACGATTACACAGGCGGTTTCGGTAGTGATATATTGTAAGTCATCCGTCTTGTTGAATCGTATGAAATTTACGCCCGGCAATAGCGGGCGGTAAGCCTGCTTGAATTCTTCGTTACCCATTACGCTGAGCGCGCCATGGGTGCTGCCATGGTACGAGTTGTGCATGGCCGCTATTTGTTGCCGCCCGGTAAAGCGTTTGGCGAGTTTCAGCGCACCCTCAACCGCTTCGCTGCCAGAGTTGGTAAAGTAAACCGAGTTGAGTCCGTCGGGCAAAACAGCAACCAGCTTTTCGGCAAAGCGCACCTGCGGGGTTTGCACGTATTCGCCGTACACCATCAGGTGCATGTATTTATCGGCCTGATCCTTTATGGCATCAATAACCCGCGCATTGCCATGCCCCAGGTTGCTTACGCCGATGCCCGAGATAAGATCGGTAAAGGGTTTGCCATCCTTATCGTACAAATAAACGCCCTGCGCACGCTCAAACTCCAGTAACAACGGGAAGTGGGTGGTTTGGGCGTTGTTATTCAAAAACAGCTGGCGAAGGGTAAGCATGGGGCAAAGGTAATAATATATTGTTTTGGGGTGGGATGGCGTTGTACTGGGTGGTCTGTTTTTTTCTTGCCGGCGGCAGGGGCGGAGCAAGGGTTTCGCAGTCTTTACCACCATCGGTAGAAATAGAATTCCCTGAAAAATCCACTCGATTTATCGAGAAAAACTATACGCTGTTTTGTTAGTCATTTCGTGAGGAAAAAATCAAAAGAAAGTCCCTAAAAAATGTGCATTGTGGTAAAAACACGGAGATTTTCGACAGTGTTTTGTGGCGTTTTTACTTGGCATCGAGAAAAATCGCTGCGCCTGATTTTCCGGTTATGGCTCATCGTAACAAATGTGTTTAAATAACACAATGCCATCGTATTATCGGATAATATGTATATTATTGCTACTCGTTCCCAAGTATTCTAACCATTAGCTTACACCCATTGTCGACAGGAAAACTCACCTTACTGCTGCTTTGCTTGTGCCTGCCTGGCCTTGCCGCCTTTGCCCAAAAAAAGAACGCCGCTTACCGCTACCATATCAAACGGGCATCGGGTCCCATAAAAATCGATGGCGTGGTAGATGAAGCCGACTGGCAGCGCGCCGACTCGGCCAGCAACTTCTACCTCGTTTTACCTATGGATACCAGCTATGCCAAGGTGCTGACTACGGTAAAGATGACCTATGATAATGATAATCTGTACGTTGTGGCCATCTGCTACGGCGGCCTGCCGGGCCAAAATATGGTAGAATCGCTTAAGCGCGACTTCAGCTTCGGTAAGAACGATAACTTTTTGCTGTTTATGGATCCCTTCGATGCTCGTACCGATGGCTTCAGCTTCGGCGCAAACGCGGCCGGCGCACAGTGGGATGGCACCATGTACGAAGGCGGCAAGGTAGATTTGAGCTGGGATAACAAATGGTATTCGGTAGTGAAGAACTATCCCGACAGGTACGTGTGGGAGGCTGCTATCCCTTTCAAAAGCATCCGCTATAAAAAAGGCATCCGCGAGTGGGGCATCAACTTCAGCCGTAACGACCTTAAATCTACCGAAAAATCGAGCTGGGCACCTGTGCCAAGGCAGTTCCCAACGGCATCGCTTGCCTACACCGGTACGCTGGTTTGGGACGAAGAACCACCCGTAGCCAGCAGCAATGTATCTATCATACCCTACGTTTTGGGCGGCGTTAGTAAAGACTATCAGAACAAAACAGGTACCAGTTGGCGCAAGGATATTGGCGGCGACGTAAAGATTGGGCTCACTTCCTCCCTCAACCTGGATATGACAGTAAACCCCGATTTTTCGCAGGTTGATGTGGATCAGCAGGTGATAAACCTCAACCGCTACGAACTTTTCTTCCCCGAAAAACGGCAGTTCTTTTTAGAGAACGGCGATTTGTTCTCCAACTTCGGCTATGCCGATATCCGGCCTTTCTTTTCGCGCAGGGTGGGGTTGAATGCGCCTATCCGTTTCGGCACCAGGCTTACCGGTAAAATAAATAAAGACTGGCGCGTAGGCGTAATGGATGTACAAACCGGCCAAACGGATATCAACAACCTACCCGGCCAAAACTTTGGCGTCGTTACGCTGCAAAGGAGGGTTTTCTCGCGCTCCAACATCGGTATCATGTTTATTAATAAGGATGCTACCGGCAGCGCGCCAGTTGCCGGCAATACTACGCCCGCCTATAACCGTAATGTGGGGGTAGAATACAACCTGGCATCCTCCAATAACCTATGGACGGGTAAACTATTGGGCCTGAAATCGTTCAGCTCCGGTGTCAAAGGACACGATTACGTACAGGCCGCACACCTGCAATACCTCAGTAAATACTGGACATTATACCTACAGCAGCAATACGTAGGCAGCAATTACAACGCCGAAGTAGGCTACGTGCCTCGCCGGGGATATAATAAGCTTAGTCCGCTATTGCTGCATAACTTTTTCCCAAAGAATGGCTCGGTGCTGATACACAGCCTGCAGCTATCCTCTAACTATTTTTTCGACGAGCACTTCAAGAGAACCGACAACGAAAGCATCTTCAGCTATATCATCACCTTCCGCAACCGTAGCCAGCTCTGGTTTTCGGGGGTAGATACCTACGTAAAGCTACTGCGCCCCTACGATCCCACCAACATTGGCAAAGGCAACCTTCCCATCGGTTTCGAGAGCCACTGGAACACTGCCGACGTGCAATACATCTCCAAGCCACAGAGCGTATTTACCTATGTGTTCGAGGCGGCATACGGCGGCTACTATGACGATGGCACTAAGCTTACCCTCAGCAGCCAATTGGGCTACCGCTTTCAGCCATATGTAAATATAGCCGTGACAGCCTCTTATAACGATTTGCGCCTGCCACAGCCCTATGGCCGCAACAGTTTCTGGCTCATTGGTCCGCGTACCGATGTTACATTCACCAATAACCTGTACTTTACCACCTTTGTGCAGTACAATGAACAGGCGCGTAACATGAATATCAACACCCGCCTGCAATGGCGCTACAAGCCGGCTTCGGATTTGTTTATCGTGTATGGCGATAACTCTATCCCCTCGCCCTTTATGGTTAAAAACAGGCAGTTGACCGTTAAATGGACCTATTGGTGGAATATATAGAGCTAGGTTGAGGAAGAGGTTGCATCATAAATCGGGCAAGTTGATATTATAACATCCTTGTGGTTTTGTTGTGGCAGCAAACAAACGCCAGAAGCTTTCATTAAGTGTTCACGCAGCGCAGTGTGAACGCCGTGAACACTAGCAATATGCTATTAATCAGGTATTTGCAAATTTAAAAATGGTGTCAAAATAGTGTCACCACCTATGTAGTTGCTGGGTGCTATATTTGCTTAAAAAACCATTGCATCTAATATCACTCTATGCTTATCGGGCAACATGGGTTTTGCTACAGTCTCCGGTTGCAAATACATGATGCAAATCCGATTTGCAGATTTGACCTGTTCTACGGCATACGCAAAATATTGCGTCTCTACGGTGAAAATCAGGTATATTTAGACGACTAATCTCTAAACCCGTGAGCAAAGAACAAACCATAGACCTGCTGAAATTTATGGAACCCTTTAAGCCCGAAACCATCGAACTGGCTTTATGGCTGCGCGATTTTGCATGGGATCTGTTCCCCGATACCAACGAACTGGTTTACGATGCTTACAACGCCGTGGCGTTTGGCTGGTCGCCAACGGAGAAGCTGGGGCAGGTATTTTGCAACGTGGCTATATGGCGCACTAACCAAAATGTGATATTCGGTTTCAACTGGGGCAGCGAACTGGAGGACCCTCAAAAGATGCTGGTAGGCAACGGCAAGCAGTTCCGCTACATCAAAGTTGCCAGTAAGGACGATTTCCCCAAAGAATATATGTATAAGCTGATGGCCGATGCCTACATCAACTCCCTGGCCAAAGTGAAGAACCCAAAAGACATCATCCAGGGGTTTACCACCACCAAATCGGTTTCGCCGGTGAAAAGGGAGTTGAAGGGGAATGTGGTGAAGAAAAAGTAATGCGACGATGAAAGTATTGGAGAACAACTGGCGTTACAAATCGCTCGAAAATTTAGAGAAGGATAAATGGCCTGATGAACATTCTGAGTATGGGCTGGTAAACCGCGTTGCCGCTTTAAGAAAAATTCGCCTGAATGAATTTTCGATTGAAGATTTGCGATTAATGATTGGTCAAAACGAGGGCCTTGGTTATTTAATCCCATTGGCTATAGAGGTGCTTACCAATGATATTCTTGCGGAAGGAGATATGTATGAAGGGGACTTACTTCAAAATGTATTGCGGGTAAACGCGGGATTTTGGAAAGAAAACAGAGATTGTTGGGCGACCTTAAACGATTTGATTTCCGGGAATATCGAAAGCATCGAAGAACAGCGGATAGATGCCACAATATTTATAAAAAATCAACCTTAAATCGGTGCTAAACGAGGATGTTAAAACTGATTTTAACTATAATAGTGCGATTCCGGGGATAAATTGAAAATGCCTTTTATTTAAAGTTAATAAAGGGATTTGGTAATATATCGCAGTGGCGCCTATCAGCGTGTCAGCTATCCCTGGCCTATGGCTTAAGCTATAGGTTTTGAAAATATCTAAAAAAATATCTAATATTTCTGTTGTAATCGGGATGACGTTGTATTTAGCCAAATGTTTTTCTACTCGACCAAATTCGGCTTTGTCTCTCGCCCCAACTAAAAATTCAGCAGCGGTTATACTGCTTACATAAAATGCGTCAGCCCCGAAGCTCTCAATCTTTGTTTTAATACCAGGGTTTCCACGATAAATTTCTATTAAAATATTAGTATCAAGGATTACCATTTGGATGGCCAGGCTTTAGCTCTTATCTCTTCAATAGTTGGGAAATTAGGGTTTGCACCAAAATCTTTTAATAATTCAGCAGCAGAAGTTCTTTTGTTGCCCGGAGGTATAGGGTGCGCCGCGGCCGCGTCTTCTGCTATCTCTGTAACAATTACCTCTACTTTTTTACCAAAAAACTCCTTTGGCATTTCTATACTGTGGTTTTCTTTATCCGGAAATAAAATTGTTCTGTACATCGCCCTGCAGTTTGATTATATCAAATATAAGGAAATAGGGGTAACATTAAAATTATTGAAACTGAAGTTAACTGCGAATACATAACAAAATGTTACTGCCCGATGTAAAACCGCTCCCTTATCTCCACCAAAATATCTTCGGCTAATTCGGCGTTCGGCCTCTCGGGAAGCGTGGATTTGGCAAAGTTTGTTTTAATCTCCTCCATTTTTTCGTCAACCATCTGCATCAGTTGCTCAAACGAATATTCGCCGTTCCTTATCTTCAACAAGAAATTACGGTCGGGCCGATGCACATTAACCTCGCGATGCAACGCAATTTCATTAGCCATATTGAGTAAACGGAAGGTGTGCATCATGTTTTTAGCATCGTAGTTCTGCCCATGCGATACGGTGCTTTTATACCTGGCATCGTTGCGTTTGTCCTCCCATTCTTTGTATTCCCGGTATTCGCGGCAATAAACCGAATAACCATCTTTATTGAAATTCATCACCGCCAATGGCTCAATTCCCTTTGGCACGTGGGCCAACTGTACATCTTCGGCGTGCGGGCCTGATATTATTCCGTAGAACTTGTCTCCGGTTTTTAACTGTGTTTGATGATAAAGCAAATAAGCATCCCTAAAATGCGGTATGCCGGTTAGCCCGCAATTTTGCTGCTCAAATCCATTTTCTTTAAGCCATTCGGTTACCCGGAGGCTTCCGTTTCCGCTTACCACGTAGCAAAACTCTAATACCGACTTCCGTTCCGCTTCGAAGGTTTTGTTTATCTTTTTATTTAAGCCTTTTGCTTTTTTAATTTGCGTTTGCGCGTACCCGGCAAATGTATCGAGGCATAACTTCGATAGGAAATCCTCGGCCCGCACAAGGTTCATCAACGGGTGCCGGTACAACACATGAGCTGGCGGCGTGCTGAGTAATTCTAATATATTTGGATTGTTTTTAGTTAGCAGATCAAGAAACCGGGCAATTTCAAAATACACTTCGTCGTTGGTGGCATTCGCAACTTGTTCTGTATTGCCAAATCCATAAAGCTCTCGCTGTGGTAAAATAAAAATCCCTTTTTTGTCGATATCGGATGTTTCAATTGCCAGGTTGTAGGCATGGCTGCCGCTAACGCAATCGAGCACTAAAAATTCGGGCTGCTGTTTTAATCCCTCGAAAGTCATCAAACTACGTATTTTCTAAAGATAGCGTTTAGTTCATCGGTGTTCTTGTTTGTAGAAGGCAGTTGAGGCACGGCAATCTTGCTGGTGCTGAGTGTATCGTTTAGCCATTCGTTTAGCAAAATAACCGGGCTTATCATCGTTTTTTCATCAGAAACCAATTTCCTTTTCATCAATTCGTCAATAGCAGATTGAATTATGCTATCATTGATAAGCACCCTTAGATGCGCAAACTCCATCGGCGGAACCGTCCCTCTTTCAATTATCCAGCGGCAAGCCAAAGCGGGCCGAAGTGCATAAAAATAGCGCTTCATTTTTACCTGTTCGCTTTGCAGGTCGTTCGTAAGCGTATTAAAAGCCATGGATAAATAATGGTTGGCCCCCGATCTTAAGGAATAATAATCAGGCATCAACGCTTTCATTTCAGCCGCAAAGGCATCATCCTGCTGATAAATAATTGGCGATTGCAGCCATTCATAAAGTGGCGAGTTGGATTTCAGGAAAAGTTTAAGTGCTTTGCGAATATCCCAGCCGCCAATATCGAGTATCTCATTAACCGGCAATTCAACAACATCTTTAACATCGGCGATGTTCAGATAATCGTTCAGTTGGCGTGCGTAAATAAAGCGTACATCAAAATCACTATCGGGCGATGCGAAACCCCAGGCCCGGCTACCCGATTCGCAGGCATAAAGTATCCTGATGTTTTGTTGCTGCTCCAGCTCTGATAGTTTTTGCTTTATTGTTTCCCGCATCTTATCACCCCTTCTTAGTCCCCGCTACGTTTACGATAATAAAGCATGCATGCGGAATGCCCAGGGTAGTGCCTGGTTTTACGTTGAGGTATGCCCTCAGGTACCCATCAGTTATGCCGCGCATGGCCCGGTTATATGAAGCCACAAATTCCGGGTACAAGAAGATTACGGAGCGCAGGAAATGCAGTGAGCCGTCGGCATCTACCCGTACCGAAAATGAGTATTTAAAGTCGTCGTAAGCGTTTTTGATGCTAATGTTGTACTCGGGCAGCATATAACCCTGGTTAACGCCTTCCCGTATTTCATCTACGGTTAGGCTGCTTATGGGTTCTATGGTAAGCAATTTAGTTTTGCTGGTGAGTACTGCGGGCTCCCGGGCGGAAAATGCCTTTGAGGTATCCTTATTGGCCAGGGCCGTTTTTCGTTGGATAAACAGCGTGTCGGCCCGCGTGGGTTTCATTAACGCCGCAGCGGTGGTGTGTAATTTATTTTTGATGTAATCATCAGCGTAGAGCGTCATGTACACTACCGATTGATCGCGCATCAGCGAGCGACCCTCCACCTTCATTATTTGGAAGGTGATGCTATCGCGGGTAAGTTTACGAAGGCGCATCCACGACCATGCAATGTTAAAAAGCGAATCGTGATCGAACAGCACCGGGGCATTCACGAACATCTTACGCTTGGGGTTATAGATGTTCACGGAGTCTTCTGACAGGAACGAAAAACGCCACTCGGGTTCCAACTGGTAACCATCTTCGTTAAACGCTACGCCATTTTTAAAGTTCCGCCGCACCTCGGTATAGCGGATGCCCTTTACCGGCATAAAAGTCGGCTTTACAGATTCATCGTTCTGGATGCTGGTATATATCTTATTTTTTTTTGGTCCACCGCAGGCAGTGAGCAAAAAAACTAAGGCAAGTATGGCAAAGATGCTGGATTTATGTTTGGCGAAGTTGGTGTACATCATACAATTGCGAAGATAGGATAATGGCTTTAAACGTAAAACAGGCGGGTTAAATCTTGGCGGGTAAAAATTTTTAAGGGAAGGGAGGCCGCCTTTTCAAATAGGTTTTTTCGAAAATCTGTAAATTTTATTACTTTTGTACCCCGGCAGTACTTAAAGCCGCAAGCTTTCGCATAGTGTAACGGTAGCACATCAGACTCTGACTCTGCTAGTAGTGGTTCGAATCCATTTGCGAAAACCCTCAAAGGGCGAATGATGTTTAGTCATTCGCCCTTTTTATTTGTAAAAAGATTTGTGCGGATAGCCGGCAGGTTTCGTAACGGGAAGCGCCGAAACTGCATATTTTATTTAAATTCGAAAGCATTTACTAAAACAACCACCGATGAAATTACGGACACTTGCCGCAAGTATATTGGCTTCTGCAGGCATTATCGCCCTGCTCTCCTCGTTCGCCATACCTCCCAAACCCAAATTTAAGCCGAGGATAGTCAACATCGTAAACTTTATCCGTTTGCTGGAGCCGAGGAACCCTGCGGTTACGCAAGATGTGCTTTACCAAACAGTTGTAAAACAGGTGGATATCATGAACAAGTATAAGCTGCGCGGGACATTCCTGCTGCAATACGATGCTTTGATGGATGGCCGATACCAAAAGCTGCTTAAGGGCCTGCCCGCAGGCAGTTTTGAAATTGGTGCCTGGTGGGAGATACCTCAGCCCATGGTAGAGAAAGCCGGCTTAAAATGGCGCGGCCGTTACCCCTGGGATTGGCACGCCAACATTGGCTTCTCTACAGGCTATACGCCCGAAGAAAGGGAAAAACTGGCCGATGTTTACATGCAGGACTTTAAAAGCATCTTTGGCTATTATCCTAAATCGGTGGGCTCTTGGTTTATTGATGAACATACTTTAAACTACCTGTATCAAAAATACCATATCGTAGCATCCAGCAATTGCAAAGATCAGTATGGTACCGATGGTTATACACTTTGGGGCGGCTATTGGAACCAGGCTTATTATCCAAGCAAAGTAAACTCGTATATGCCGGCGCAGAACGAAAGCAACCAAATCCCTGTGCCGATATTCCGAATGCTGGGCAGCGACCCCGTGCGGCAGTACGATGCAGGATTAGGTACCACCTGGCAGGGCGTTATTACGCTGGAACCCGTTTATAAAGATGCGGGGGGCAGCGCAGAATGGGTAGATTGGTTTTTTAAGCAGTTGGTAAATGGCGAACCAATGGAGTTTGGCTACACGCAGGCGGGGCAGGAAAATTCTTTTACCTGGGATGCCATGGCAAAAGGTTTTGATATACAGATGCCCCTGATAGCCAAATTGAGAGACGAGAAAAAAGTACAGGTAGAAACGCTGGCAGAATCGGGCACTTGGTTTCGTAAGCATTACAAAACCACCCCGGCAACATCGGTAACCGTTAATGAGGATATCGGCACAGGCGACCGCAAAACGGTGTGGTTCAACAGCCGGTTTTACCGGGCCAATTTGCTTTGGGAAAAAGGCACGCTGCTTTTTAGGGATATCCACCTGTTTAACGAGAAGCTTCCCTCGGCCTACCTTACCAAAAAGGTGGAGACCAATGTATGTTCGTTTTACACGCTCCCCTTTGTTGATGGTTATTTATGGAGCACCCCTGATGATATAGCCGGCTTAAGTTTTAAAACCATAGAAAACGGTGAGATTGTGGCATTAACCGGTGGAAGCCCCAAAATCACCAATCCTTCTCCGGGTAAGTTGCGTATTGCCTGGCCGCTAAAAACCGGCAAGGGCACGCTGGTAATAAATCTGGACGAAAAGAAACTGACAGTTACCATTACAGGTAAAGCAACGGCCAACTGGTTTCTGGACCTTAATGTATCGGCAAAAGCAAGTTTGCCTTTCCAGTCCATCGGCGAATCGGACATTAGTTGCCAATTCCAAGGGTTAAATTACCGCATTCATACGCCTAACGGTAAATTTTCTAAATTGGAGGGTAAAGAGGTGTTCCGCATCAGCCCGGGGGCAACCGGACTTACATTGAATTTTGCTGAAGGATATTAATGATTGTGTATGCGAAGAATGTTAGAGATTAAGATAGTGCCTTTTTATATCATCCGGAAATATTTGGCGTTCCTGGGCGCGTTTATATTTATTTTCGCCGGTGCATCGGCACAAACCGAATGGAAGAAAGCGAAGAGCGAGCTGGTGTTTGACGCACCTCCCTTTGCGCAATGCCACGCTTCTACCATCGTAGAGACAAAAAAAGGCGACCTGTTGATAGCCTGCTTCGGTGGCTCGGCAGAGAGCCGACCCGATGTTTCTATATGGCTCAAGAAGGTTGGCGATACTACGGATAAAGCGCAACCGATAATGATTGCCGATGGCGTGATAGATAGTGCAACCCGTTACCCCACCTGGAACCCGGTGCTGTTCAAACTAAAAACGGGCAAGCTGTTCCTTTTTTACAAAGTTGGGCCCAACCCCAGGGAATGGTGGGGGATGGTTAAAACTTCCGACGATAACGGCCTTACATGGTCGGCGGCGAAGACTTTGCCGAAGGGTATATTAGGGCCTATCAAAAACAAGCCCATCCAATTGCCCGATGGCAGTATCTTATCCCCATCAAGCACCGAAGGAAACAACGGGCGATGGGAAGCACACATCGAACGCTCTGTTGATATGGGGGCATCCTGGACAAATATACCTGTAGATACCACCAAGGGGTTTGATGTGATACAGCCGAGCATTCTTACCTATAAAAATGGCAGCCTGCAGATTTTATGTCGCAGCAAACAGGGCACGGTGGTGCAGGCATGGTCTTACGATAAGGGGAAAAGTTGGGGTGCCCTTTCGGCTACCAGTCTCCTGAACCCAAACTCGGGTACGGATGCCGCGACCCTCAAAAGCGGTAAACAGCTTATCGTTTACAACCCCGATGTGCCGGGCAAAGAATGGTACAATGGGCGCAGCAAACTACGCGTGGCCTGCTCCACAGATGGCAAAACCTGGCGCGATGTAGCAGTTTTAGAGGATGGCGCTACAGAGGAATACAGCTACCCTGCAATCATCCAGACCAGCGACGGCCTCATTCATATCACCTACACTTTCAACCGCAAAAACATCAAGCACGTGGTTTTGAAAGAGGGGATTTGATTGCCCTTACTTATCCCACCATACCCTCGCCTGCGGGTTAAAATCGTTCAGGCCGCCGTATGCGGCCAAGGCACGGTTTACATTATTGCTGTTCAGCGTAAACTCTTGCTGCGGGTAGGGCAGCTTGCGTGGTATAACGCCATGCGAATCGCTCGGCCCGGTAATGGTATTGGGGTTGGGCGTGAGTTTGGGGTAGCCCGTACGCCGCCAGTTAGCATAAGCCTCATCGGCATCAAAAATAAAACCCGCCAGCCAAAATTCGGTGTTGATGCGCTCTATCGAACCTTCGGTGGTAGGGTTTGCCGGGTTTACCAAAGGGTTTTTGGCTAAGTAAGCCGTTATTTGCGCGTTGCTGATATTAGGTGCGGTAGGTAACAAGGTCAGCGATTGCATGTGCGCAGTTACGCCTGCCTGGTAATGTGCGGCGGCATCGCCGGTAATAAAGCCGCGCAAAATGGCCTCGGCCAATAGAAATTCTACCTCGGCGTATTGAAAATCAAAGAACACAGTCTCCTTGGGTTGGAACACCGCGTAGTTTACGCGCGTGTTTGGTGCCGAGGCGGTGGCTTTGAAACTATAGCCGATAAATTTTGATGTATCTGTAGAGGTAACCACGCCGCCCAAAAAAGCTTCTTTGCTGTAAACCGCGCCATATATATTCAGGCGAGGGTCGCCGCTGGCGCGCATATGGTCTATAAGGGTTTGATGCAGGAAGAAATGCTGGTCGTTCAAATTAAAGGCGAAGCCGTTGGGGGCCGCAGTGTTATGTTTCAACACAGGCATATCCATATTGGAGGCCATCACGCCCTCGGCATAAGCTTCTTTAGTCAATGTGGATGCCTGCGCGGCATCAACCTTTATCAGGCGCATGCCTACCCTCAGCAATAACGACGCGGCGAGCTTGCGCCATTGGTCGGCACTGCCGCCGTAAAACTGGTCGCCCTGCACGGCTATGCCTGGGTTGGCGCGCAGCAAGGCGATGGAGGCCCTAAGCTCGCTCCCCAGGTCGGCGTATATCATTTGCTGGGTATCGTATGCCGGGGTGAAAATGCCGCTGGCCAACGCCTTGCCTGCCTGGCTGTAGGGGATGTCGCCGTAAAAATCGGTGAGTTTTTGGTAGATGAAAACCCGCCATATACGCGCGGCGGCATAGGTGGTTACCAGGCCGGCATCGGCTTTTAGCAGCGGTAATACGTACTCCAGATTTTGCAGCACGGGGATGTAAAAATTGTTCCAGTAACGGCGGGCGATATCGTCTGAAAGGGCGTATGTAGTGCCCGACCAAAAATCTGAGTATCCATACTGCATAAAAGCATGGCAATAATTGGTGCGCGGCTCCATATCGGCCTGGGAGGTTCTCACCAATGCATCCGACAATAAATAGGCGGGCTGGGGTGTGCTTACGCCATCGGGGTTCAGGTTATAATCGGCAAAATCTTTAGTACAGGCGGGCAGTAGTGCAACCGTACACAAAAGGGCGAAGATCTTTTTTATCGTGGCTTTCATGGCTTGTTGCAGCTAAAAATTGACGTTTAAATTAAACCCGAAAGTACGGCTGATGGGTAACCCACCCGTGTCGAAACCAAAGCCATTGCCTATACTATCCGATGCCTCCGGGTCGAAAATGGGCAAATCCTTGCGGATATAGAACAGGTTGCGCGCTATAAGCGAGAACGTTGCCGATTTTGCGGGGGTATGCGCCAGCATGCCTTTTGGCAGCGTATAACTTAAGGCCACTTGCCTGAATTTGATGAACGTACGGCTAAAAACCGACATCTCGTCGGCATAATAGACCAGCGTGGCAGCGGCGTTGTATTGCTGGTAAGGGCTGTAAGGCAGCGTGTTTTTGATGTAGTTTGGCGCAGCATCGGTGCCCGTATTTACCAGGCCCTGTGGTATGTATTTACCGTCGCGGCCCTGCAGCGTCCATTTGGAATTGCCGAAAAAGCCAGCCCAGCGGGCACCATCTTCATAAACCTGGCCGCCAAATTGCCCGTCTATCAAAATGCTCAGTCTGAAGTTTTTGTACCGGAAAGTGTTGGTTACGGCGCCCGACCAATCGGGGTTGACGGTACCCAAATAAGTTTCGTTGTTCACCGCCAGCGAACCATTGCTTTGCTTTAGCGGGTTGCCCGATGCATCGTAAGTTAAAGCCCCTTTGTCAATCACCACCGCGTTTTTTACGCCCGTGCCATCGGTACTTATGGCTTTGTAAAGTAGTTGCCCGTCGGCATCGCGGCGCAGCGGCGTACCGAATATAGAGCCCAGCGGATACCCCACTTTGGCTTTGATATTGTAATAAAAGGCCACGCCATTCACAGCCGATGCATCGTTCAGCGCGGTAACGCGATTTCTGTTTTTCGCATAATTTACGCCCAATTCCCATGAAAAATCCGAGGTTTTTAGGGGTATTCCGTTAATAAGTAGCTCAATTCCTTTGTTAGTCATAGAGCCGGCGTTTTGGTACGATGAATTGAAGCCGGCAGCCGCGGGCAGCGTAATGGGCAGCAGGAAGTTTCTGGATACTTTATTATACCAGGCAAAATCGATAAAAAGCCTGTCGCGGAAAAAGCGCAGTTCGGTACCTAATTCGGTTTCGGTAGTAGTTTCGGGTTTTAATGAGCTTGGCGGCAACGATACATTGCTTATTTCCTGCCCGGGGATATTGTTTACCGTCGGCGTAAATTTGAAGGAAAGGTCGGTTTGATTGGGATTGGGATTGCTGCCGGTTTGGCCTATAGCCAATCGCAATTTACCGTAGGATAATACCACGGGCTTTATCTTAAGCGCATCGGTGAAAATATAACTAAGGTTGGCCGAGGGATAAAAGATATAGTTGATGAACCCCGGCCGTTTTGAGGATAAGGCCGAATACCAGTCGTTACGCCCGGTAACTTCTAAAAATAGGTAATTCTTATACCCAAATTGCGTGGCCGCGAAAACAGAATTGGTTTTTGAGCGCGGGGTTGATACCTGCACCGGCTGGCCCAGGGTTACGTTGCTCAGAGCGGTAGAGTTGGGGTCGGCGAGGCCCGTGCCGGTGAGGTTTAAGGAGCGGTAGGTAGATTTCTGGAACTCGAACCCGGAAAAGGCATTCAGGCTGAAATTGCCGAAGGCATCGTCGTAACTCAGCAGTCCGCGCACATCGCTCCGTTGCTGGTAAATGGTAATATTGTTCAGCTCGCCGTTGCCGTTTTTATTATTGGTGAGGTTTACCAGCAAACCCTCGGTAACTACGTAATCAATGCCGCTTATTAGATTGGCGTGCAACTTATCGGTAATATCGTAGCTGATATTGGCCGACGACAGCACCCGGTTTTGCGTTTGGTTATTTACTACTTTTTGCAACTGTACATAGGGGTTGGTATAGGTGTACAGGTAATTGCCGGCGTCGTCTTTCTGGTTCAGGAAGGCGATATCGGTAACATTATCCGAGCGGATGAAGTACTTTACGAACGAGCCCCGGTCATCGCCCCTAAGCAGTGGGATGTTGAAACGGAGCGTGCGCGATAGGTCGGCCTTGAAGTCGGTATGCAGCTTTGGGCCAAAATCCTGCACGAACCGGAACACGCCATTATACCTTTCGTACCGCGAGCCCGGCATAGGCGTATTGTTATTGGTTTGCGATAAGGAAGCCCGGAAGCTATTATCGTCGGTAGTTTTGGTAAAAGCAAAGGTATTGGTGGTGGCAAAGCCGGTGCGGAAGAATTTATCGAAACGCGTTGAAGCGAATTGCGGCACGTATGGCCCTATTTTGCCATCGGCACCTAGTGCCATTTGCCCGGCAAAGGCCTCGCCCCAGGACTGGCCTGTTAAGTAACTGCTGTTGGGAATGTTATCTGCCGCCGTATATAGCCTGCCGTTGTTGCCACGGCCATATTGGTATTGCAGGTCGCCATAGGGTACCATGCGCTCTATGGTGGTATTACTGTTGAAGGCGATGCCTACGCCGGGGCTTTTAAGACCCTTTTTTGTGCTGATGAGTATAACGCCTGCCTGCGCGCTGCCTCCGTAGAGGGCCGCTGCCGAAGCACCTTTCAGGACGCTTATCGATTCTATATCATCCGGGTTAATGGAGGATAGGCCATCGCCCGGGTCGCCGCCGCCGAATACTTTCAAGGGCTCGTCGGTATTTTCTTTGGTATTGCTGTTGATGGGCACGCCATCGACTACATACAAAGGCTGGTTAGAGCCCGAGAACGACGAGTACCCACGCAGGATAACCCTTGACGAGCCACCCGGCCCGTTCGGCGGCGATTGTACGGTTAAACCGGCTACTTTGCCCGCAAGGCTATTGATAAAAGTTGTTTCGCGCGTTTCGGCGGTTTCAATGCCGCTTACCTGGGTAATGGCGTAGCCAAGTTTCCTTTCTTCACGCTTAAAGCCCAGTGCAGTTACCACAACCTCTACCAGCGCCTTATCCAACGGTGCCATTTTCACGTCCAGGTTGGTTGCGCCATCTACGGTGACTTCCTGCGGGGCATAGCCGATATAGGTAATTATCAATACAGCGTTATCCGGCGCGTCTACGGCGAAATAGCCGTCGGTATCCGTTAAGGTGGCAAAGGATGTTTTTTTTATCTGGATGGTGGCGCCTGGTAGCGGCTGGTTATTTTCGTTGATTACGCGGCCGGTAACATTGCCGGTGTTCATTTGCTCGCCCAGCGGCAAAATAACGATGAGGTTGTTGGGCAGTTCGTTATAGGTAAAACCCGTGCCCTCCAGTATCTGGTCTAAAACCTTTGCTATTTCCTGGTTTTGTACGTTGATAGTTATCTTTTTATCGGCCGGTATCTTATGCTCGCTGTAAACGAAGTGGTAGCTGCTTTGCTTTTCTATGGCAGATAAGGTCTTCTTGAAATCCACCGATTTCAAGTTGAGCGTTATTTTGCTTTGTGCGCATACGGTGGCAATTGCAGTGATATTCAAGAATACTGTTAATATAAACTTCAATTTCATTATCAATAGCTACTTATTAAGCTGCAGTAGTTTTTGTATAGGGTGCCGGTATAAATTTATCGTGTTTTTTTTAGATGCCTGTAGGCAATATTGTAGAATAAATTGTTCTTGCTATATACTGATGTGTTTTGATCATAAGAATTGGTTTAATTAGGCGCTTGACTCCATCAGAGATTTAGTTGAAAGCCGGGGAGGAGTCCCCGGCTTATTTTTTTGCTGTCAGCATAACAATAATATCTCCTGTAGTGCGCCTAAGCCATAGCCTAACTGCTCCACCAGCATGTGTATTCGCCCATAAAAAATTAATGTTTAAAATAACATAATTTTTTGCGGAAAACATTGAAGATACAGCGGTTATTTGATAATAAAACGCTGTACTATGGCCTCGTCGGCCGAGTTGCTGCCCACTTTTATGGCATAGCTGCCGGGGAACAATCTAAACTTATGCTGCACCGAATCCCATTTTTGCAATTCGGCTACGGAGACCTTCAGTTGCACCACTTTAGTTTCGCCGACGTTTATTTCTACCTTTTGAAAATCCTTCAGCTCTTGTATGGGCAGGTTGGCATTATCAGGGTAAACGATGTAGGCCTGTGCGGTTTCTATGCCTGCCGCCTTGCCGGTATTGGCTATGTTACAGCTTATGGTGATGGTATCCTTTAGCTTATATTTTTTGTTGATGGTACTGGCCGCCTGGTAGCCGAAAGTGGTATAGCCCAACCCATAGCCGAAGGGGTATTGCACCTTGCCCGTGTGGTACCTGTAGGTGCGGCCGGCCATGCCGTAGTTATCGAAGGCCGGCAAATCGTTAATAGAGTTATAAAAAGTAAGCGGCAGCCGACCTGATGGCGGCACTTTGCCAAAAAGTATATCTGCCAGCGCGTTGCCGCCTTGCTCGCCGGGGTACCAGGCTAATATAACGGCATCGGCATATTGGGCTATTGCTGCTATGTCCACATCGCTACCTGCGGTAATCACTGCGATGATAGGCTTTTTAACGTCCTTGCGCAGGGCTTTCATAAAGGCAATCTGGCTGGCAGGCAGGCTCAGTGTTTTTTTATCGCCGCCCGATGGGGACAGGAAAGCATCGCCTGCTTCGCCCTCATTAACCGGCAACAAGCCCAGCACAGCTATGGTAATATCGGCATTGCCAGCGGCCCATATCCCGCCGAAGTGGGTGGTATCGCTTTCGCCAACGGCAAGGTCATATTCTACCCTTACGCCCTTATCTACCGCGCCTGATATACCCTCCACAAAGTTCACCATATTGGCATTCAGGCCGTGGTAGCTACCCACCAGTGCATCAAGCGATGCTGCATTTGGGCCAACTACCATAATGCTGCTATACAAGTTGCTTTTTAAGGGCAGCAGGTTGTTCTTATTCTCCAGCAGCACCATACTTTGCTGCGCGGCCAACCTTGCCAAATTGATGTGGCCGGCATTGTGTATGCTATCGGCACCGAAACCGTAATACGGCGATTGCTTTGGGTCGTTATAAAAGCCGAGCTTGAATTGCGTAAGCAGCATGGGTGCCAGTGCAGCATCTACATCTTTATCGGTTATCAGTTTCTGTTTTACGGCTTCGGCCACATCGGTTTGCAGCACGCTGGAGCAATCGAGGTTGATGCCCGCTTTTATGGCCGCCGCCGCTGCTTCTACGCGCGTTTTTAAATATTTATGGGTGGTGTACACATCGTCCAGTGCGCCGCAATCGGTTACGATGTAGCCTTTAAATCCCCATTCTTTACGCAGTATGCTTTGGAGTAGCGTATTATTTACCGAGTTGGGCGTACCGTTTACGCTGTTGTAGGCCGTCATCACGCTGGATACGCCGCCTTTTACCAGTTTGTTGAACGCGTATAGGTAGGTGTTGTGCAAATCTTGTTCGCTCACCAACGCATCGAAGTAATCGCGGGTGGCTTCGGGGCCGCTGTGGGCTACAAAGTGCTTGGCGGTGGCTGCAATTTTAAACTGGCCGGGTATGCTGCCTTGCATGCCATCTACATAGGCCATACCTATTTTGCTGGTGAGGAACGGGTCTTCGCCGTAGGTTTCCTGCCCGCGGCCCCAGCGCGGATCGCGGAAGATATTGATATTGGGCGACCAGTAGGTAAGCCCCACGTATTGCCCATGATTGTTTTTAGCAATAGCCAGGTTGTATTTAGACCGTGCTTCGGTTGATATGGCGTTGCCTACCTGCTTTATCAGCGCAGGGTTGAAGGTTGCCCCCATAGCAATCGCCTGCGGGAAAACCGTGGCCTCGCCCGCGCGAGCCACGCCATGCAGGCCCTCGTTCCACCAGTTATAGGCGGGGATGTTAAGGCGTTCCACCGGTTGGTTGCGGTAGCCCAGCAGCATCGCTTTTTCCGTCAAGGTAAGCTTACTCAAAAGGTCCTTCACCCGTTCTTGGTCCGTAAGTCGGCTATTTAAATATGGGGCCTGCTGCGCGTTGCAATCGGCAGCAAAACTAAGGGCTATGGTTACCGAAAGTAACGCAGATAAGAGGGTTTTCATGAAGCGTAAAGTAAATTTTCTTAAAAAATTATTTAATAATTAAGCGGTATTTCCGGAGGGGACAAATCCATATTTACCGTTAAATGCTTGTTGTTGCTATACCGCCTGAAGGTACCGATTTTACGGGAGAGGCGTTCGTTTTGCCGGGCTTTTTTTACCAAAGCGTATGTATAAGCATTGCAAATAAAAGCATAACCGTGTGGTGAAAAATTAACGTTTTTGTCATATTGTTAAGCGATATTGGAAAAAAATGTAAAAAATTGCTCAGTTTAAAGTATAATTAGCTTACTTTAGATAACCAGTTATCGTACATACTTTTTGTAAGCCCTCATCAGATAAATGAAACCACAGCTCCTGAAACTATCGCAGAACGCTATCCATTCGTTCAGTGCCCGCAGGGATACTATGCCCAACGTAAACAGCCGCTGGCATTACCATACCGAAGTGGAGCTGGTATATTTTAAAAATGGCGACGGCACGCAGTTCGTAGGTGACAATATAAGCACCTTCGGTAGCGGCGATGTGGTGCTGCTGGGCGCAAACCTGCCCCATTACTGGAAGTTCGATGATAGGTATTTTAACAAGGAATGCCCTGTTGCTGCGGACATCAGCGTAGTGCATTTCGACCAGAATTTTTGGGGCGAAGCCTTCATGAGCCTTCCCGAAAACATCGGCATCCGCACCATTATAGAACTGGCCCAGCGCGGCATCAAAATTACCGGGGCAAACCAGCAAGCCATTGGCGAATTGGTGGAGAAGATACTCTCTGTCGATGGCGCCCGCAAAATTATCCTGTTGATGGAAGCCCTGCTGGCCATTGGCGAATGCAAAGACGTAGTGCAACTAGCCTCGCTTGGCTTCAGCCATAACTTCCAGGAGCCGGAGAAAGACAGGATACACGATATCTACAATTACTCGATAGCCAACTTCCGCAAAAAAATAAGTTTAGATGAGATCTCGGCCATCGCCAATATCAGTCCCAAATCGTTCTGTAAATACTTTAAGCTGCGTAGCCGCAAAACTTATTCGCGCTTTATCAATGAGATTAGGATTGGCCACGCCTGCAAACTGCTGATAGAGGACAAATTGCATGTAAAAGAGATATGTTACCAAAGCGGCTTTTACAACTTTGCCAGTTTCCATAAATACTTTAAGCAGATAACCGGCAAAAGCCCGTTGACGTATCAAAAAACGTTCAAGAATTATTAATTGGTGAGTAGTGAGGTGTGAGTAGTGAATAGTTTAATAAAAGGTAGTAAGCAAGCAGCAGTAATTAAACGGATAAGTAACCACTCACTACTCAACCCTTTAGTCGATATAAATAGTAGTCCCCTCTATCTTGTAGCGGAATTTCTCTATCCTTTGCAGGGCCATGAGTGCATCGGCAACGGTATCGTTCTCAAAAACGCCGCTGAAGTGGTATTGCTTGGCTGCTTCATTCCTGAATACCACATCAACCCCGTACCAGCGTTCCATCTTTTTGGCGAGGGTGATGAAGTTATCGTCGTCGAACGCGAAGCGGTTGTTTATCCACGAAGTTTCGGATACAGTGCTGTCGTTCTGGCGGATGTAGCTAAGCGATGTCAGCACATATTGCGCAGCCGGGGTGGTATCGTTAACGGCTCCTTTGCGCTGGGTTTTCTTAATGGTTGCAGCATCGTTCGTCACGATGAGTTTTTCCTTTGGTTTCAGGATGATACGGTCTGAAGGGCGGTCTTTCAGCGTAACTTCTATGGCACCGCGTATTAGCGTAGTTTCGCTAACGGCATCATTGGGATACGATTTTACATCGAAAGCGGTACCCAGCACCTTAACGTTCATCTTGTCGGTATGGATGATGAAGGGATGCTCGTGGTCTTTAGTAACGTCAAAGAAAGCTTCGCCGGTCAGGGTTACTTCGCGGGTTTGGCCGGTAAATACTGCCGGATACCTAAGCGTACTTTCTGAGTTAAGTGTAACGCTGGTACCATCGGGCAGTGTGATGATGGATTTTGCGCCTTTCTTTGTGGTTTTTTGCTGCCAGCCCAAAGTAGAACCATCCTGTTCGTGCTGAGAAGTACGTCCTTTTAAAAAATAGAGGCTGCCTGCCAATAAAATTACTGCAGCAGCAGCTGCGGGCCAAAAACGTGTTATGCTATTGTTTTTTTTTATGATGGGCAGGGGGAAGATTTGCGCTATCTCGTTTTCATCTTCGGCTTTGTTTTCGCCGGCAGCTTCGCGCTTGCTTATCTTATCCTGTATTTTCTGGAAAGCGGTCGCATCGTCAGTATATTCGGTATCCGTGTGCTCCCAATAGGTGCAAAGCTCGTCGTATTGTTTTTTACAGGCAGGATAGGTACTGATGAGGTGCTTAAGCTCGGCGCTTTCCGCCGGACTTATATCGTCTGTAAGTTGTTTCGAAACCAGTTCAATAAATTTATCGTTGCCCATCGTTATTAGTACCCGCACTTTTTACTATGGACAACTTTTTAGCGGAATTACTTACAAGCACGAAAAAAAAATATAGTAAAACTATAATCATGCTTTTAATCATCACCATTATTGCCATTAAATTAAGAAAATATTTTCTTCAGGTTTAAATTGCAGGCTTTTCTGTATTCTTCTAATTAATACATTAAAAAAGCGGCATATTAAACGCTAATTTACATATAAGACGCTGATTTTTAGCATCAGGTTACACTAAATATCATTATGTGCATTAAAATGTTAAAAAAGTATTTCAATTTGCCTGTAGGCAATAGGCAGCTAATCGTTGTCATTTAAGCAAAAGGCGTTTATTGCGGCATCCGAGGCACAATATCCTGCAAAAAGCGCGATGCTTTTGAAATCCCCACATCACATAAAAAAACATGATTAAATCCCTTACCGTTGCCAAGGCACTATTCATCTCTGCGCTGGTAATCACTTTAGCTGCCGCTACCAAATCCGTAAAAGCGCAAAATAGTTATGAATTGAATTCCGGCTGGCGTTGCGCCCCTATTGCTAATACAAAAGACCAGGGCACGGCTATATCCTCAGTCAACTATAATATCGCTGCCTGGCTGCCTGCCACGGTACCCGGCACCGTGCTTACCACTTTGGTAGCCAACAAGCAAATGCCCGACCCATTCTATGGCATGAATAACGAGCAGATACCCGATATCTACAAAACCGGGCGCGATTATTACACCTATTGGTTCGTTAAGGATTTTAAGCAGGCTACTACAGCAAAAGGTAACCAGGTTTACCTCAACTTCAGGGGGGTAAACTACAGCTTCGATGTATTCCTAAACGGGCATAAGCTCAATAGCCGACTTAACAAAGGCATGTTCATGCGCCGCAGTTTCAATATTACCAAGTGGCTTACGGCAACAGGCAATAACAGGCTTGCGGTAATCGTGTACCCGCCCGATGTGGTGGGCAATGCCAATGGGGGACAAGGGGGTGATGGCACCATCGCCAAAAACGTAGGCATACAATACACCGCAGGCTGGGATTGGATACAGCCTATCCGCGACCGCAACACCGGCATTTGGGATAAGGTTACCATTCAAACTACGGGTGCAGTAAAAATAAATAACCCGCATGTAATCACGCTGGTCCCCGGCATCCGCCTGCCCGAAGGCCCTCAGCAACCAGCCATCATCAAAGTAAGCACCGAACTGGAAAATGCGACCAATACGCCCGTTAGCGGCACGCTGCAATATATATTAAATGGTAAAACGATATCAAAGAAAGTAACCTTAAAAGCGAATGCAACGCAGGAAATAAAGCTGGACGATTACAGCTTGGCTAACCCAAAGCTGTGGTGGCCAAACGGCTACGGTCGGCAGGATTTGTACAACCTTAAGCTGCAATTTGTGGCGGATAACAAGGTATCCGACCAGCAGCATATTTCCGTCGGCGTGAGGCAGCTTACTACCGAATGGAACGCCCGTACCGAGAGCCGCCAGATAAACGTAAATGGCCAACGCGTATTTATCAAAGGCGGCAACTGGATAGTATCTGACGAAATGCTGCGCTTTAGCGATGCCCGCTACGATGCAGAGGTGCGCTTTCACCGGGATATGAATCTGAACCTGATAAGAGTTTGGGGTGGCGCATTGATAGAACGCCCCGAGTTTTACGAGGCTTGCGATAAATACGGCATGTTGGTTTTTCAGGATATGTGGGGCTCCGGCGATTGCAACGGCCGTTGGATGGACCCGATGAAGCTGGAGGACCAATGGACCCGCCGCCAATACCCCGACGACCACGGGCTATACCTGGCATCTATAAAAGACCAGGTGAAAATGATACGTAACTACGCATCGCTGGCCATATGGTGCGGTGGTAATGAAATTACCCCGCCCGAGGATATCCTAAAGGCCTTAAAGGACACGATTATGCCCGCGCTGGACAACACGCGCTGGTTTATAGAATACTCCAACTCCGAAAATATGTCGCGAAATGTCGCTGGCGGCAATGGCGATGGGCCTTACGGCATCCAACCGCTATCCGTATTCTGGAACGACCGTACTTTCCCTTTCAACTCGGAGGTAGGTTCGGTAGGGGTAAGCGATTATGAATCGTTGAAAAGGTTTATCCCGGCAGAGAACCTGGTGCCGCCCGTTTACGACGAAAATACCCACAAAACCAAAACCGACCCGGTTTGGGATTACCATAAGTACATCGGTTACGATGGTTTCATCAACAAATACGGCAAACCGAAGGATGCGGAGGATTTTGCCAATAAGGCACAACTGGTAAATTACGACCAGTACCGCGCGCTGATGGAGGGCTTCAGCTCGCACATGTGGGATTGGTACACCGGCACCATCATCTGGAAAACGCAAAACCCATGGACGGCCATGCGCGGGCAGATGTACGATTATTACCTCGACCCCAACGCCTGCCTCTACGGCCTGCACAACGGCAGCGCGCCGCTGCACATTATGTACAACCCAACCGATGGCATGGTAATGGTGGCCAACAACACGTTCAAACCCATGACCAACCTGATGTTGGTGGCCAAAATATACGATATGGCCGGCAAAGAAACCCTGATAACGCAGGTATTTGCCGATGTTACGGCGGCTACCACTAAGCGATATCTATCTATCAAAACAAATATCGATGCGGCGGCTAAAGAGGATGGCGCATTCGTAGTGCTGGAGCTGTTGGCGCAGGATAAGACCTTATTGAGCCAAAATATCTATTGGGTAGCCAATGAAAAAGGCGACTACTCCGGACTCCAAAAAATGGATAAAGCCGATTTGCAGGTAAGGGCCAAGGATCTGTCCAACGGTAAAATAGAGGTAACCCTTACCAATGCGAATAATGGCCCGCTGGCGTTCTTCAACCGGCTGTCAGTGGTGGATGCGGTTACAAAACAACGCCTGCTACCTGCTTTCTACAGCGATAACTACGTTACGGTTTTGCCGGGCGAAACAAAGAAGGTAATCATAGATTATACCCTGGTGAAAGGTGTAGCCTCGCCAATGATTAGCATTAGCGGCTGGAACATGGCTGAGCAGTTTATTAGGGTTGGGAATTGAGCCGAGGTTTTTCTCGCAAAGGCGCCAAGTTCGCAAAGTCTTTACCAAAAAAACTTTGCGGCTTTGCGCCTTTGCGCGAAATTAATCTTTTATATCTTGGGCTGGTGCAGTTGGTTTTCTAAAAGGACAAGGCCGTATTGGGCGCTCTTCCAGCGCTGGTCTAATGATGGGGGTACGGCACCCGGTGTTTGGGCAAAGTTGCCTAAAATGATGTCCATATCGCCGTCGCCGTCTACATCTGCTTTTTCTATGGTGAGGGATTTGACGGGCAGGCCGCTGTTTAGCGTGTAGGATTTGAAGTGGTAGGTTTTGCTGTCGGTGTTTTCCAGGTAAACAAAGGATTCGTTAAGCAGCCGGCCGAAATCGGGGAAGAAGGCGGAGGCTGCCAAATCTATATCGCCATCATTGTCGAAATCTTCGGCAAGTACTTTGGTAACGCCGTATATGGGGTAAAAGAATGCTTCTTCGAACACATCCTTGCCTTTGTTGATGTTCAGCCTTATGCCGTGGTAAGGTTTCAGGATGTTGGAGTAATCGGCGTTATCGCCATGTACGGTAACGATGTCCGTCAGCCCATCGTGGTTATAATCGGTCAGTACCATATCGGTGGTGCCGTAATTGGGCGGGAAACGCAGCACCCGTTTTGCCTTGAATTTGAGGTTATCCTGCTGATAGAATATGTAAACGCTCTCATCGCCCTGCGAAAACATGGCCACGATGTCCTTCTTGCCGTCGCCGTTCATATCCTTAACGTAACACATGATGGCGCCGGGCATCGGCAACAAAACATCTTCTTTATAGGTGCCGCCGGCTTTAATCTTTTTGAACAGCGAAAGCGAGCCCGTTTTATTGCCGAAGTTGCACACCACAATTTCCGGGATGCCGTCGCCGTTAAGATCTTCGATTTCGGTATGTACGGGGCGGTGCAGGTTGGTAAGCAGGGGCGTTTCGGCATCGTTAGCCAATTGCGTGTAGCTCCCCGTGCTTAGTTCGGTGGGGTAAAGCTTGCCAATTTCGGTAAGGTAGGTGTGGTTTTGGTAAAAGTTGAAATCGACCACGGTGCCGCCAACATCATAATTTTTGGTGATTCCTGCCTGGTATTGCCAGTTGATGATTTTGTTGTGCGCGTTGCTTACCCAAAGCGTTTTTGTATCGGCATTGTATTTTAGCCCGGTGATAAGCGATGGCGTCTCTTCGTCTATCTGGATATTTTTGCGGGTAAATTGCGTAAGCGGGGTATTGCGCGAAAGGCGTTTTTCATCGTACAGGATGGTATCGGGCGCGGTGCTTACGATGTAGTTTTCCAGTTTGTCCCAATCTGCTTTGCTGATGATGGGCGTTGCCGGGATAATGTCGTGTTTGGCTATGATGTCTTTTTCCTCGCCGCTAAGACCGCGCAATGGGTCGTAACCGGGGTAGATGATGCCCATGCGGCTGGCCATAATGGGCAGCACGTGGTTTTTCCAGATATCTTTGGTGAGGCTCTGCACATCGGGCTGCATGTGGCAAAGGCTGCAGTACCGGGCAAAAAGGTCGGCCCCTGTAGCTTTGGTTACAGGATTATGCTGCTTGTTAGTGAACGAGTTAAGGCTGATGAACAGCGTAAATAGGAAACATACCGTTAAAGCCCAACCCCTCGTTTTCATAAAACACGTGTATAATTACAACTACGTGTAAGAGAGGGGTATGGATGCCCTTGGTGGGCGAATTTTCTAACAACTACAGGCTATATTGCTAATTGCTCAACAGTGGTTTTACCTGCGCTGCCTTTAACTTCTTTACGATATCAGCCCCAACCTGTCTTCCCTGGGTGTTGCCGTTTTCGATAGCATCTTTAAAATGTATGCCGCCGTAAAATCGCGATAGTGAGGCTTCCTCGGCGGCTTGTATGAATGATTTGAAGCTGCGCGGGCCCACGCCGTACGGCATCTCCGAATCGTCGGTGTATTCGAAATGGTCGCCCAGCAGGTAAGATAATAGGGTTGCTGATGCGTTCGACAATACCGCGTGGCCGCTCGGGTACTCGGGGAAGGGGGGCGTTTGCAAAAAGGGCATCCATTTTACATCGATATAGCGGTTGATGTAGGTTTCGGGGCGTATGCCGTTGCTGCGGTATTTCTCGTCCCAGCAGCTGATAAAGGCATCCATTAGGGTGATGCCTTCTAAAGCTAACACCTGCACCGAGGCATCGAAGCTAAGGTTGGCCTTTTTTACCGCGATACCCGCTATATTCATCCAGTGCCCGCCCGGACTTATCTTTTTAAAGCCGATGGCCATATGGCCCGATGTGGTTACCGCAAAGGGATTACAATCCCAAAACGATGCGATGTTGATTTGCTCTCCGCCGGGGTGCTGCGATACCTTGTACACCTCGTAGGCCTGCCGGTAAAATTCGCTGGTGCTATCGGTGCTGAAAGGCGTTGGCCGGGCCGGCATGAATTGTTTGGATGAATCAATCATCATCGGCCTAACGGTTTTCCAGTTTGGTTCTACGGCTTCCATATACATGGGTGGGGTAGGGTACCAGTTTTTGCCGCCTTTTACGGGCGTGTAGCGCAGTTTGCCGCTCAGGCGGTTATAGTTATCACCACGGCTAAAAGCAATCACTTTGTTGGTCATCTCTACCGCTGCCGATACCGATGATTTGATTACCRCTTCGCTGATGCTGTTCTTCTTCAGCAACTCGATGTATTTGTCCTCATCGTCCTGCAGCATAAAACCCGACGGTAGCATCTGCTTGCCGAGTTCTAAAATACTGTACACCGCGGCTATGCGGTAATCGTAACTCCCGGCGGGCAGGCTGATGGTATTATCTATCTTGTAGCTTTTGATAAAGTTACCAATGGGGACTATCTCTTTATTATTCAGGGCCACCAGGTTATAAGCACCCATCATAAAATAATTGTAATAGCGGGCGGCGGCGGGCGGGTTCACCACGTCATGTATCATTACCGCCGATACCGAATTGATGGCTTTATCCAGCGCGAGGTAGTCGGGCAGGGGCGTTTTGGCCTGTTGCGCGTGGCTAAACTGGCTGATGATGATGGCCAAAGCCAGTATGAGTATTCTTTTAATCATTAGTTTTCCTTGTAAAATTGTAAAGGTTGGCCCGATACGCCAAGCACCAGGTATTTAAGGCCGCTAACGGTTATTTCAGTGGCCGATTTTACGTCGCCATCAACGCTAAGGCCCGATGCCGCTTGTGTTTGGTAGGTAAAGCCGCCTTTGCCGTCGCCGGTTAACAGCACGCCGTAGTTGGCATCAAAACTACCCAGCTTAAGGCGGTTATCGGTATGGTTGCCAAATAGCAGCAGGTCGGCTTTGCCGTCGTGGTTAAAATCGCCGCTGAGTATCTGCGATACGGATGAGAACTGCGCCTGGATAGGCAGTTCCACCGCCACGAACTTACCGTTACGGTTTAAGAAACAAGTGGTATTTACGTTCTCAACACTTAGCTTTTTGGCTTTTGCCAGTTCGTCGGGGGTGAACACATCCTTCATGGTAGCATCGCAATAGGCCTTGTAGGAGCGGAACCTGCGGCGCATGGGGAATATCTGGTCGTTCAGTTCGTCGCGGCTCACAAAGGGGTAGCTTACGCCCTGCACATAAAAGTTAAGGAAGGGGTCTATCGAGCCGTTGTTATCGAAATCGGCGTAATACATCTCGGCGGGCTGGCTGCTATCGGCGTGTACCTGGGTGTTTGCGCCCAGGTTGCCCGCTACAATATCGGGTTTGCCATCGCCATCTACATCGGTGATGGTGAGGTCGTTCCAGAAGCCTCCCTGGGGTTTGCCGAAATAATCCGCTGTTTTATCTATGAAGCCCGCTTTGGTATTGAGGTAAATGGTTATCGGCATAAACTCGCCGCAAATCACCAGATCCTTGCGGCCATCGCCATCCAAATCTGCCCATTGCGCATCGGTAACCATACCTACGGTGCCGAAAGGGGTAGGCGTATTGGCGAAGGTACCATCGCCGTTATTGGTAAGCAGGTAGCTTTGCGGCGCAACGGGGTATTGGCCGGGTACGATGCGGCCACCTATGAATAAGTCGATTTTGCCATCATTGTTGTAATCGTAAGGTCGAACGCAACTCTTGCTGCTGGCAATAAGCAGGGGCAAGGCGGCACTATTAAAGCTGAAGTTGCCTTTGCCATCGTTAAGATACAGTTTATCCTGCAGCTCGTTGCTGTTGGGTTCCAGCAGGGCGTAGCCGCCTTTTGCCAGATATAGGTCGGGGAAGCCATCGCCGTTGGCATCAAAAAAAACCACCGCGGAGGTGTTTTCGGCATTCAAATCGGCTATATCCTTTACTGTCCAGCCTGTTTTGGTTTGCAGGCATAGTTTGCCGGGGCTGGACTGATCGCCGGCAATGAACATATCTTCCAGCCCGTCTTTGTTCACATCTGCACGCGCTATTACCGGCCCTGTTTTAGATGCCATAAACAACATCAGGGGCTGACGCTTGAAATCGTTGATGGTGTTTTCGGTATGGGTATAATCTACCGGCGTTTTTACCTTGGTGAACACCTGTTTCGGTGTTGATGATACAGCAACATTGCCGGGCTTTTTGGCATCTGCATAAGCTAAATTCAGCCTTTGGTTTGCCTTTACGCCAGTGAGCACTTGCACGCTTTTATCGGGCCAGATAACCTTTACTGAATCGATGGTCTGCGCATCGCCCAAGCCAAAATTCAACACGGTAGATACGCAGGAAAGATAGCCGCGGTTGGAGTTAAGCTCCTGGTATTGCGTGCTTTTGGCGGTGTACACATATACTTTAGCCCCGGTGGTGATTATTTTGCCCAATTGGGTATTGAGGCTAACTGCCAGGTAATTGGTGTTTGCGGCTTCGCGGCTGGTGTTCTTAAAAACAGAGGCGACGTTGTTGATGTTGTTGGTGATGATATCCAAATCGCCATCGTTATCCAGATCGGCATACACCGCGCCGCTGGATATGCCGGGGTTATTAATGCCCCAATCCTGCTTCTTATCGGTGAAACCAAGGTTGCCGTTGTTTTTGAATATGTAGTTGGATAGGGCGGTAGAGGGCATAGCTTGTACCAGGTCCATCAGCAGGGCGGGCTCCCTGTCCATCGCTTTTTTCATTTTGTAATCGCCCCAGTAGCGCAGGAAATCTTTGTTGGTATAATCGCGCAAGTAGCCGTTGGATATGAAGATATCCTTATAACCATCGTTGTCGAAATCGGCAATAAGGGGGCACCAGCTCCAGTCGGTGTTAGAGAGGCCGGCCAATTGGCCAATCTCGCTGAAAGTGCCGTCGCCGTTGTTTAGTTGCAGCATATTGCGCATGTACTGTTTGTACAGGCCCTGGCCCAGCATCAGTTCGAAGGTTTCGTAATTCTCCTGCAATTGCAGGAGTTTTTGCCTGCGGTTATCGGGCGGCAGCATATCCAGCGTCAGTATATCCGGCAGGCCATCGTTGTTGATATCGGCAATATCAACCCCCATCGAAAATTGCGACATGTGCCTCAGCATCTTTTTCGAGTCTTCGCTAAAGGTGCCGTCGCCTTTGTTGATGTATATATAATCGGGTTCGTTGTAGTCGTTGGTTACGTAAATATCAGGTAGCCCGTCTTTGTTGATATCGGCTATGGCTATACCCAGCCCAAAGGTTAGCGGGTTTTGTATGATGCCTGCTTTTTTGGATACATCTACGAAATGGCCGCCCTGGTTTTCGAAGAGCTTGTTGCTGGCCAGTTCGTCGGTCTGGCTTTTTATCTGGGCCAGCTCGATGTTGTTTATTTTTTTGACGTTGTGGTTCAGCAGGAACATATCCGGCTTGCCATCGTTATTGTAATCGAAAAATACGGCCTGGGTACTGTAGCCGGGATCATCGAGCCCGTATTCTTTTGCTTTTTCTACGAATTTGTTTTTGCCCTTGTTAATGAAGAGCTGATTGCGGCGTAATTCGGGGTCGCCCGTGCCCGAGTAGCATACATAAATATCAAGCAGGCCATCGCCGTTTACATCGGCCATGGTTGCGCCGGTTTTCCAGGCACCGCTGCGGCCGGATAAGCCCGATGCGGCATCGCTTGTAATATCTTTAAATTTTAAGCCGCCCAGGTTTAGGTACAGCTTGTTTTGCCCCATATTGCTGGTGAAGAAGAGGTCCTGCAGCCCATCGTTGTTGATATCGCCCACGGCAACGCTGCCGCCGTTGTACAGGTACTCGTACGATAGTACGTTGAGTTTTTCGTCTTCCTTAAGGTCGTTCCTAAAAGTAATGCCGGTTTGCTCTGCAGGGAGCAGGTTGAACAGCGTTTGCTGCGCAGGGCTTTTTTGGGCAATACCTGTTGCCGATAATGCCAGTATAGAAATCCTGAGGCTTTTTTTTGCGGACTCTAATAAATTGCAGCAGCGATAACGCATGTAATTAGGGGGATTATATATCAGTAACGTAAACTATAAAAATAGCGATTGCTTTCTACTTTAAACAAAAAAACAAGGCTGCTTGCACAGCCTTGTTTTTTTATAAGCGATTGGGGGAGATTATTTATCCCACCATACCCTGGCGGTGAATACGTCGCCACCGGTTAACTTTGATACAGCATCGTTGTAGTTTGCTGCGTTGGTAGATGGCAAGCCAAGCGGATAAGGGTTCCTTCTTGGGATAGAGCCATCGGTAAACTGGCCGATGTATTTAACAGGAGTCAACACAGGGAAACCTGATCTTCTCCAGTTAGCCCATGTTTCGTTGAAGTTGAATGTAGTAGATGTTACCACAAAGTACTCCATGTTTATCTGTTGCAATGCAGTTGCAGGCACCAATGGGTGCGTAGCTACATAAGTAGCAACAGTGGCAGCCGGAACGGCACCTGCAGCGTTGAACTGTGCTATGCTGTTGATATCGGCAGCAAGCGCATTGGCGTAGTGGGTAGCGGCAACGCCGGTGTTCCAGCCTCTGCTTGCAGCCTCGGCCAATAGCAATTCGCTTTCGCCATAAGTGTACAGCATGTTTATACGGCTACGGTCATCATAAACGGCAAACCTTGGGCGTGAGTATTTGCCATCGGGTGCTGCAACGTCGCCTGTCACGGCAGGGTTAGCAGGCGAGGTACCCGGGTAGCCTGGTGCTTTTGAAATGTCGGTAGTGCCACCGTTTTGGTCATAACCGTTTGGCATACCAATTTGTAAAGAGGCGGTATTATCACCTGCTGCGTATGCTTCGTTGGCAGCTTTACCAGTGCCTGCTGCAATTTCTGCAACCGCGCTGACACGTGGGTCTGTAGTTGACTGCATGTAGCTGATCAAAGTATTTGACCATCTAACTTCCCTGAAATCATCTTTTACCAATAAAGCGTTAACATCGCTGTTGCTGTTACCGTTAGCTTCGTCGGCTTTTACTTTGGCGTTATCATCAATAGATGCCATAGTGCCGCCGGCGTATGCTTTCTCAGCATATTTCTGTGCAGTAGCCGCATCAACTTTAGTTAAGCGCATAGCAACTTTCAACATTAAAGAGTAACCCAGTTTTTTCCATTTTGCAATGTCGCCGCCGTACATCAAATCTGATGATGGCTTGTCTTTAGCTACATTTAAAGCGGCAGTTGCCGTTTCTAACTGAGAAAGCATTGAGGTGTACACCGCTTGCTGCGTATCAAAAACCGGGGTAATAACGCCCGATTTTGCCTGGCCTTCCTGAGAGAAAGGGATATCGCCGTAAGCATCAGTAACACGCTGCAAAATCAATACGCGCATAATGGTACCAACGGCATCAAGGTTAGCATACTCTGGTTTGCCTGCTATCAGGTTCTTCATTTCGTCAACCAAGGTGGCCGCGCCATAGCTGGTGTTCCAGGTACGCTCCAGGTAACCCCGTCCGCTACCTCCGTAAACATACTTGTCGCCATTGCTGTAGTATGAGTACGTTCCTGCTAATGATTGCGACCACATGCTCTGAAAAAGTAATTGATCGTAACCGCTGTTTGAAAACTTGATCTGAGATTGAGCCAACAAAAAGTTTGGTGGAAATGTAGCCGCGTCTACTTTGGTTGGGTTTGTGTTGATTGCCTCAAAGTCTTTAGTACAACCCGCTATAAAGGTGGCGCCTGCAAGCAGGCAACTATATATAAGTCGTTTTTTCATCTTGTTATTTTTTAAATTTAAAGTTAACATTTAACCCGTAAGTCCTAACAGCAGGAACGCTGGTACCTTCGATGCCTGCATAGTTGATGCCTGGAGCAAAGTTCGATTCCGGATCGATATTGTCAGTATGTTTCATGATGGTCCACAAGTTCCTGGCAACCAACGAAACAGTGATTGAGTTAAACGGCGTATTAGCTATAGTAGTTTTTGGTATAGCATAGCCTAAAGTAACCTGACGAAGTTTGATGAAGCTACCATCCAGTACGTTAAGCGCAGAAATACCTCGGGCTAAGCTCTGGTAGTAAGTTTGCGCTGGTACGTTTACTGTATTTGGCTGGCCTGCTTCGTTTACACCCTGGCCAACAACACCGCCTTCGCGACCAGCTAAGGTCAATTGGTTTAAACCGCGGAAGATGCTGTAGTAGTTGGTAGCCGATAACACCTTGTTGCCGTAACGGTAATCGATAAGGAACGAGAAGTTGAAGCCTTTGTAGCTAAAATCGTTACTGAAACCACCATAGAATTTAGGCATAACGCTACCCATTGGGTTACGGCCTGTAGCTTTAGGGATACCCTGTGCATCAAAGATGATTTTGCCGCTTGCATCGCGCAGGTAATCGTTAGCTAAGATCTGCGGGCCTGCCATACCAACAATAAAAGCTGTTGTAGCATTCAATGGGCGATAAGTACCTAAACCAATATTACTATTATTGGCATCTGTTGATAATACCTTGTTTTGAACATAAGTAAAATTGAATGATGAGGTCCAGCTAAAGTCCTTGCTTCTAAATGGAGAACCGTGTAATTCAACCTCTAAACCTTTATTTTGGGTAGAACCTGTTGGAACATAATAGCTGGTGTAGCCACTGGAGATATCAAGCGATCCTCTCAGGATTTCACTCTTGGTTTTTTTAGAGAAGTAAGTTACATCTAAGCCTACGCGGTCATTAAAAAATTTCAACGCGGTACCAATTTCCAACTCCCCTAGTGTATAAGGTTTTAAGAAAAGGTTTGGCAACGATGTGTCAAAGCTACCCGCACTTATGCCATTTATTGAATTGTTTACATTGTAATAAACTCTGTTAGCGTACGGATCGGCACCCGCACTGGTCTTAGCATAAGAAATGCGCAATTTACCAAAATCCAGTCCGTTAATATGAGTAAGCTCAGAAAAGATGAAACTACCGGAAACTGAAGGCGTAAATATACCATGACCAACGTTGCTGCCAATACTTGAGTAAGCATCGTAACGGCCTGTTGTACTTACCACCAGGAAGTTTTTAATACCAAAATCAGCCGTGTAGTAAGCAGAGTTTACTTGTTGCTTGATGATGCCCTGGTTACCGGCGTCGCGGGTTTTACCGTTAGACAGATCGTAGAAGTAAGGGATGATGAATTGGTTGGCATTTACATAAGTACCCGATGCATCGCTTTTGCGGATGTTACCACCCACAGATAGATCCAGGTTTAACAAATCTTTGATCAGGTCATGTTTTGCCCCGATCAAAACGTCGGAGTTTAATTCTGTGATCTGAGTAGTTTGAGTAGACATACCGCCATTGTTGCCGGCGTAAGCAGTACCTGTTGGGGTGATACCTAAACGCTTATCGTTTATTTTATCATAACCTACACGGCCCTGTATGTAGGCCCATGGGGTTATGGCATATTTAGCCGAGATAGACGATATCAAACGCTCCCTGGTAGTGTTGGTTACAAAGTTGTAAGCAGCAAAATAAGGGTTGGTTACATAGATATCATCAGTGAAAGACTGCTCGGTACCATCGGCTTTAGTGCCGGGCGCAAGGATACTTTGGCCTTCGTTTGGTGCCAGGAACTGAACGTTGTTAGGGTTGCCCGGGCCATCGCTCAAGCCTGAGCGGTTTTTCGCATTATCTAAAATGTAGTTGGCTACGAGATTGATATCCAGGTTTTTGATAACCGTTTGCGACCCGTTGAAGTTAAAAGTCTTTCTGGTTAAACCGCTATTTGGCGTAATTGCGTGGTTGGTTAAGTTAGATGCTGATAATCTGAACGCGCCGGTTTCGTTACCGCCGGTTAATGAAACCGTATTGGTAAAGGTGTTGCCTGTTTTGTAGAATTTGGTGTAATCGTCGCTGGTTTTTGAGTAAGCATAACTGTTGCCATCGAACTGTATTACCGATGAGCCATCCAATTTAGCGCCCCATGCCTGGTTGCCCGATGCTAATGCACCTGCAGCAGTAGTAGGCTTGGCCCCAAGTAAACCCTGGCCGTAAGTTGTTTGGAAATCGGTGTTATCATAAACCTTATCCGCCTGGTAGTTGCTATTGTACTCAACGCCGAAACCGGAGTTTTTCTTGCCCGATTTGGTGGTGATCAAAATAACGCCGTTTACTGCACGTGTACCGTATAATGCCGAAGCCGACTGGCCTTTCAGTACGGTCATGGTTTCGATATCATCAGGGTTGATATTGCTGATACCGTCGCCGAAGTCAGCACCACCCCATTCGCCCGATTGGCCTCTTTGGGTGTTGTCCATTGGTACACCGTTGATAACGAACAGCGGGCCGCCTGCAGTTAAACTGGTTACACCACGTAATAATATACGTGCTGATGAACCAGGGCCGCCGTTGGTGCCGCTGATGCTTAAGCCCGCTACGCGGCCTTGCAACGAGTAAGCAACGTTTGTTTCTTTAGCAGTGTTTAACAAGTCGCCTTTTACGGTTGTTACCGAGTAACCTAATTTGCGCTCGTCTTTTTTGATACCGAGGGCCGTTACTACAACTTCGTTCAGTTTGGTGTTAGATACCAGGGTAACCCTAAGGGCTTTGCCTGTAAATGCTACTTCCTGGGTAGTGAAGCCAACGTAGCTGAATACTAATGTTGAATTTACCGGGGCATCCAACGCAAACTTACCGTTTACATCGGTCTGGCCGCCGTTTGAAGTGCCTTTAACGGTAACGCTAACGCCTATAAGAGGTTCGCCGTTTTCGTCGGTAACTAAACCGGTAGCAGGTACAAAGGCACCGCTTTTGGTTTTTACGCTTACCGTGTTTGCGGTGGCCGCAACTGCAGGTAGCTGTATGCCGGCAATTATTAAAAATGCCAGGGCAACTTTACATACCGGTATCGCAGGCGACATCCGGTACCTATTTCTTACACCCATTGGATGTTTAAAAAATTCCATATTTAATTGATTTAAAAAGGGGTTAATTTCAATGCCCCGATTGCGGGGATTGCTTAAACAGTTTTAGTTTTCATAAGCTGTAGTCCCTACCAGGTAACTATGCTTTTTGGGGAGTGGAGGTAATTTTTTCTTACATAGGCAAGCTGCTGTGTTTTAGTTTTTTGATCATACTTTTTTGAGTTTAGTTATTATGCATATGCGGTTACATCACCGCGCATGATGTGTTCTGATGGTATGGACAAATAAAAACTGGATGTTGCCTACACGTTATGAAAATATTTTTTACTTTTTTAAAAAGAAAACCCACTTATTAAAAATTATTAAGAAGATTTAATGTGAGTCTTAGATTATTGTTCGCCGTTTGTTGCGTAAAAGGAAATAATGACGATGCAGCCAAAACGCGTGCACAGGGCATTTAGCGGCCCATTATTAATGAGAAAGGCAAAAGCTTAGTGTACAGGGCGGGCAGAGGATTGCTTTTTTTTGCGTGGGAACGCAGGAGCAGGAATCGATTAGAAAAATAAAGGGAGCGATAACAGTATGGTAATGATGCCGAAGACGGTTTTGTCGGTAGCGGGCTGTGGTATGCGGCGCTGGTCGGGATCAAGCACGGTAGTGAGTTTTTTGAGGGCCCTGAAAAGTTGCGTTTGCACCGTGCGGGGCGATATATCCAACACCTCGGCCACTTCTTTATACCGCATGCCGTCTTCTTTTATCAGCCTGAAAATGATGCGGCATTGCTGTGGCAGCGAGGCTATTGCTTTATCAAGCTTAAACACCAACTCTTTTTTTTCGAGTTCTTTTTGCGGGTTATAGGTGTTAACCAGGGCAAAGTCGTCGGTGTCTTCAATTTGTACCAGATGTATGTTAGAGTACTTTTTTACGTAGTTGAGGCTTTGGTTTTTTACGGCGATGTAAAGGTAGGTGGCAGGGTTAAGTATGCCGGTAAGTTTTTTGCGGCTCTCCCAACATTTTACGAATAATTCCGACACGATATCCTCCGCAACCTCGTTTTGCTTTACATAAAGCACGCAGAATTTGATAAGGGGTTTGTTTAATGCGTAGAAAAGCTGCTCAAAGGCTTTCATATCGTCCTGGTGGCAGGTACGGCTCCATAATTCAGCGATATTGGTATTTTTGTTTCTCAAAGTATCCTTAATTATAGTACGCAGTAAACTTTAACATTTACGTAACAATAATAGTACATTTAATATAATAATCAAACAAGCTGGAGTGTATTTTTAAAAAATTTTAAAAAGAATGGGAACTTAGTGTAGGCAATACAGTATTTAATTTTGTCTTACGCTATATATAAATAGTTTAATATTGTTTACAAAAACCTAATTGTAAGATGATGAAGAAGTTAGCGGTACTGTGCCTTTGTGCCTTAAACGCCTCCGTTTTGCTGGCGCAGGAGCACCAAATGTCTAAAAATTACCAGCCACCCACCGATCCCCTGGTGCAGCAGAAGCTGAGCCAATGGCAGGATCTTAAATTCGGGCTTTTTATGCATTGGGGTACCTACAGCCAATGGGGCGTGGTAGAAAGCTGGAGTATTTGCCCCGAAGACGAGGGTTGGACGCAACGCAAGGGCCCTTACGGCGAAACCTATAACGGCTACGTAAAAGCATACGAAAACCTGCAGACTACCTTTAACCCTACGCGCTTCAACCCCGAGAAATGGGTGGCCGCTGCAAAACGTGCCGGCATGAAATACGTGGTATTTACTACCAAGCACCACGATGGTTTCAGCATGTTTGATACCAAACAAACCGATTATAAAATAACATCGGCAAAAACGCCTTTTTCTGCTAATCCGCGCAGCAATGTTACTAAAGAGATATTCGATGCTTTCCGCAAGGAGAATTTTATGATAGGCGCTTACTTTTCTAAGCCCGACTGGCATTCGCCCGATTATTGGTGGCCATACTTCCCGCCTAAGGACCGCAACGTAAACTACGACCCGGCACTGCATCCGGATAAATGGCAAAAATTTAAAGATTTTACCTACAACCAGATAAGCGAGCTGATGACCGATTACGGAAAGGTGGATATCTTATGGCTCGATGGCGGCTGGGTGCGCCCTAAAAGCACTATCGATACCGCGGTAGATTGGCAGCGCGGTATTAAATTCAATCAGGATATAGATATGCCCAGGATTGCCGCTATGGGCCGCGCCAAGCAACCGGGCCTCATCGTAGTAGACCGCACCGTAGCGGGCGAATTCGAGAACTACACCACGCCCGAGCAACAGGTGCCCGGCGCGCCTTTGGATCATCCCTGGGAAACCTGCATCACCATGGGCGATTCGTGGAGCTACGTACCAAACGATCATTATAAATCGGCACAGCAAATAGTGCAGTTGCTGGTAAAGATCGTATCGCGCGGCGGTAATTTATTGCTCAACATTGGCCCCGGCCCCGATGGCGACTGGGACCCGGTAGCGTACTCGCGCCTGGCGCAGGTAAGCGGCTGGATGGAGACCAATGGCGAAGGCATTTACGGCTCGCAATCGGTAGCGCCATATTCCACAGGCGACATTTTTTATACCAAGGCAAAAAACAGCAACACCATATATGCCTTTTTAATAGCGGGTAAAGATAGTACGGTTAAGTTTGAGTCAACGGTTACTATTAAACTGAACAATATAAAGGCTGTTAAAAGCGTAAGCCTGTTAGGCGCAAAGCAAAAACTTAAATATAAACTGAAGGGCGATGAACTAATTGTGAGCCTGCCCGCCGCCATACAGCAAAATACTGGCTGCCAATATGCAGCAACCTTTAAAATAACGTACTAAAAAAAGTTTAAATGAGATTATATAAAGTTGCTGCTTTGGCTGTCATCATCACAGCAACAGCCGCCCTTACCGCTACCGCGCAACAAAATGATGCGCGGTATCCCATTATTCCGTATCCTACCGAATTGGTACCGGCAAGCGGAGGGTTCAGGATTACGCCGGCTACCAAAATAGTTGCGCAGGCAATGTTCAAAAACGAAGCTGCGTTTTTAAACCAGCTTATCGGCAATTGCCTCCGGCGGAAATTGGTCATCGGCACTGCATCGGCAGGCAAAAATATCAGCCTGAAATATGATGCGAGCGTTGCCGCCGAGGAAGGATATAAATTGAGCATCAGCCCTACACAGGTGGTAATAGGCGCCAGAACGGCTAAGGGCATGTTTATGGGCGTACAAACTTTAAGGCAATTGCTGCCTGCTATCGCAGAGGTACGTGGGGGAATGATACCGGCCAGCCACATCTATTTGCCCGCCGTAGCTATAAACGATGCTCCCGCTTACGCATACCGCGGCATGCACCTGGATGTATCGAGGCATTTTTTCTCGATAAGTTACCTGCATAAGTATGTGGATATGCTGGCGCTTTACAAGTTCAATAAGTTGCACCTGCATCTGACGGACGATCAGGGCTGGCGCGTGGAGATAAAGAAATACCCCAAATTGACTGAAAACGGCGCATGGCGCACCTTCAATAACCAGGATTCCATCTGCATGAAAAAAGCGGTTGATAACCCCGATTTCGAGATAGACAAAACGCATATCATCCATCGGAACGGCAAAACCCTGTACGGCGGTTTTTATACCCAGGCGCAACTGAAGGAACTGGTGATCTATGCTGCTGCCCGCAAAATAGATATCATCCCCGAGATTGATATGCCCGGCCACATGATGGCTGCCATAAACGAATACCCTTACCTAAGCAGCGATGGCAAAAAGAGCTCCTTCGGCGAGTTGTTTACCAAGCCTATTTGTCCCTGTCTGCCATCAACTTTTACCTTTGCGCAGGATGTGTATAGCGAGATAATGGATATATTCCCCTCGAAATACATGCATATCGGTGGCGACGAGGTAGACCGCTCTACCTGGGCAACATCTGAAGATTGCAAGGCATTGATGAAAAGAGAGGGATTGAAGAACACTGCCGAACTGCAAAGCTACTTCATCAACAATATGGAGAAATTCTTCAACTCTAAGGGCCGCAAGCTGATAGGGTGGGACGAGGTGCTGGAGGGCGGCGTAACCAATACCGCCGTAATTATGTACTGGCGCAGCTGGGTGCCAAAAGCGCCCATAGAGGCGGCAAAGCTAGGCAACAAAGTAATCATGACACCGGGCAACCCCTTGTATTTTGATTCGCCGCCCGATAAGAATTCTATCCCAAACGTTTATAACTTTCAGATTATCCCGAATGGTTTGACGGCAGATGAAGCCCGGAATATCATTGGCGCACAGGCCAACCTGTGGTCGGAATACGTCCCTACTGAAAACCGCGCCGATTACATGATTATGCCCCGCATGACAGCCCTGGCTGAAGTATTGTGGACGCACAAGCGGGATTATCCCTCGTACCAGCAACGTTTATTAGCCCAATATCCGCGTTTGGATGCAATGAAAGTACACTACCGTTTACCGGATTTGGGTGGATTTTTATCATCGAATGTTTTTACGGATGAAACCAAACTGGATATCCAAATACCATTGCGAGGATTAACCGTGCACTATACCATCGATGGCACATTGCCTGATATGTTATCGCCCGCGTTGACCCAGCCATTGGTAATCAAAACCTCGCAGCACATACGCCTGGCAGCCTTTAAAACTGATGGATCGATGGGCGATGTTTACGATTTGCAGTACCAAAAGCAAACGCTGGCCGAACCGACAAGCATAGCTAACCCCGCCAAAGGATTGCTTTGCAGCGAATACAGGCAGTTATATAAAAACACCACGCTTATCCCCAATACCAAGCCCGATACAACGTTTACCGTACAAAGCATCATCGTGCCAAAAGAAGCCGAAGCACCAAGCTTCGCCATAAAATACCGGGGTTATTTGGATATCCCGGCGGACGGCATCTACAGCTTTTATTTAACTTGTGATGACGGCGGCACGCTGAAAATTGCCGGCCGCGATGTGGTGGACAACGACGGCCTCCACGCCGCGATAGAAAAGAATGGGCAGGTTGCCCTAAAGAAAGGACTTCAGCCTATCGCGCTTGATTTTATCGAGGGCGGCGGCGGGTACTCCCTGAAGTTGAAATATAGCCTGAATGGCTCGGAACCGAAAGATATACCGGCGGACTGGTTGAAAAATTAAGCATCATGCTAAAGAAAATATTGCTTTTTGGTTTTTTGATAAGCGGCACGGCTGCCACATTTGCGCAAGCCCCGCCAAAACCTTACGGCGCGCTGCCCAGTAAAGCGCAGTTGAACTGGCACGAGATGGGGATGTATTGCATTATCCATTTTGGGGTAGATACGTATACCAACAAGGAGTGGGGCTTCGGCGATGAGGACCCTGCGATAGTGAACCCAACCAAATTCGACGCGATGCAGATCGTGGGCGCGGCTAAAGCCGGCGGATTTAAGGGCGTGGTAATTGTTGCCAAGCACCACGATGGACTTTGCATATGGCCAACCAAAACTACCGAGCACAACATCACCAAAGCCACCTGGAAGAACGGACAAGGCGATATGGTACGCGAGTACCAGTTGGCCTGCCAAAAACTGGGGATGCAATTGGGCCTTTACTGCTCGCCCTGGGACAGGAACAACCCGCAATACGGTACCCCCGAATACCTGGAGATCTATCGGGCACAGCTAAAAGAACTTTATACCAATTACGGCCCGCTGTTTATTTCCTGGCACGATGGTGCGAACGGCGGCGATGGCTACTACGGCGGCAAGCGCGAAGAACGTAAAATTGACCGCACCACTTATTACGATTGGGATAACACCTGGGCCATGATACGCAAATGGCAACCCAACGCCGCCATATTCGGCGATATTGGTGCGGATGTGCGCTGGGTAGGCAACGAGGAAGGCGAAGCAGGCATAACCAGTTGGGCCACTTATTCGCCACAGGCACCCGATGCCGGCAAAAAGCCATCAAACGGGTACAGCAAATATTGGGAAGCTACCGAAGGTACCCGCCAGGGCAGTTGGATGCCCGCCGAATGCGATGTGCCCCTGCGACCGGGATGGTTTTACCATGCCTCGCAAAACGAACAGGTGAAAACGCCTTATCAATTATTAGAACTTTACTATAAAAGCGTAGGCCGCGGTGCCGACCTTGACCTTGGCCTCTCGCCAAACCAACAAGGCCTGCTTGATGACAGGGATGTAGCATCGCTGAAAACCTTTGGCGAATTGCTGCAACAAACCTTTGCCGTAAACCTGCTCAAAGGCGCAGGGTTTACCGTAAGCAATGTGCGCGGTGGCAACAAGCAAAAGTTCGGTCCGGCATTTTTGACGGACGCCGACCGCTACAGCTACTGGGCCACCAATGATAATATCACCACCCCGCAACTGGTTGCCGATATGCATGCCGCCAAAACCTTCAACGTGATACGCCTGCGCGAGAACATTAAACTGGGGCAGCGCATCAACGCCGTAGCTGTAGATGCCTTTATTAATGGTGTATGGAAGGAAATCGCTACAGCTACCAGCATCGGTGCCAACAGGCTCATCCGTCTGCCACAAAATATTACCGCAAGCAAGGTGCGGCTGCGCATAGTCAGTGCAGCGGCCTGCGTTGCCTTAAGCGATTTCGGCCTGTTTAAAGAACCTGCGCACCTTAGCGCACCCATTATTACCCGCGATAAAGCCGGTATGGTAAGCATTGCCACCGATGCGCCTGTAGGCAGCATACATTATACGGTTGATGGCTCGGCACCAACGCTTGCGTCGCCGGCCTACCAAAAACCTTTCCTACTGGCGGATGGCGGCATCGTAAAAGCCATCAGTTTTGATGCAGCCAAAGCGGGGGATGTAAGCGCAAAAGAATTCGGCCTATCTAAGGTGGGCTGGAAAGTTGTCAAAGTATGGCCGCCGGCCGATGGCAAGCCCGAGTTAGCTATCGACGAAGATATCAATACCAACTGGAACACCCTGCCGAAAGATACCCTTGCCAAAACGCAATATCCACAGGAAATAACAATAGACCTGGGTAAGGAGCAAACCATTGCCGCCTTTACCTACCTGCCCCGGCAGGATAAGCAAACACCCGGCATTGTTGATCGTTACGCGCTCTACACCAGCACCAACGGGCAAATATGGGATCCGGTTGCCAAGGGCGAGTTCGCCAACATCCAATCGAACCCAATAGAACAAGTGGTTACGCTGGCACAGCCCGTAAAAGCCCGGTATTTTAAATTTTCGGTATTGCACGTAACCAAAGGCAACGGCCTTGCAGTGGCTGAATTGGGTATCAAAGTAAAATAAACCATGAAAAAGTACCCGATATATTTCCTTTCTTTATTAGCCTTATGCAGCTTAAGCCTTAATCTTTCGGCACAAACAAAAAAGAAGACGGCTAAAACCACCAATTACACCAGTTTTGTAGACCCCTTTATCGGTTCGGCATTGCACGGACACGTGTTCGTTGGTGCCAATGTGCCTTTTGGTGCCGTGCAGTTGGGGCCGGTGAACATCAAGGCGGTAGATTGGGATTGGTGCTCGGGCTATAATTATTCCGACAGTACCATCGCAGGCTTCGCCCACACGCACCTTAGCGGTACGGGTATCGGTGACCTGGGCGATATCCAGTTTATGCCCACTACAGGCGATGTAAAGGTATTGAGCGGCAACCTTAGCGGCTACAACAGCGGATACTATTCGCTTTTCAGTCATAAAGAAGAAATTGCCAGGCCGGGCTTCTATTCAGTGAAACTTAAGCGCTATAACATCGGCGTGCGGTTAACGGCCACCACAAGGGTAGGCATACACGAATACACGTTCCCAAAATCGGATAACGCGCATATCGTTATCGATCTGCAGAAGGGTATCGGCTGGGATCATCCCGTTGAAACCTACATCAAGCAGGTTAACGATACCACAGTTATTGGTTATCGCCATTCCTCGGGCTGGTCGGTAGACGACCGTATTTACTTCGCCGCTATTTTCTCTAAACGCATCAGGAATTTCGCGGTGTATGATAGCCTTGCCAAAACAAGCGGTGCTGAATTGAAAGGCCGCAATGTAAAAGGTGTACTCAGTTTTGCTACCCTTGCCGGGGAAAAAGTGAAAATCAAAGTAGGTATTTCGCCTGTGAGCATGGATAATGCCCTGGCCAATATAAATGCCGAAGCCTGCAACTGGGATTTTGATAAAGTGAAGAACGATGCCAATGCCTTATGGAATAATGAATTGGGTAAAATAGCTGTTAAGGCTACCCCGGCGCGCATGCGTACTTTTTATACCGCATTTTATCACACCATGATAGCGCCCTCGGTTTATAACGATTACAATGGCGATTATTTGGGCACCGATAAAAAGGTGCACCACAAGCCGGGTTTCACCAACGTTACCACCATGAGTTTATGGGACACGTACCGCGCCGAAAACCCGCTGATGACCATAACCCAGCCGCAGCGCGTTAACGACCAGATAAGCTCGATGCTGGCCATCTACCAACAGCAAGGCAGGCTACCGGTATGGCCCCTGATGGGCAGTGAAACCGACTGCATGGTGGGCAACAGCGCCATCCCCGTAATTGCCGATGCATTCCTGAAAGGCTACGTCGGCTTCGACCGCAATTTGGCCTACGAAGCCGTAAAAACAACCGCCATGGGCGATCGCCGCGGCCTTAAATTCGTGAAAGAACTTGGCTACATCCCCGCAGATACCATGACCGAAACAGTAGCCACCGGTATGGAATACGCTATTGATGATTGGTGCATTGCCCAAATGGCCAAGAAATTGGGCAAGATGGACGACTACGCATACTTTAGCAAACGTGGCCGTAATTACATCAACTATTATAACAAAGAAACGCACTTTATGCGCGGCAGGCTTGGGGCAAACGAATGGCGCAGCCCGTTCAGTCCCTTTGTGTCGCGGCATATGAAGGATGATTTTACCGAGGGTAATGCCTGGCAATATACCTGGCTGGTGCCGCAGGACGTTGAGGGGCTGATGCAGTTGTTAGGTGGGAGGGATGCCTTCGTGAAGAAGCTCGATTCACTATTTATCGCAAAAGGCGATATGGGCAACGAAGCCTCTAACGATATCACGGGCCTGATAGGCCAGTACGCGCACGGCAACGAGCCCAGCCATCACATTACCTATATGTACGCCTATGCCGGGCAACAGTACAAAACTGCCGAGAAGGTGCGGTTTATACTGGATAGCTTTTACACCAATAAAAAGGATGGTATTATAGGTAATGAAGACGTTGGGCAGATGTCGGCCTGGTACGTTTTATCGGCTATGGGTTTTTACCCGGTGAATCCGGCAAATGGGGCTTACGTTTTTGGCAGCCCGGTAATCAATGATGCCGTGCTGAAGCTGGCGTGCGGCAAGTCGTTCCACATCAGCATAAAGAATAATGTCGGTACTAATAAATACATCCAAAGCATAACCCTCAACGGAAAGCCGTATGCTAATGCTTACCTGCTGCACAGCCAACTGGCTAAAGGCGGCAACCTCACCATAACCATGGGCAGCAAGCCATCGGCGGTGTTTGGGGTAGCAGCATCGGCAAGGCCGAAGTCGGTTTATTAAGAAAGCAAAGCATTATAACACCCTTTTGTGGTTTTACAGTGGAGTAATTAAACCGCCAGAAGTGTTCATTAGGTGTTCACGGTGCGCAGTGTGAACACCGTGAACACTTTCAATATGCTCTTAATCAGTTGTTTGCAAATTTCAGTATGGTGTCAAAATTGTGTCACCACCAAGGTGGTTGCGGTTTGCTATATTTTATGCCGATTTGCGGGTAGTTTGATAAAGCGAGGAGGCATGAAGCGAATCTAAAATTTGCGAAGCGGAGATTATGCCGTTCAACTCATAATCAACCTCATCGTACAAGATCTGGTTATTGGTATCCAGCACATAAGTTGCCAGTAAAGGCACATTTACATCAATGCCCGAATAGGTGTTCCACACCGGCGATGCTTCTGAGAACAGCTTTAGCTTTTGGGCTATGGCGTTATCTTCATCGTAATAGAAGCTCAGCGAGAGGCTGTTATCCCATATCATGTTTTCGAAGGCTTTGCTTTCTTCGTCGGGCGTGATGATGAGTAGGTTTGCGCCTGCAGCCCTTATCTCGTGTTGTATGGCGTTCAATTGTTTTAGGCGGGTTGTGCCACTCTCGCCCCAATGGGTAGAGTAGAAGCTGATAACCAGTGGTTTATTCAGTAGTTGGCGCAGCACAACGGGCCCCTGCACCTGCGAGCCGTTGAAGAACTGCCGCCAGTTGTTGAATTCTTTTTTTAGGGTGAAGCCGGGTAGGCTCTGGCCGGTTTTCAATGGTTTCAGCGGTTGGTATTTTTTGTAGGAAAGCTCAAGTTCGTTAATAATCTCTAAAAAATCGAAGCTATGCTGAGTGTAGTAGGTTGATGCCATGGCGTTTACTGTTTTTCGGTTTGGGTTTTTAATTCCTGTACTTCCAGCCTAATCTCCTGGGCTAATGCCTTTACCTGCTGCAAGGCTGTGCGCAAGCGGGTGCCTGCTGCGTGGTTGCCTTTTATGTAAAACTTATCTGCATCGGGCTCAATGGCGGCTATCAGGTTTTTGAGGTCGGTATATTTGCTCATGTCGACTGGAATTTTGATGATGCTCTGTATCAGCATCTATAATAAGTAAGGTTTATGTGATTTATTCTGGATGATCGGGCCATTCGTGGGCCGCTATATTGAAGAGGACTTAACAGCAACAACAATACTGAACGCCTTTGGGGAAGCGGTACATTTTGTGCGATGCGAGTAGTTGAGTAGTCATTGTATATAATATCTATAGATTTAATAGATAATTCAAATGTAGGAAGATTACCTGATCGCATGCAAATTTTATTTGAAAAAAATTTATTGGTCGCGGCGCCTTCCGGCAAACAATAGCCTCCCAAAACAATATGCCACCCCCCCTGCAACCTTGCCAATCCATTTTTGTTATTTTGACGTCGGCAACAAACAAGGTATAACAATGGATGAGTACGCATTAATTACCGGGGCAGGCCGGGGGATAGGTAAAGAACTGGCTGTGCAACTGGCCCAACGCGGGTATAATTTGCTGTTGGTTGCCCGTTCCATAGGCGATTTGGAGGCGCTTGCCCAAACAGTTGAAGCAGATTATCAGGTAAAGGCCCACTGCCTCAGTGCCGACCTTTCCGCAGACGGTGCTGCTATAGCGGTTGCCGATTGGTGCAAAACTTTGGGCGTATCCGTAAGCATCCTCATAAACAATGCAGGCTACGGGCTGTGGGGTAATTTTGACGGACTTGATTTAACTGCTCAAACGAATATGCTTAAACTGAATATCAATGCCCTGGTAGAGCTTACCTATTGCATGTTGCCGCTGTTAAAACAGCAGAGCGAGGCCTACGTGCTTAATGTATCCAGTACGGCGGCGTACCAGGCTGTGCCCTCGCTGGCGGTGTATTCGGCAAGCAAGGCGTTTGTTTTGAGCTTTAGCAGGGCTTTAAGGTACGAGCAGCAGTGCGGCAATGTAAGCGTTACCTGCCTGTGCCCGGGCCCAACAGATACAGGTTTTGCCAAACGCGCAGGCATGGATGCGTTGCAGGAAATTGCTGAAAAATTCAATATGTCGCCCGTGGAAGTTGCCCGCGCGGGGCTGAAAGCCATGTTCGATAAAAAAGCCGAAGTAGTGCCGGGTTTCCTAAACAGGGTTTCGGCCATCGCCGCCAGGCACGTAAATAAAGGCCTGGTAGAGCGGATAACGGCAAGCTTATATAAAAAATAAAAAATATATTAAATAATGGTTGCAGGATTGGTTTAAGTCCTTACATTTGTAATGTCTATAAAATACATAGATTTTATAGAATATAAATAAATGACCATCAATAGCCAAAATATCATCGCATGCCCAATGCGAATGCCATTGCCAACAGCGGCAATGTGTTGCTGTTGTTGTTGATTTTCCCTCAGTCCCCTTTAGTCCTGCAGGTTAGGTGCTTTTTAAGCACATAGCATTTTTGTCAACCTTACATTTCATTTCCATGTCGGTCATATACCAAAAATTTACGCTGGGTAGCCAGATTACCCAGGGACAAAAAACCTTTTTTAACGAGCACGGGTTTATCCATTTCCGTAATTTTATCAAGCCCCAAACCGTTGCCGATATCCTGCATGCCTCGGAAGAAGTGCAGCAAAAATGGATTAGCAGCAACACCGAGAAAGTAAACGGCGTGCCCATAAAATACGGTAAAGACCTTGATGGCAGCAAGATAGTGCAGCGCTTTGCTTTTATCAACCAGCACCACAGCCTGCTGGGCGAGTTTGCTCAGGACCCTCGTTTTGATGTATTGCTGGATATCATAGGCCCCGGTGCCAGGCTGGGTACCGAGGAAAAGGATGGCATGGTGTTTAACCACTACGTAAACGGCCCCGAAAGCGGCTTTACCAAAATGGGCTGGCATACCGATGGCCTTCGCGATATTTTCCTGGGCGGCAAGCTAAACCCGATGCTCAACGTGGGCATCCACCTGGATAACCTACACCCCGATAACGGCGGCCTGCGCATATTGCCCGGCACGCATAAGCAAGGCATCTACAGCATGCTGTTCAAGAAACGATACTTCCTTGATAATGATGCCGATGCGGCCGAAATTGCCATAGCGCCCGCCGCCGGCGACCTTACCATTCACGACGGCCGCCTGTGGCACCGGGTAGCGCAATCTGCAGTTATTGGCGAGCAAAGTCGCCGCAGGGTTATCTATATCCCCATTATTGCAGGCAAGTATCAGCCCAAAAACGAGAATAGCCCAACCGCTTTCTACCAGAAATTTGCAGGCTTAGTAAAATAGGTAATATGTTGATAGCGTTGATAATAGGATACTTTATTCGCCGCCGTAAGCTGGCTGCGGCGAGGCAACAGATGCAGCCTGCGATACAAACACTTAACACGTAAACTATGTCGCTCACCATCACCGATGCAAACTTTAACGAGCTGGTACTGGGTGCCGACAAACCCGTATTGGTTGATTTTTGGGCCGATTGGTGCGGCTCCAGCAATATGGTAGGCCCTGTGGTTGAGGCTATTTACCGCGAATATGCAGGCAAGGCCATCGTAGGCAAGATAGATGTAGACACCAACCCCGAGGCAGCCAAACGTTACGGCATATGCAATATCCCGGCATTGCTATTTTTCAAAAACGGCGAGATTGTGGATAAACAGATAGGTGCCGCACCAAAACAGCTGCTTGCAGAGAAACTCGAAAAGCAATTGGTGTAAGGCTTTGATTTTCTGTATCAACGTCAACTTATCCTCCAATATTCCTACAGAATACCTGCGTAATATGGCTGGAAATTAAGAGCCTACCATGAAGATTATCAACAAACAAGGGATTGCCATTGCCCTAATCGCGCTGGCCTCCTTTACTGCTTCGGCACAAAATAAAACAGGCCTGCATATCCTTAAAAGCCACAGTATCAATAGCCCGGGCGGCTGGGATTACGTAACCGTAGATGCTGCTAACAAGAAAATATACGTATCGCACGGTACACAGGTGAATATCCTGAGCATTGCCACCGGCGATTCTATCGGCGTGATCCCCAATACCAACGGCGTACATGGCATTGCCCTGGTGCCTGCCCTGGGTAAAGGCTACACCAGCAACGGGCGCGATAATACCTGCTCGGCTTTCGACTTGAAAACCAATGCTTTAATTGCCACCATCCCGGTCGGCACTAACCCCGATGCGATCTTTTATGACGATTTTTCGAAGAAAGTGTATGCCTTTAACGGCCGCAGCAGCGATGCCTCGGTGATAGACCCCGCTACCGATAAAGTGGTGGCTACCATACCATTAGGCGGCAAACCCGAAACCGGCGTATCTGACGGCAAGGGCAAAATATTCGTGAATTCTGAAACCACCAACGAGGTAATTGCCATAGATGCAGCTACTTACAAAATAATTGCCCGCTATAAAATTGCGGATGGCGACGAACCAAGCGGCCTCGCTATAGACAGGGCAACCAATCGCCTGTTCGTGGGCTGTGGTGGCAACCAAACTTTGGTGGTAATGGATGCCGCCAACGGTAAGAACCTGGCTAAATTCCACATCGGCGATTGCGATGGCGTGGCCTTTGATCCGGAACTGAAACTGGCATATACATCTAATAATGAGGGTACTATATCCGTAATTAAAGAAATCAGTGCAAATAAATTCGTGTTCGTGGAGAACATTACCACCGAAAAAGGCGCGCGTACCATCGGCATAGATGTGCTTACACATCACCTGTTTTTGCCCACCGCAAAGCTGGAGGCAGTGGCCCCAACTGCCACCAACGCCAACCCAAGGCCACGGATGGTGCCGGGGACGTTCCATATAATAGAGGTAGGTAAATAGTAATTTGGCCGCAAAACACCGGAGAAAATCCGAGAAAATCGGAGGATTTTCGGTGTTTTCCTTTGCTATCCTTTTATTTCACCCGGCTTTTTTAAGAGATGGTTTTGGCATCGGCGTGGCGATGCATTTAAAGGCGTGGAAAAGCAAACCTACGGTTTCGGATGGATGGCCGGGTGGGCATCGGGGGAGATGGCATTAGCGTCGCCAAGTGCGGTTTTTAAGCGACTTCAAACTGCTAAAGCCCCACCGCCAACTGCCCACTGAATGTGCCTATCCCTCAATTTTTAATTCGGTTTATCACAAATACATAGTTGTTACATTCTGCGCTTTAACTTTTCAAAAAATTTAAGTACGTTTGAACAACTTTAACTGATCTTTATGCGATTTAAAAAACCTCTTGATTTACTATTGAAGGAAGCTGCGGAAAGCGGCCAGGGAACCTTAAAACGAACCTTAGGCAGTTTTAACCTGGTAACTATGGGAATAGGTGCCATTATAGGAGCCGGCTTGTTTTCTTTGACCGGCCTGGCCGCCGCGAATAATGCGGGCCCCGCCGTTACTATTTCATTTATTATTGGCGCTATCGGTTGTGCTTTCGCAGGCTTATGCTATGCAGAGTTTGCCAGTATGATACCCATCGCCGGTTCGGCTTATACTTACTCTTACGCTACCATGGGTGAGTTTGTGGCCTGGATCATCGGTTGGGATCTTGTGCTGGAATATGCTTTGGGTGCTGCCACGGTATCCATCAGTTGGTCGCAATACCTCATCAAGTTCCTCCACCTATACGGACTGCAGATACCGCCTCAGTGGACCATGTCGCCATGGGAAACAGCAACGCTTGCCGATGGCACAGTTGTTAACGGACTTTGCAATCTGCCTGCCGTTTTTATCATCGTTTGCCTTTCGCTGTTGCTGATAAGGGGTAATAAAGAATCGGCATTCGTAAACAACACACTGGTAATTTTGAAAGTTGCCGTAGTATTGGTGTTCATCGCCGTAGGATGGCCACTTATAAAACCAGAGAATCATATACCATACATGCCTGCTAATACCGGCACGTTCGGCGAGTTTGGCGTATCGGGTGTGTTAAGGGGTGCCGGCGTGGTATTCTTTGCCTTCATCGGTTTCGATGCCGTATCTACTGCTGCGCAGGAAGCTAAAGACCCTAAAAAGGGTATGCCTATCGGTATCATCGGTTCATTGCTGGTTTGTACCGTGTTATACGTACTGTTCTCTCACGTAATGACTGGTGTAGTTAAATACACCGATTTTAAAGGCAGTGCAGCACCTGTTGCCGTAGCTATCCACGCTATGAATTATGCCTGGTTAGAAAAAGCGGTTATCATCGCTATCCTCGCAGGTTATACCTCAGTTATCCTGGTGATGCTTATGGGCCAGTCGCGCATATTCTTTACCATGTCTAAAGACAGGCTAATGCCTCCTATATTCTCTAAAGTACACCCTAAGTTCCAAACGCCGTATGTGGCCAACTTGTTCTTTGCGGTGTTCGTGAGCTTGTTCGCCGCGTTTGTACCGGTGAAGATAGTAGGCGAAATGGTGTCTATCGGTACCTTGTTTGCTTTCGTACTGGTTTGCGTTGGCGTAATGGTGATGCGTAAAAGCGACCCTACCACCCCGCGCCCCTTCCGTACGCCTTGGGTACCTTTCGTACCTATCGCAGGTATCTTGATCTGTATTGCCATGATGGTTTCCTTACCAGGCGATACCTGGATACGTTTAGCCGTGTGGATGGCATTAGGCCTCATTATTTACTTCGTTTACAGTAAAAGACATTCGTTGGTGAGGGCCAATCTGGCAAAAGCCGAAGGCAACGCTGACAAGCTGTAATAGCTATATAAAACATAAACAAAAAAGGTTCTGTGCAAACAGAACCTTTTTTGTTTTCATCCCTTTTGTAGCTGATGAAAACTAACAAAACCCTTTGGGTGCTTGTTTTTATTTCGGTAATCAACTCCATGGGGTTCGGCATCATCGTGCCGTTGCTGTACTCTTATGGCAAAAAGTTCGGGGTTACAGAGCAGACTATAGGCCTGCTCACCGCGGCATTTTCTGTAGCGCAGTTTTTTGCCACGCCTGTGCTTGGTTCCCTGTCAGACAGGTTTGGCCGTAAGCCTTTGCTGGCCATCAGCCTGTTGGGCACCTGCGCATCATTCATCATGTTTGGTTTGGCCGGTAGCATCTGGATGCTTTTTGCTGCGCGGATACTGGACGGCATTACCGGCGGCAACATCTCCGTGGCGCAGGCGATGGTATCGGATATCTCCTCGCCAAAAGAGCGCGCCAAAAACTTCGGGATACTGGGGTCGGCTTTTGGGTTCGGTTTTGTTATTGGTCCGGCTATAGGCGGTTTGCTGAGCAAGCTGGGCGAGGGGGTGCCATTCTTCTTCGCGGCGGCTATTGCCATGGTGGGCGTACTGCTCACGGTGTTCCTGTTAAAAGAGACCAACGATACAAAAAAGAGGGGAGCGGATAAGGCTCACAAATTTACCTTTACCTCGTTGGTAACTGTTGTGCAGAAACCCGTTATCGGCACAGCAATATTCGTAGGTTTTTTGCTTACCATGGCGCAGTTCACCATGATTATTGGTTTCCAAACCTTTACGGTAGATGTGCTGAAGATCAACCCCACCCAAATAGGCCTGATGTATGCGGGCTTCGGCGTAACGGGCATATTGATGCAGTTGGCGGTGCCGCTCATCAAAAAGGCTATACCCTCGCAGGCACTGATCCTTTTGCTCTCTACCCTGGTGTGTTTGGGCACGATGATACTTACAGGCATTGCAACCGGCATAGTGCTGTTCTCGGCTGCAATGGCTGTTTACGGTCTGTTCAACGGCTTGCGCAACCCCATGATCAATGCCATCATAGCCGACCATAACACCGATGCCGGGAAAGGGGCGGTGATGGGCGTTAACCAATCGTACGCTTCCATCGGGCAAACGCTGGGGCCGGTATCCGCCGGACTGGTTACGGCAATTTCGATACATAGTGTTTTCTTTTTATCGTCTTTATATATTTTAATCGCACTTTTGCTGAGTATTCGCTTAAAATCGAGAGAATAAAATCCTGCGCCAATGCCACACTTTATATTCAAAGAGATATTATCGGTTACGATGATCCTCTTCGCTATCATCGATATCCTCGGGGCCATACCCGTAATCATACAGCTTCGCCAGCGCGCAGGGCATATCCAATCAGAAAAGGCAAGCATAGCGGTGCTGGTGCTGATGATCGCGTTTCTATTCGTAGGCGATGAGCTGCTAGCCATAATAGGGCTGGATATCGCATCCTTTGCCATAGCGGGCTCCATTGTGATATTTATCATTGCACTGGAAATGGTTTTAGGCGTAGATTTTTTTAAGGAAGAAGTGCCCGAATCAGTATCCATCGTCCCCCTTGCTTTCCCACTGATAGCCGGTGCCGGAACCATGACCACGCTGCTGTCCCTCAAATCGCAATATCAAACCCAGAATATCATCGTAGGCATCATATTGAATACCATGTTTGTGTATCTTGTCCTTAAAAACGTGCAATGGCTGGAAAAGCTCTTCGGCAAAACCGGCCTGCACATCCTGCGTAAAACATTCGGAGTGATACTGCTGGCTATAGCGATAAAATTGTTTAGGAGTAATTCGGGGTTGTAGAAAGAGTTAAGAATCAAGAGGCAAGAACCAAGAGTTAAGAATCAAGAAATAAGATAATTCCTAAACGCCGGGACGAGCGCCTACGCTTGTCCCCCGCGTCATTGCGAGGAACGAAGCAATCTCTACGCAGGACAATCCACTATGCAAATCGCTCTGATTATCGGGAGATTGCTTCGTGCCTCGCAATGACGATGTGGTTATTTTAGCGCTCAAACGCCGCAGCAGGCACCGGCATGCAAAGCGACCGGGAGGAATACAGTATGAAAATTTACGTTGATAAACAATCTTTTGAAATTTCGTCACGGAATGTGATCACAGGAATTGTTTCGTTGAAAATAGATAAAGACATTTTTTTCCCGGAAAGAGATTGGAACGATAGCGTAGTCATTATTCTTATATCCTGGATTGAGTATATCATTGAAATTCGTGTCAAGAAACTTAGGAGCATGAAATTTTATTTTTTTGATGGTCCTTTTGCATTTGAATTTATAGAAAAACAAAAATTGTCTTACCTGCAATTATTTGACAATGGTAAAACCGTCTCAAGGCGCCACGTTAATTTTAATAATTTTGTCAATGGCTTCGAACGCAATTTGCTGCAATGCTGTGAGGAAGTGATTGAGGAAATGGATAAAAGGGGATGGGTAACTCCTGAAACTGTTAAATTAAAGTTGTTATTTAACGAATTGAGCTCATAGGCTGCCGCGAGTTTTCAACTCGTGGCGGGCATGGTGTCAGCTTTCAGCTGACGCAAGCTGGAAGCTTGCGCCATGCCAACCACGAGATGCGCTACGCTAACCCGAACGCCGCGACAAGCGTCCACGCTTGTTGCAATTGTTTCGGTGAGCGTCCGCGCTCACGAGGCTAACAAGGGCAAAGAATACAGTATGGAGGTTTAGATAGGCGATAATTTATACCACAATAATGAACGAAGATTTAAAACGAAGGGCTTACCTGGAAGGGCAGAAGCTGCAAAAAGCCGGGCACGATGCCGAGGTGATACGCGCAAGGCTGGATAAAATGGGCATCCCCGAAGATTTGATAGCACAGGTAGTAAGAAACCTGTACATTCAGCAAACAGTAGATGAGAGTAACCGGGAGGCTGCTTCGTCAAATATAAAGTTAAATACAGCGTTGATCCGCGTAGGTGCTGGCTTTGCTTTGGCTGTTATAGTTTATTTGATCTTCCCTGGCATCATTATTTTACCCATTGGCCTAATTGGCGGGGGTATAATTTCAGCTTTTATGGCCAAATCGAACAGGAAGTAAGTAATTCCGCTGCCGCGAGTTTCCAACTCGTGGCGGGCATGATGTCAGCTTTCAGCTGACGCAGGCCGGAAGCTTGCTCCATGCTAACCACGAGATACGCTGTGCTAATCTCGCCGTAGCGGGCGTGTTTAGAAATGGCGGGAGCCTAGCTAATAAAATGTCTACAATTTATCGTATATTTCACCATATCAAAACCTATCAATAGCCATGAAATCCGACTTACAGATATTAGCAATTTACATCTCGATATTGAGCTTATTGGCATTGATAATCTACTTTATATCGCGGGCTGTGGAGCGCAGGCTCGAAAGATCGGGCAATAAACGGGCGAGATTATGGGGCGCACTAACCTTCATACTGACTTATTTTATTATAGTATTTGCTATTGGCACTATAATCCTTCTACGTATCAGTTTTAGAAGATGATGATGGAAAGCGTTACCCCGGATAAAACGCAAACCAAGCTATAAGATTGAAATGCTGTCACCTATCGCTATTTTATTGTTTCTTAACATCGGCACACCCGAATTAGTGATCATATTGTCTATTGTTTGCGTTCCCGCTTATTTTGCATCACGTGCCATTCGGCGGGCCTTTCAAAGTTCAGGCAGAGCATACGCCATGCTTTGGAGTATATTAACTTTCATACTTTGCTTTTTCGCTACTTTGTTTGTTATAGGAGCCATTATTGCCGCCAGTTTTGATTTTGGCAGGTAGGATGTGTTTAAGCTTTGCTCTTTTGAGCAACCATTCTGCAAATACAAACACCGTTGCAGCGAGATACGCTGCGCTAATCTCGCAGTAGCGGAAATTGATGTTGATTTGCAATGTGTTATTTTATAACTTAGTTTTATAAACCAAGGCCTCACATGGGTATTCTTTTTATCTGGATTTCTGTATTCCCAATACTTGCCGGTATTGCCGCCTATTTTGTGTCGAAAGTTGCGCGGAAAAAGTTGGAGATGGCGGGTAACAGGCACGTTAGGCTAATCAGCGTCATTACATTTATTTTCAGCTTTGTATTAATTTTTGTGACCATGTCTGCCCTGTTGTTTTACAATGTCCAATTCCGGCGATAATTTTTTGACGCGTTTCCTCCGTATCAACCATTCGGCAAATAGCAAATTCGGCACAAAGCCCATCCAGGCATCTATCATATAAAGGGGTAGCGGATCTATGCGGACCAAGCTGGAGATAATAATTTTCCAAAGCCTTAGCGTTACTGCCGATAGGGTAAGCGCATAGCTCCGTATCATATATTCTTTATGCGACTTTATGTTCCCTGCTTTAATTTCCAAAACGGCCTTATAAGTGAACCAAAACCAAAGGCAATCCAGTATCACGAAGGCAGTTTTTGTCGGTAGCAGGCCGTTAGCGTAGATGGCCATAATCATAGCAGCCGGGAAATTCACCAATAAAATATCGTAAGCATAAATACGGCCCATAAGCCGGTGGATAGGTTTATGATCGCGCAGTATATCGCTGTTGAATTGCGTAAAGCCGGCCAGCAAAGCAAATATCACGGAGAATACGTGTGTATAAAAAGCTATTTTCCAAGGGAGGATGTGCAGGTATTCCTGTTTAAATTGCAGGAAGCCGATATCATCACGCATGGGGAAATATTCCACTATTCCCCGCAGCATCAAAAAAGTTGCCACGCACAGCAACATATACGCCACTGTTGTTTTAAGGATATATCGTACTGCTTCCAGATGCGTGTTGTTTTAAATGATAGCCAAATTAGCAAATGTAATTGTAGTACCAAACGCCGCTTGCTGCCGCGAGTTTCCAACTCGTGGCGGGCATGGTGTCAGCTTTCAGCTGACGCAAGCTGGAAGCTTGCCCCATGCCAACCACGAGATACGCTATGCTAATCTCGCGGTAGCAGACCTTTGGTTTTTTTCTTGATTCTTGTCTCTTGTCTCTTGCCTCTTAATTCTTGATTCTTTCTACAGCCGCTACTCGCTCCTTAAACTCTTCACCGGGTTGGCCAATGCGGCTTTTAGCGTTTGCAGGCTAATAAGCACGGCAGTAACAGCAGTTAATGCCAGCACAGCCAATACAAAAGGTGCGGGGCCAAGGCTGATGCGGGTGGCATAATTATCAAGCCAGTGCTGCATCATATACCAGGCCAGCGGACAAGCAACCAAACCGGCAATAAGCACCGTGCCTAAAAAATCTTTCATAAACAGCAGCATCACATGGCTTACCGATGAGCCCAGCACCTTGCGGATGCCTATCTCTTTGGTGCGTTTTTGTACACTTAGCGAAATCAGCCCCAGCACGCCCAGCAGCACGATGATGATGGCCAGGCCCGTTGCCAGGTAGGCGGCTTGTTTCAATTGCAGTTCGGTTTTGTACATTTTGGCGAGGGCATCGTCCATGAAGTTATATTCGAACGGTGCGCCGGGCATTACTTCGGCCCATTTGCGTTGCAGGGCTTCCAGGTTGCTTTGGATATTGCCCGGCCTTAGCTTGATGGAGAAATAGCGATAAAAGGGCATTTGGTTTACGTTGTAGAACGTTACCGGCTGCATCTTAGCCTGCATGGAGCCAAATTGGAAATCGGCCACTACGCCGCAGATGGATAAGGGGTCGCGGCTGCCCAATGCCCGGAATTGCTGGCCAATGGCATCTTTTGCGTTGGCGAAGCCGAGCATTTTAGACTGCATTTCGTTGATAACCACCTTGGCCGAATCGGCCTGCATATACTGCCGCATAAAAAACTGGCCGGCCCTTAGCTTCAGTCCGTAAGTTGCTGCGTATTGGTTATCGGCAACCAATATCTGTGAGGAGAAGCCCGATGCCGAATCGGCATCCATTTTTGTTGCGCGGAAGGTGCCGCCGTTGTTGCCGTCGGGGATTTCCCATGACAGGCTGACTGCGCTTACCTGGGGCAGCTGAGCCAGTCGGTAACGAATGCCCTCCATTTTTTGCACGCCGGGTTTGCTCCAATCGCGCGGTAGCTGGGCATACACCACATAGTCTTTATCGTAGCCCAGGCTTTTGCCGAAGAAAAGGTTGATTTGTTTCGACACCACTATCGCGCCAATCAGCACCACAGCTGCTGTGGCAAACTGGAAGGCAATGAGCGCTTTGCGGAATAGCACGTTATCCTTTACCTGATTGAGCTTGCCTTTTAGCGAATCGACCGATTTTAATGCCGATAGCACCAAGGCGGGGTACATGCCGGCGATAAGGCCAATGGCCAAAGCCAATGCAAAAGGCAGCAGGTAAAAATAAAGGGGGAAGGAGAACAGCCCGCCGATATCCGTAGCCAGCAGCGAGGCGAAATAGGGGCGCGCCAGGCCATAGATGCCAAGGGCAAAAAGCGTGGCGATAAGTACCATCAAAACCGATTCGGTGAGGAACTGCCAGATGAGTTGTTTCCTTAAGCCGCCCAGTACCTTGCGGATGCCCATCTCTTTCATACGCTGCGAGGAGCGGCTGATGCAGATGTTGACGAAGTTGATCACCGCCATCAGCAAAATAAACAAGGCGATGGATGATAGTGTGTAAAGCATCTTTTTTACCAGCCCGTTGTTGCTCTCCAGGTAATACTGGGATAAGGGAACGAGGTAGGGGGTGAGGTTGGCGCTGATTTGGGGTGGCGCATTCTTTTTAATAAGACTAAGCATCGGCCCGGTCAGGGCTTCGGGTTTTACGCCGGGGCGCAGTTCTACCAGGCCGACAACTACGGTATTGTTCCAGCCGTCTAAACTCCTGCCCATGAATTTTGCGGCGGCACCGGGTAAAAAGAAGGTGCTGTTGCTTTGTTCTATTACGTTGGTTACCGAGTTTTTGCTCAATTTATCCAACACGCCCCGTATCACGAAATCGTGACGTTCGCCCTTAAAATTTTCGATACTGAGGGTTTCGCCTACCACATCTGTTTTGCCAAAATATTTGATGGCCCGGTCATCGGTAATCACTACGGAAAAAGGGTCGTTAAGCGCGGTTGCAGGGTTGCCATGCAGCAGCTTAAAGCCGTAGGTAGTTAAGAAGGTGCTATCGCCCACCTGCAGGCTCTCCCTAAAGTGCATATCGCCTTTAGATACGTTGGAGCTTACGCCATCCCAATGGTAGTAATTGGCTACAAGCCCCGGGTATTCGTCCTTCAGGGTCTTGGGCATAGGCGCCAGTGCCGTAAGCGGGTAGCCCATGTTAGGGTCTTTCCATTTGCTTTGGATGATATACTGGTTTCCGGCGTTTTTGAGATCGGAGTTAATATTCACCTCGTGCCAAACGTAGCCGGCAATGAGCAAGGTAAAGGCGATGCCTACTGATAGCCCGAATATGTTGATGAGCGAGAAAAGCTTATGCTTGATGATGTTGCGCCAGGCAATGATGAAGTAGTTGTGCAGCATAGGTGTGGGTTTATGCACCTAAATTACGCAGCTAATACGCGATAAATGAAAAGATTAACATTATTTAACAAGGTGGAGTAATTTGAAGATTTGGTAATTTGAAAATGAAGATTAACTAAACTTTCGCTACTGCGGGTTTTCAACCCGTGGTTTGCACAAGGTCAGCTTTCAGCTGACGCAAGCTGGAAGCTTGCCCCATGCCAACCACGAGATACGCTTCGCTAATCCCGCGGTAGCTTCATCGTCAAAAACTCCCCCTTCAGGGGGCCGGGGGGCTATACCTAATCTTTCTTAGGATGCTCTATCACGAAAACGTCTTCATTGTCTTTCTTCATGAAGTATTTTTCGCGGCCAAATTTTTCGAGTTTGGCTTTGTCGGTAGAGAGTTCGGCAAAATCCTTGTTGATCTTAGTGGTTTCGGTTTTATAGAAATCGCGCTCCTGCTCCAGTTTTGCCAGTTGCTGGCGGTATTGGTATTGCGAAAAGATATCGTTGTTATCGAAGAAAATCATCCATACCACAAATATTACGGTTACCAGGAAAAATTTGTTCTTGATAAGGTTGATGAAACGTTTCATATATAGCTACCGGCTGAATTTAATTATAAAGCTATTTAATTTATTTGGGCGTTGCAAGCCGGATTACTAACTTATTAACACCCTTACAGCTAAAATGCAGATAAACAAGGGAAATCGCGGAGACTCCCCTTGCTTAGATGCTGCCGGAAATTGTTAGTGGTCGTAGTGAAACTGTTCTTTTACGATCTTGCCATCCTTCACTTCGTAAACGCAAAGTTCGCTCATGGTGGCGCGGCCCTGGCCTTCCATTTCGTTATCCATGGTGAGGATAAAGGCGATTCCGTTGCCCGCAACCAATGGCTCGGATACGGTGTACCCATACGATTTTACTACCATGGCTTCATAACCTTTGGCTTTCTCCTTTAGTTTAGGCAGCCCCTTGGTTTCTATGCCCGATAAAGGCGAGGCAACGGGTTCGATGTTGATGGCATCTTCTGCAAATAAATCGTCGTACGCGCCTTGCCAATCGCCTTTGCGGCAATAGTCGGCTAATTTCTGTGCGATTTCCCTGGTTTCCATGTTTCAATTATTTGGTTGATAATTCCCTACCCGGCTTACGTCTGTACGCGCAGGAGGGGTTTCTATACGCTCTTTTAATGCCGCCCTGAAAGCTTTAAAAGCCGGCATTTCGGTAAATGCGGCATTGTCGCCCTCGTTGTCGAAGGATATCATGTGCATAAAAGAGCTGTCGCCGGTTTTATACACCACATATTCTATGCCATCGGGCTTATCGGCCTGCAATTGCGTGAATACATCTTTAATCAGGTCTTCGTTTTCGGCTGCGCGGCCATCTTTTACGGTGTATTGGATAATGGAATGTTGCATGATGATTGGTTGTTTGATTGAATCAAAGCTACCGCAAGCTGTTGGTTTTACGTGAGGTGCATAAGCGACAGGTTGCGGGGCGAAACAGGTCAAAAAGCATATCAGATGGATTACCCTTACATCAATTTAAAAACCAATCCTTAACATTATAGTAACATTAACTCTTTTAATGTTAACATTGAGATAATATTGAGGTAATACATTTGCATTAAAATAATATTAAGTAAATGTTAAAAAATACCGCCCTTGTACTATTAACCCTCATCATGGTGTTATTATTCAGCACTGCAAATGCTCAAAACAATAAAGCAGGCACCTGGGGCATTGCCACCGTAGTTTTACCAGGCGACAGCACACACCGCTGGGGCGGCTATATCGAACTGCAGGCCCGCGCCAACACGCTGTTTAACCAGTTTTTTTACTACGAAACAAAGGGTGGTGTGAGTTACGACATCGCAAAAAATTATACCGCGCTGGTAGGTACCGGGCGATACGTAACTTACGATTTTAACAACCTGGATGCGCCGCCAACGGTAAAAGAGTTTAGGATGTGGGAACAGCTGACGATTAACTCCTTTTTAGACAGGATAAAAATAGAACACCGCTACCGCGCCGAGCAGCGCTGGCTCAACGGCATCTACCGAAACCGTTTCCGTTACCGCCTTAACCTGGTTGTGCCGTTAAACCACAGAAAAATAGAAGCTAAAACTTTCTTTATATCGGTATTCGATGAGATCTTCCTGAACAATGTAGCGCCGCACTTCGAACGTAACCGTTTTTCGGCGGCGTTTGGCTACCAGTTTGATAAATCTTTAAGCGTGCAAGCTGGCTGGCTGGATCAGTATAATTACAACCTAACAACGGCAGGGGCCAAAAACAACCTGGCAATAACGGTTATGTATCGTATAAACCGCAAAAACACTAAGCCAAAGGAGCATATACCTACCACAGTTGACTAATAATCATTACAAATACAAAATTTACGTTGCGATTTGCTGTTTTTGCGCTTAACTTAGCCGACCAAAATGGTATAGTAATCCAAAAAAACACAATAATATAAATTTATGAGCTTGATAATTGATGTTCATGCGCGCCAGATACTTGATTCGCGCGGTAACCCTACGATAGAGGTAGATGTTTTAACCGAAAATGGCGCTTTGGGCCGTGCTGCAGTACCATCGGGTGCTTCTACCGGCGTGCATGAGGCTGTTGAGCTTCGCGACAACGACAAAAAAGTATATATGGGCAAAGGCGTATTGAAAGCCGTTGCCAACGTAAACGATAAAATTGCTGCCGAATTGAAAGGCATCGATGTTTTTGAGCAGAACCTGATCGATAAGATCATGATAGATCTTGACGGCAGCGAGAACAAAGGCAATTTGGGCGCAAACGCCATCCTTGGCGTTTCTTTAGCCGTGGCTAAAGCTGCTGCACAGGAAAGCCGCCAGCCTTTATACCGCTACATTGGCGGCGTAAACGCCAACACTTTGCCTATCCCGATGATGAACATCGTGAACGGTGGTTCGCACTCTGATGCGCCTATCGCTTTCCAGGAGTTCATGATCATGCCGGTTGGCGCTTCTTCTTTCTCTGAAGCCTTGCGCTGGGGTACCGAAGTGTTCCACAACCTGAAAAAAATTCTGCACGATCGCGGCCTTTCTACCGCAGTAGGTGATGAAGGCGGTTTCGCACCAACCTTTGAAGGTACCGAAGACGGTGTTGAAACCATCCTACAGGCTATCGAGAAAGCCGGTTACAAACCAGGCGAAGATATCTACATAGCGTTTGATTGCGCCGCATCTGAGTTTTACAAAGACGGCAAATACGATTATACTAAATTCGAAGGCGAAAAAGGTTCTATCCGCACCAGCGAAGAGCAGGTGGAGTATCTTGCCGAATTAGCAGGTAAATATCCTATCATTTCTATTGAAGATGGTATGGCTGAAGATGACTGGGCTGGCTGGAAATTATTGACCGAAAAATTGGGCAGCAAAGTACAATTAGTAGGTGATGACCTTTTTGTAACCAACGTAAAACGTTTACAACAAGGTATCGATAGCGATACAGGTAACTCTATATTGGTAAAAGTAAACCAGATTGGTAGCTTAACCGAAACCATCAACGCGGTTACTTTGGCGCAAACTAACGGTTATACATCAGTAATGAGTCACCGTAGCGGCGAAACTGAAGATGTTACCATTGCCGATTTAGCTGTTGCCCTTAACTGCGGCCAAATCAAAACCGGTTCGGCATCACGTAGCGACAGGATCGCGAAATACAACCAGTTATTGCGTATAGAAGAAGAACTGGGCGACAGTGCCCGTTTCATCGGCAAGAACTTTAAGTTTTTGAAGAAATAAATCGAATAGGTTATTCATTTATCTTAAATATAAAAGTCGGCTTTGCGGTCGACTTTTATATTTAAGACAAAAATTAATTCTATAAATTACAGCCAAAATATAAATTACAGTTTCATGAAATCAATTGAGTTGTTTGCTGGTGCCGGTGGGTTAGGAATTGGGCTTCACCAAGCAGGATTTCATCCTTTGAACGTTGTGGAATGGGATCGCTATTGCTGTGATACCATTCGAAAAAACAAAAAGCGCAAGGGCTCACCTGTAGAAAACTGGTCGGTTGTAGAAGGCGACGTTAAGGCGGTTGATTTTGTTAAATTTTCAGGCCAGCTTGATCTTGTATCGGGCGGCCCACCATGTCAACCATTTTCTTTAGGTGGTAAACACCAGGCATATGATGACAAGCGTGATATGTTTCCAGAAGCAATCAGAGCCGTTCGGGAGACGCAACCTAAAGCTTTTCTATTTGAGAATGTTAAGGGCTTAACGAGGGATTCATTCCAGAACTATTTTGAATATATTCGATTGCAGTTAGAACATCCTGATTTAGTATGTACTGGAAACGAAGATTGGCTTCACCATTTACAACGGCTCGAACGCCATCATACGAGCGGCATTCGAAACGACTTGCATTACAACGTTGTTACGCGTGTTGTAAATGCCGCAAATTATGGCGTACCGCAAAAAAGAGAACGAGTACTTTTCGTTGGATTTAGGGATGATCTTGGAATTGAATGGAGTTTTCCGGAAGAAACCCACTCATTAGATGCTCTAATTTGGAATCAGGTAAAAGATAGTGCTTATTGGGATAGACACGAAGTGCCTTATAGCTTGCGTCATGTTAATCAAAGAATGATGCAACGAGCAAATTTATTAAAAGAAAGACCAACCCTATTGCCATGGCAGACCATCCGCGATGTAACCAAAGACCTCCCGGACCCCGAGGCACTTTTTACAGAGGTTAGTGTTTTTTCTGATCATATTTTCCAATCAGGAGCAAAAACCTATAAAGGGCATACAGGCAGTCCAATTGACGAGCCAGCAAAGACATTGAAAGCTGGCGTTCATGGTGTACCAGGCGGTGAGAACATGCTTTCGTTTCCTGATGGGCGAGTTCGCTACTTTACAACACGCGAAAGTGCGCGTTTACAAACTTTTCCGGATAACTACGTATTTCATGGCTCTTGGGGTGAAAGTATTAGACAATTAGGTAATGCTGTGCCCGTTCAATTAGCGAAAATAATTGGGCAAGGCATAGCCATGCATTTAATATAACTTTCAAATCATGGGCACCATATCAACTATTGCGGATCTGCAAGGGAATCTGGATCGATTAATGCAAGAGGCAAAAAGCGAATCACTTACGCCAAGGTCAAGAAAATTATTAGAAAGCCATATAAGGAAAGTAATTGAAGATTTAGGCGGCCTTTTAAATCAGCTTGATCCTATACGGCAACCGACTTCCTTATTCGACCCAAGTAACCCTAAAATAGTGGGCCGTTTCGTTTCTCTTGCATTAGTTGCGCAATCGCGAGTACCGATGTCCGAGATATCGAGATTTTATGGATCTGGTGTTTATGCCATTTATTATAATGGAGATTTCCCACCTTATCGAGCTATTTCGAAATCGGAAACGCCAATTTACGTTGGTCAAGCTGCTCCTTCAGTTTCCAACGCCAAAACCCCTTCGGAGCAAGGAGATAAGCTATCAAATAGACTTACCGAACATTATAAAAATATTAATAAAGCAAGTTCATCATTATCTGTTCATGACTTTGAATATAGAGCGTTGGTGGTTCAAAGTGGTTGGGAAACAGCGGCGGAAGATTACTTGATTCACTTATTTCGTCCGATATGGAATAGCGAAACTCAATTAGTTTACGGTTTGGGAAAACACGGTGATGCAGCTTCAACTCGTTCAAACAAAAGATCGCCATGGGATACTATTCATCCTGGTAGAATATGGGCAAGTGATATTACACTTCAAGACGCTAAAAATTTGAGCCGAATCGAATTGGAACTTGAAGATCATTTTAAAAAGCACGTGGCTTTTCCAGATTTGGATTCTCTACTTTTAAGTTTTATTGACGAGTTGAAGCAAGTATAGCATTATCCTACCCAACATTAGCATTTCTCGTTTTCTCTTTTTACTTTCGTGGCAATGAAGATGAAGACAGTGTACAGGGCTATGGTTATTTTAGTGGTATTGGCCCTTAATATTGGTTGCGACCAGGTTTCCAAATCTATCGTGCGCAAAAAGCTAAGTTACGAGCAACCCATCAGCTTTATACACGACCATTTTACGCTTATCAAGATAGAGAATACCGGCGCATTCTTAAGTGTTGGCGATACCCTGGGTAAGCCTTACCGTTTTATATTGCTTACCCTGTTGCCTGTACTTTCCTTACTGGCGGGGGTAATCTTCCTCATCGCACAGAAGAATTTCACGAAGCTTATACTGGCCGGCATGATATGCGTTATCGGCGGCGGTATCGGAAATATTTACGACCGTATTGCCTATGGTTCGGTTACTGATTTCATGCACATCCGTTTCGGCATTTTCCAAACCGGTATCTTCAACGTGGCCGATGTATCCATCATGATAGGTATCGGGCTCATTTTGCTGGATGCTTTGGTGAAGAAAATGGAAGAGAAGAAACTACAGCCGCAAACCGAGCCGCCGATTGAAACAGTAGACGCTGAGTAACCCCACCCTACCGCGTTAACGATTGCAGCGGATACCGGCCCTGTGGCTAAGGCCTGTGCAGTATGAGCGGAAAGCGTGGGCCGAAGGCAACGCCCATGAATCAGTCAGCAGTTTTCAGAAGGCAGTTGGCAGTTTTCTTTCAAGGTCGCAGATGAAATGCAAGGCTCTTTACCTTAACAACATCCCATAAAATTTACGCATCATAAGTCGGTACATCTTCGCCGCCGTATACCCATTTGCAATCTAAAATTTGCACATCTGCATATCCGCACACATCTGATTTAAAAACCGTATCTTTGCAGAAATAATTACCCGTTGATTTACGGTTTTGATCAATAGACACTCTTCAGATCCGCTTAATGCTTCGCGTTAGCACACAATACAATACATTTATTACATTACATGTCATTCGAAAATTTAAATTTAATTGAGCCTATCTTAAAGGCTTTAAAAACAGAGGGTTATACTACGCCAACCCCAATACAAGAACAAGCAATCCCTTACATATTACAACACCGCGACTTGCTTGGCTGCGCCCAAACGGGTACAGGTAAAACGGCTGCTTTTGCTATCCCTATTTTGCAGTTATTGTTTTTAGATAAGCAAAAACACAAGGAGCAAAAATCTATCAAGGCCCTTATTTTAACCCCAACCCGCGAACTGGCCATCCAGATAAGCGAAAGCTTTACGGCTTATGGCAAGCACACCGGGTTGAAGAACCTGGTTATCTTTGGTGGCGTGTCGCAAGGCCCGCAAACGGATGCTTTACGCCGTGGCGTGGATATCCTGATTGCTACTCCAGGTCGCCTTTTGGACCTGATGAACCAACGCTTCGTACACCTCGACCAGATAAAAATGCTGATTTTGGATGAGGCCGACCGTATGCTGGATATGGGTTTCGTACACGACGTAAAGAAAATCATTGCCAAGGTACCCCAGAACAGGCAGACCTTGTTCTTCAGTGCTACCATGCCTAACGAGATACAGAGCCTGGCCGATTCTATCCTGCAGAAACCTGCTAAAGTAGAGGTTGCCCCGGTATCTTCTACTGCCGATACAATACAGCAGTCGCTATACTTCGTGGAGAAAAACGATAAACGTTTATTGCTTAACCACATTCTAAAAGATAAGAACATCAAAACTGCGCTGGTATTTACCCGTACCAAGCATGGCGCCGATAAGGTGGTTAAAGACCTGGTAAAAGCCGGCATCACTGCCGAAGCTATTCACGGTAACAAATCGCAGAATGCCCGCCAGCGCGCGTTAACCAACTTTAAGAACCGTACTACACGCGTTTTGATTGCAACGGATATTGCTGCCCGTGGTATAGATATAGACGAGTTGACCCACGTGATCAACTACGAGATACCTAACATCCCCGAAACCTACGTACACCGTATTGGCCGTACCGGCCGCGCGGGTGCAAGCGGCATAGCCCTTACGTTTTGCGATGGCGAGGAAGAAATAGATTTCCTGAAAGATATCCATAAGCTGATAGCCAAAGAAATCCCTGTAGAAGAAGGGCATCCTTACCCGCTTAGCATACAAGCCATGACGGAGAAGATGATGAGCAAAGCTAAAAACGCACCGGCGAAAAGCAAAAGCGGTGGTGGCGGCGGTTCACGTGGCGGTCGCCCCGGTGGTGGCGGCGGCGGTGGTGGCCGTAGCAATGGCGGTACCAGGGCCGATGGCAGCCGCAAAGCAGGCGGTGCCAGCGGCATGAGCGGTGCCGGCGGCCGGATGGGTAGGCGGTAAGAGCCCCCTCCGCCCCCTGAAGGGGGGACTTCTCGAAAACATTAAACAGAAATGCCCGGTTTTGCCGGGCATTTCTGTTTGAAAATAATCCGTCATACCGAATTTATTTCGGTACCCCACGCGGCAGGTGACCGGCATGCAAAGCGGCTATATATGGTGGCGACCGTTATGATGGGGTCTTGAAACAAGTTCAAGATGACGTTTGGTGGTTTTTTGGAACGCCCGAACTCAACACCGTTAATATGGGCAATAACTCCTACCTCTAATTTACTGACCTCTAATTTTTTTACTCCCACTTAAACGTCTTCACCGCAACGGCGTACACGCCTATGCCCCATAGTAGCAGGATGAATAACTGATGCGTAACGTCGCCCAATCCGGCGCCTTCAAAGGCTACCTTACGCATGGCGTTGTTGAGGTGGGTGAGGGGCAGCGCATTACTTACATACTGTAGCCATTTTGGGAAAGCCGTTACCGAAAAGAACGTGCCTGATAGCAGGAACTGCGGCAGGGTAATGATATTGGATAATGGCGGTACGGTGCTCTCGTTTTTGGCGATGCCGGATATGTTGAAGCCGAAGCCCATGAATATGATAAGCCCGATAGTGCAGAGCACAAGCATATTCAGCACCGTGACGACCCCATGCACCAACGTAAACCCGAACGCGAAGTGCCCCACCATCAATATGAACAGGGCGCCAAGCAAGGAAAAGGTGAGCCTGGCCAGAGCCTCGCCTAGCACAATACTGTAACGCTTAACCGGCGTAGCGAAGAAACGCTTGATAACCAGTGTGAGCCGCAAGCTGAGGAATACGAACGCCGTACCGAACACCCCGCTGCTTAGTAAAGAGAAGCCCAACTGCCCCGGCAATATAAAATCGATGTATTTGTACTCGCGACCGGTTACGGTGGTTTCGTTTAATTGTGCCGCCTGTACCGCGCTGAGGACCCCTATTTCTTTCACAAGCTCCGCATTCTTTTGTAATAATATACCATTCAATACCGATTTAAGGATACCGCCTTTTTGTGATGAAGAGGTATATTGCACGTTAACCGTATAAGCCGGTACAAATTTCTCGGGTGACAGAGTACTTGGCACCAGGGGAGACCCTAAGGACATTTTGAATTCTTTAGTGGCTGCGGCATTTTTCTTTATTTCGATAATGGCATCAAGATTCCCTTTAGATAAGTCTTTTTTCATATCGTCGGCCGGGACATTGGTCTCCAGATTAATAACCGAGGATTTTTTGAGCGCCTGGTATATCGGACTCAGCGTATCCGTACCTTTCACTACACCCACATCAACCTTAACGCCGCCGCCACCTATATTGGCAAACACCAAAATAAATATCAAGGGAAAGGCCAGGCTAAATACCACCGCCGAGGGGCTGCGGAGTATGGACCGGAAACTTGCTTTGGCAATAGCCAGTGTGGCGCGTGTATTACTATAATTTTGGTTCATTAGTCATTGGTTCAATAGTTCATTAGTACATTGGGGAGATTGTAAACTGGCAACTGCTAACTGCACACCGCCAACTGGAATCTACCCTTCCCGCCATTCTTTGCCGGTTAGGTTGATGAAAACATCTTCCAGGTTGGCTTCTTTTACTTGTTTCTTGCGTTCGAAACCGGTAGCCACAAGTTCATCTATAAAATGGTCGGGAGTATCTATGCCTACAATGTGGCCGCCATCTACAAAGGCTACACGGTCGCACAGTACTTCGGCTTCGTCCATATAATGGGTGGTAATTACCACGGTTGTACCGTTATTGCGTATCTCGCGTATCAGGTCCCACAGGTTGCGACGGGCTTGCGGGTCAAGCCCGGTAGTTGGCTCGTCCAGGAAAATTATCTTGGGGTCGTTTATCAGCGTAGTGGCTATAGAGAAACGTTGTTTTTGCCCACCGGAGAGGTCCTTGTATTTGGCCTTGGCTTTATCGGTAAGGGCTACTTTCGCCAGCATTTCCATAGGTGTTTTGTCGATGCCGTATAAGCCCGAGAACAGTACAATCAATTCCGACAGGTTGAGGTTAGGGTAGTAACCTGCGGCCTGCAATTGCACGCCTATTATTTTCTTGATGCTGTCGGCATCTTTGCTGATATCGAAGCCGGCAACCGTAATCTCGCCCGAGGTTTTGTCGCGCAGGGTTTCGATGATTTCCAGTGTGGTAGTTTTGCCCGCGCCGTTGGGGCCAAGCAGGCCGAATATCTCGCCTTCGTAAACCTCGAAACTGATGCCCTTTACAGCGGCAAAATCGCCGTAGTTTTTGGTAAGGTTGTTAACCGTAATAATAGGTTGTTTTGCCATAGCGTAAATATGCGATGGATTTGTGGAATATCCATATGTCCGGGGTGCTTAGGGCATTAAAATTCTATTAGATTTTGCCGGCGGCAAACTTTATAGTAAAAAGTACGACAGGAGCATAACAATAATTGACGTATTGAAGCGAAATTTCTACAACGCATACAATATTTACAATTATCTTTATTGCATTATAACCACCTAATTCACATGTATCGATATTTTGTATTCTTAGCTGTTGTACTGGTTTCTTGTAATTCGGCAACTCATAAAAAACACAAGCAGGATAGTATCCCTGTAGCTAAACCACAAAACCATGCTGTTTTTCCATTTACAGTGGAAAAGTTTAATTGGGCATCGATAGAAAAATCTAACGATAGTTTAAAGAATGCCTTTATCAACGCGAACCTGGCCAAATTTACGGACGAATACGGTGCTTACAAAAGCGAATATAATACTGATAAGTTGATTGATGCCCTCCACATTTGCGATATTAACGGTGATGGGAAGGACGATCTGATATTTGAAGGTAAAAGCGGAGGGGAACCTTATGAAGTGGCATTTATATTACACACCACTAATGGGTTTAATATTGTTTTTAAGTCATTTCAATTTTTAAGAAAGTTGGATATAAAAGCCGGAAAGGTGTTTCGGGCATATATCAAAGACGATGGCTGTTGCGCCGCCTACATCGATTTTAATAAAACATATACGGCTACTTACAAGGGCGACATCCCTCATCTTAAATTGGAAACGGTATCAGCAAATTACCACAACATGCCTTTTAACGGCTCTTATTTTAAGTCCCCAATCCGGTTTGCAGTTTTAAACGAGAATTATAAGCTGAGATTTGAACCGATCGTAAACGATACTACCAAAAATGGGATTGACGGAGAAATACATAAAGGGAATACGGTAGCCGAGTTGCATAAAAATACTACAGGCACAGCCCTCGCAAGTTCTACTGACAAATCAGGTAGGGTTTGGTGGCTTGTTCAGATACCAGCGAAATATAAACTTGGCAAAAGCCTATTTTACGAAGACCCGGAAAACGGCATTACAGCCGATAAAGTTGGCTGGATAAGCAGCCGGTATGTAAAAACTATTGATTAATTATCTTCCCGCCTTCCTTCAACTCGCTTTCAGATTTCAGCACCTTGCTGCCATCAGCTTGCTTAATTTCGTAGGCAGGCTCATCGGCAGTTGCCTTGCGTTTTACTTTGGTGCCTTTTATGGTTTTTGTAATGGTTTCGGTATGCTTCTTTTCTATTTTGCCTTCGGCTGCCGGGGCGCCCCATTGCCGGTGTACGGTATCTCCCTTTTTTATGATTGATGTTTTAACCGAAGAAAGCAAAGTGCCTGCCAGTTTCGCGTAGCGGGGGAAATGATAGATAAGGCCGGACTGGGAATTCTACCGTATGTTTCGGCTTACGGGCCAAAACATACGGATATATGATGGAGGTATGATTAGCAGGCCAGGCATCCTACGCCGATGATCAGCACGGCTACTACAAGTGCCATGATGGAGTAAAGTGATGGGATAGTAAGTTGAGTTGTCATGATGATGTTGCGTTGTTTTAACACTACAAATGTGCATCAGCGGGCAAATTTTGTTTAACGTTATTAGGCGAAACATGGCAAATCGTCGGTAAACGGATTTCTGAGGGGAATGAACAGGGGAGGCATTATCGGTGAATTTGGCGGCTATCGGTGAGTGCAGGTTTTTGGTGTGCGAATGGGGGGGGCATTGGTTAAATATCGAACACCGAATGCTGAATATCGAATGATGAATGATGAAAACTCCGTCATGTTGAAATTTTTTCAACACCCCATCATAAAAGTTGCCATCCTGCTAAGCCACTTTGCTTGCCGTTGACCTGCCGTGTGGGGGGGCGAAATAATTCGGGATGACGGCGGGGTTAGCAGGACATTCCACATTACATAGTTTGCTTTGCATGGTGCCGCAGGGTATTCTTCGAGAGCCTTGCGGAGAGGCAGGGGCTTAATGCGATGCCCCTTAACTCCAGAACCCCCGTGCTTTAATCTGCGCAGAGGGGTACCCCAATTGTTTCAGCAACTTACGCAGTTCGCTTACCATGGTATTGTTGCCGGCCAGGTAAAAAATGGTATGCGCCATATCGTAGTGCTGTTCTATTACCCATTGTATAATACTGTGGTGGCCATAAACATCGGTACGCTCAATAGCTTGCAGGGGCGACCAAAAATACTCCTCGAATAATTTACGGTGGTGCGGATTGGCAATGAGCACCGCACCCGCGAAGCGGCCCCTGGGCAATACCATTTGCTGCAGGGCAAGCATATGCCCCATGCTGCTCTCATCGCCCAGCCCAATAATGACGGCTTTGCTTTCGGGTGCGTGGCGGGTGCTGCCTATGGCCAGGTAATGCACGTCGTCGCCCTTCTTCAGGCTGGCGGCCCATTTGCTGCCGGGTCCTTTGTGCGCCGCATCTATATAGAGGGTGCAGGTATGCGTTTCGGCATCCCAGCCGCTTGGGGTGTAATCGCGGTAGGTAAGGTTATCCACTTTGAATTTGATGTAGGGGATTTCCTGCCAGCTTTGCACGTCGGCATAGGGCAGGTGCAGGTCTACTTCAATCATGGTAGCAGGTTCCCAGTGGCGCACTTCCAGCACGCGGCCGCTTTGTAGCAGCCGGCTTTCTAATAGCCGGCCGGCCCGGGCTTTCAATTTATCTAAGGTTGATGTTTGCATCTGTGATGATTTAATAGCACAAATTACGGCAAACAGGGTGGCCGGGGAAATGGCGGCATCGGGGTAATGATTGGACTATTTACGGTAGTGCCTGCGGAATTCGAGTGGCGTATTTCCTGCTGTGCGCTTAAACACGCGCGAAAAATAGGTATGGTCGTCATAGCCCAGGGTATGCGCTATTTCTTTTGTGTTCATTTCGCTGTAGTACAAAAGGCGCTTGGCTTCCAGCATCACTTCCTGTATTATCCAGTAGCTTACGGGCAGCCCGGTCGTTTTTTTGAGCGCTTCGTTCAGGTACGATTCGGATACGTTTAACTGCGCCGCATAAGCCGAAGGGCTTTTCTGCATGCGCATATTTTCCGTAAGCATTTTTTTGAATTGCTGCGATAGCTGCGCCGGTCGGGATAGGCGCCCTTGCTTATCGCCGGCGGTACAATAGCAGCCGGCAACTATTCCCAAAAACGATTGCAACAGGGAATGCACAATGGGCAAGTAAAAGGCATCATTAGGGTTGCCATGGTATTGGTTATCCAGCAGGCAAAGGAGGTCGTTGCATTGGGCCAGTTGCTGTGGGTTTAATACGCAGGGTTGCTGCAACAGCAGGTGCCCCTCAAAAACCTGGCGGTAATCGGGCGGTATCAATGGCGTATCAACGGCAATAAACCAGCCCTCGCCCACTTTCTGGCGGATGGGCTGGTGTACCTGCCCGGGCAGCAGATAGTAAACCGAGCTCCCGGCAAAGTGCATCTCGTGGAAATCGACCATCAGCGAAGCGTTGCCTGCTATCAACAGAAAAAAAATGTAATGATCGTCGCGGTGTATGCCCAGCATTTCAACCTCCTTACCCAGGTCGCCGGGTAAAAAGTGGCGTATATCCAGGCCGCTGCTTGCCCTGTCTTGTATCTTATGTACCGGGATATCTTTCATACTGCTGGCAAAGTAAAGTATTTGCGAAGGGAGTTTGGCAAAAGCCTTTAATATTTTGCGGGGATTTCGTCGGTAGCGGCGGCATTGAAGCTGAGGGTATTTAAGGGATACTAAACGTCATTCTTCTTGTTTCAATATCCGTCATAACAGTGGCCAAATGCTAAGCCGCTTTGCAATTCGCCCACCTTGCAGATGGGTTACCGAAATAAATTCGGCATGACGTAGCTGTTTTGGTTCAATCTTGGTTCTAACCTCTTGCCTCTAATCTCTTTTTTCCTCACCCTTCCATCAGCCCATAAACTTCCTGCATGTAGGCAGCCTCGTCCATTGCTGTGTGGAAATCCTCCCACTCGTGGGGCGTGAAGGTAAACTGTATATCGCTTACGGGCGTGCGCATCACAATGCGTTCCTGCCCATCCGGGAACGGGAAGGAGTGGCCGTCGAAATCCAGGTCGGCAGCAAAATCCCTGAACTGCGCAAACTGCTCAGGCGTGAAACTGAGGATGAGGTTGTGGTTCCAGATGAAAACACAGCGGCATTCGGAGCACCGGCTGATAACCGATGCCCCTTTCTGACTAAGCACTTTTGCGTCGCACATAGGTAGGTGATGTTAAAAATTTGTGCCTGCTTAAGCGGTGTTTCCCCCATGAAAAGTACTTGCCGAAAAAGCAGGGCTTAAGTTTTTCTGAGCATATCAACCGCTCACGCCAACAAAGTAAAGCCTTATTTAGAATAAATCCAAATAAAAATAAGAGAAATTTATTTTTAGATATGGAGCTTGAATTGTTGGAAGAGAGCGGAAAATCGCTTGGATATCTCTTTCCGCATAGGAAATGTATATACGATTAGCTATTTTCGTTGTAAACCAACTCCATACACACATAATGAAAAATCTTTTATTGGTGGCGATGTTTGCCCTGGCCATAGCCGCCTGCCAAACTGCCGAAAAGAAACCCAATGCCGTAGCCACCGTGCCAGCTGCCTACACCGTTCCGGAAGATAGTGCTATTACCAAAGCGGTACATGATGCTTACACCGCTCTCACTTTTAAAAAAGGGGAGCAACCCAGGTTTGATGAGATAGGAAATTATTTTATCCCGCAGGCGCAATTCATCAATTTCCGCGCCGATACAGCAGAAGTTGCCTCCTTGCCGCAAATCATTAAATTGTACAAAAAATTTGTAACAGACGGCCATATAGCTATGTTTTATGAGGAAGAAGCATACGGCAAAACCGAGCAGTTTGGCAATGTGGCCCACCGTATCAGCACGTATAACACGTACCTCAACACCCGTGATAGCATAGCCGAGCGTGGCGTAAACAGTTTCCAGCTCATCAAAACGCCCAAAGGCTGGAAAGTGAGCAGCATTATTTGGGATGTGGAAAGGAAAGGCCTGCCAGTGCCGGCGTATTATTTGAAGAAGTAAATAAGTACGTCCTTGCGAGGAACGAAGCAATCGCTACGCAGGACGGGCTCTATGCAGGTCGCTCTGCTTATCGGGAGATTGCATCGTTCCTCAATGACGCGGTGTTTAAAGGAGAACGCCTCTCAAGTTAAGCTTGAAAGGCGTTCGGCATTGTCTGAACCTTGATTCTCTTGATTAGAGGATTTTCCTGATTTTAAATCGGTGAAATCGTAAAAATCCGCTTAATCCCGGTTCTTATTTCATCAGATTAATAAAGTCATCGAACAGATAACGGCTATCGTGCGGGCCGGGGGATGATTCGGGGTGATATTGTACCGAGAATGCTTTTTTATCTTTTACGCGGATACCTTCTATCGATTGGTCGTTAAGGTTTATGTGGGTAATCTCTACCTTATCAGATGCCCTCACCGCCTCAGGCACTACGCCGAAGCCGTGGTTTTGCGAAGTAACCTCGCAATGGTTGATGATTACGTTTTTCACCGGGTGGTTAAGGCCACGATGCCCGTTGTGCATCTTTTTGGTTGGTATGTCGTTTGCCAAAGCCAGCAACTGGTGGCCCAGGCAAATACCGAATAAAGGCTTATCGGCAGCTAAGATTTCTTTTACGGTTTCTACAGCGTAGGGCATGGCCGATGGGTCGCCGGGGCCGTTAGAAATAAAGTAACCTGCCGGCGCAAAATCCTTTTCCATTTCGGCAAAGGTGGTTTTGGCGGGGTAAACTTTGGCGTACACGTCGCGGTCGTCGAAGTTGCGGAGGATGTTCTTTTTTACGCCGAGGTCTAACACCGCCACGCGGTAGGCAGCAGCTTCGTTGCCGAAGGTGTAAGTTTCTTTGGTTGATACCTGCGAAGAAAGTTCCAGGCCATCCATATCCGGCGCTTCGGCCAGTTTAGCTTTCAGCTCTTCTATATCCAGTATCTCAGAGGAGATGATAGCGTTCATGGCGCCTTTATCGCGTATATGGCGCACCAGCTGGCGGGTATCTATATCAGATATGCCCACGATGTTTTGCTCCTGGAAATAATCCTGTATGGATTCATCGGCCTGTTTGCGGCTGTAGGCAATGTTGTAGTTTTTGCAAACCAGCCCGGCTATCTGTATCTGGCCCGATTCTACCTCCTGAGCAGATATGCCGTAGTTACCTATGTGCGCATTGGTAGCCACCATTATTTGCCCGAAGTACGATGGGTCGGTAAAAATTTCCTGGTAGCCGGTCATCCCGGTGTTAAAACATATCTCGCCGGTGGTGGTACCTATTTTACCTGCGGCTTTACCGTTAAAAACGGTGCCATCGGCCAATAACAATACTGCGGGCAGTTTGGTGTAATGGTTCATTTTGCAAAAAAATTGAAAGGGTAATTTGTTCGGATTTCCTGGCACGAAGCTCCGTATGAACAGCACTGAAAATTGAAGTAAAACACCTCTTTATTCACGCCGCAAAAGTATGATTTAATTTTTTAAATCAAAAGTTATTACCACTTGTTTTTTGCGGCCACCAAAGCGCCGCGGGTTTGGCTACTTGCCTTTGTTGCCCCAAAAGAAAGTTGTTTTTAGGCAATGCGTGCACCAGAATGGTCTGATAGGCAAAAAGGGTAGGAATTTTTTAAGGTAAAAATTACGCGGTTTGCGGTCGGTATGGTTCATGGGTTTACCACAGTACATGCATGGGTATATTTTATCGTCCATTAAATCGAATAGTATAATTATTTATAATTGGGCTGCCCTAAAATATAAAATAATATATAAATACAAGGAAAATAGCCTTCAATTTTTCAGGATGAAAAATACCGGATGAGTTCCTAACTTTGCGGTTCACGAAACTATCATCAGTATGTCGGTAAATAAGGAAGTAAAGCGCATTACGGTGCATACCCTGCAGGAAATGAAGAACCGGGGCGAAAAAATTGCCATGCTTACGGCATACGATTATTCGATGGCGCTGATCGTTGATAATGCGGGTACCGATATTATACTGGTTGGCGATTCGGCCTCCAACGTAATGGCCGGGCACGAAACCACTCTGCCTATAACGCTCGACCAAATGATATATCACGCTGCATCGGTAGTGCGCGCTGCTAAGCGGGCGCTGGTGGTGGTAGATTTGCCTTTCGGCTCATATCAAGGGAATTCTAAAGAAGCCCTGGCGTCGGCCATCCGCATTATGAAAGAAGCGGGCGCGCACGCAGTTAAACTGGAAGGCGGCGTGGAGATCGCAGAATCTGTAACACGTATCCTTACCGCCGGTATCCCGGTAATGGGGCACCTGGGCTTAACGCCGCAATCGATATACAAATTCGGCACCTACACCGTAAGGGCCAAAGAAGAGGCGGAGGCCGCCAAGTTAAAGGAAGATGCCTTGAAGTTGCAGGAATTGGGCTGCTTCGGCATCGTGCTGGAAAAAATTCCATCTAAACTGGCAAAAGAAGTAAGCGATAGCCTTAATATACCAACCATTGGCATTGGTGCCGGGCAGCATTGCAGCGGACAGGTACTGGTGATACACGATATGCTTGGCCTGAACAAAGGTTTTAAACCCCGCTTTTTACGCCAATACGCCGACCTGTACAGCGTGATGGACGGCGCAATAAAAAACTACGTAAGCGATGTAAGAGCAAGTAATTTCCCGAACGAAAAGGAAGAATATTAGGTAGATGTGCAGATGTGCGAATATGCAGATGTGCAGATGAAAAATTAATATAGATCCTGAATTCAAATCCGAAACCGTAAATCCCAAATCCGAAATAAAATTGGCCCGCCCCGAACATAACTATACCAGCCACGATGTTACTGATAAGGATATCCTTTACGAGGATAACCACCTGATTGCCGTAAATAAGCGCGCCGGCGACATTGTACAGGTAGATGATACTAACGACGAGCCACTTGACGAGAAGGTAAAGAAATATATCGCAGCTAAATACAATAAGCCGAACGGTGCTTTCCTGGGCGTAGTGCACCGCCTGGACAGGCCTGTGAGCGGCGTTATCCTCTTCGCCAAAACCAGCAAGGCTTTGGATAGGATAAACAAGCTTTTTAAAGGCCGCGAGATGCATAAAACCTATTATGCCATTACCCGCAAACGCCCCCAGCCCGAGGCCGGCAACCTGGTACACTGGCTGGTGAAAAACCCGCAAAAGAATGTTACCAAAGCGCACGATAAAGAAGTGCAGGGCAGCCTCCGTTCTGAATTGAACTATAAGCTTGTTGGCGAACTGGATGGTTATTATGTAATAGAGGTTGACCCGATAACCGGCCGGCCGCACCAGATACGCGTGCAGCTAAGCACCCTGGGCTGCCCCATAGTAGGCGATAATAAATACGGTTACCCACGCGGTAGCCTCCGCAAAAGCATATGCCTGCATGCCCGCCGCCTGCAATTTGTCCACCCCGTAAAAAACGAACCGGTTATGATTGTGGCACCATTGCCTAAGGATGGTTTTTGGGATAAGTTTGAGGGCTTGGTGAGGTAAAGGGGAGTTAGAAGAAAGGTCTGAATTCTGTTGACCTAATCTTTCGGACTTCAAAAAATATATTGTTCAAGTGGTCGAAATCGGCATCGGTAGTGATAAGCGTTAATCCCATCAATGCAGCAAGCGATGCTATCCACAAATCGTTTTTACCCATATTTCGAGGGGTATCGAATGGGTAATTTTCGAATTTCGGGTTTAGCCTTTGCGAGTAAGCATCAATTTCTGCGTAGATATTTACATAGAATTTGTCAACATCTATAATATTAAGTTGATCAAGAATGCTGTCTAGCAAATTTCGTTTGTTTAGTCCCCAATTGTTTCTTAACGCCAAAGATTTTAATTCCGCTTCCGACACTACAGAGATGTAAAGTAGTGAATTGGAGGGATTAATAAAATTGATGATTGCGTTAAAGTTTTTTGCTCGGACAAGGCTAATAATGATGTTGGTATCCAAAAGGATGTTCATTATTTATCTTTTTCAAGTTGATCCAATAAATCGGTCCATTCTTCCTCGGTAAACGGTTCTATCGGTGGGGCTTCTTCAAGCGCCTTAATTAGCGTGCTATTATTTTTGCCCGCTTTTAAACCAAATGCGGTGGTGCCACCGGCAGCTAAAACCTCCTTCGGAGAGTACGACTCATGGCTCCTGAACGATTCTCCATTTTTTGTTATACCCGATTTCATTGTTTCTCCTCCTCATAACAAATATAAAATTAATAAAGCATTTAGAAAAATGCGGACCATGGTTTAATTCCACTCCCCATAGCAACCATATAAATAACATTTTATAAGTATTTTCGCACTATACTACAATGGAAGCGGTTAAACTCATAGCGGAATATGAAAGCCTCGGCATAGCCGATGTGATAGACCATGAACGGTTTAACCTGATTGCTATCGACCATCATTCCACCCGTATAGAAGGATCAACCCTTACCGAGATCGAAACCCAGGTGTTGATAGACGAGGGGCGCACACCAAACGGCAAACCGATGGAAGAAAGCCTGATGGTGACCGACCATCACGCCGCGCTGTTGTTTGCCTTAGAAAACGCGAAAGCCAAAAAAGGCCTAAGTGTTTCGCTTTTGCAAAGTATCAATAGCCTGGTTATGAAACGTACCGGCAAGGTTTATAATACCATGCTTGGTTCCGTAGATTCGGCAACGGGCGCGTTCAGGAAAGGGAATGTTACAGCAGGCGTTTCTTATTTCCCCAATTTTGATAAGGTTGAAAGGCTCACGACCGAATTGGTAAAAAAACTCAATGAGTCGATGGGTAAACCGCTTACTGTGGAGCAGCAGCTGAAGCTTTCTTTCGATGCACATTTCAACCTGGTCAGCATCCACCCTTATTATGACGGCAATGGCCGTACATCAAGGTTGCTGATGAATTATATCCAGGCCTGGTATGGCTTGCCATTAGGTATCGTCCGCAGTGAAAACAAGGTTGCCTATATACAGGCGTTGGTTGATACCCGCCAGCAGGAGGACATTGAAATCTTCAGGCGGTTTATGGCGGATGAATACACCACAATGCTGAAACTGGAGATTGAGAAATTTAAAGAGATGCAAAGGCCGGGTAAAGGGAGTGGGTTTAATTTTTTGTTTTGAGAGGGATTTTATCTAACAGAATATATTATGGAGGACAGCGCAAATATTCAATTAACTCAAGTGCCCATTGGCATATCTCTATTGTTAGAAAAAGAATTAGAGATTATGAGGAAACCCGAAAATGGGGTTGGACTTCAATGAGGTGATGCGCGAGTTAGAAAAGAAATTCCAATAACTCTACATCCCCTTCACTTCTTCCCAAATTCTTTCATCCACCAGCACACCCTCTGCCAGGCTTTTTTCCCTGGTGCGCAGCATGTTTTCGCCTGGGTAGAGGATTTCGGTGCCGCCTTCCGTCGCGCTGCTTTTGGTGTAATCGAGAATTTGCTCTATCAGCGCCTCGTTTTGCACGCCATCTGCTTTTATGGCTATGAAAACCTGCGATACCCCGGTTTCTTTCCGGCCGCTTTGGGTAATGGCCGCGGTTGAGCTTCCCCCGCTCAGGATGGTGGCCAGCAAATCGAGTACCAGCGACAAACCCGAGCCTTTCCAAAAACCGATGGGCAATGCCCGCCTTGTAGCCAGTATGGCTGCGGCATCGGTACTTAGGTTACCCTCACTATCGTAGCCGCCGGGTAGGGGCAGGGGTTTGTTTTGAGCCTCGTATTGCCAAAGCTTGCCAAAGGAGAATTGCGATATGGCCATATCCAGCACCACATGCCCGCCTTGTTTGGGTACGGCTATAATCAGGGGGTTATTGCCCAGTCGCGGCTGGGTGCCGCCCCAGGGCGGCAGGTTGGCTATAGTATTGGTAAAGCAAATGCCCACGCAACCAGCTTCGGCGGCTTGCCAGCCGTAGGTGCCGCCGCGCATCCAATGGTTGGTGTTTTTAATGGCCACGCAGCCTATGCCGTTCGCTTGGGCCAGCGCAATGGCTCTATCCATACTAAAACGGGCATTGAGCATACCGGTGGCAAAGTTGCCGTCCCATTGCTCAATGGCACCAAAGGAGCTTATTAGCGATGGCTCGGCATTGGGGGTAATCAGCCCTTCCTTTAAATATTCAATGAATACGCCAAAGCGGTTAAGCCCGTGCGAGGCCACGCCATCGCGGCTGTTATCGGCAAATATGCCGGCGCAGGCATCGGCGTTGTCGTTGGTAAAATCAAGCGAAAGCAATACGCGTTTAAATTCGGCTTTAAGTACAGCGTACGGTATGCGCAGGCTTTGTTGATTTGGTGAGTGGCTGATGGGTTTGTTTAGCATCAATTCTTCCTTTGGTAATGTATCGCCGCAATTTAAGATTTTTGCCGCCTAATCAATCACCCGGCATCCAACCTAATCAACCATAGGCAAAATAATGCGGGCTTAATAGAGTTATATTGATTGGCCGGGCAGGTGTATGTAAATGTAATTCCTATTTTTGCGGCTGATAAAGGATGAAGAAAAATATTGGTTTCTGTTGTGCATCGTTATTGCTGCTGATTGGGCTGGTGGCAAACTCCTGCAAAAAAGAGGATAAAAGCAATATACCCAATTTGCTTACCACCCGGCAGTGGGAACTGGCATCGCTGCAGGTGTATAATTATATAGGCGATACCCAGCAATCAACCGATACTATCACCTGCGATAGCACGCAAATATTTAAGTTTTATAAAGACGGCAGCTGCACTTATACTAATTTCGATTGTACAGTGCAGGATATTGCCCGGGGCACTTACAGCCTGAGCGACACTAAGCTCATTTTGTTTGCCGATATGGTTTGCAAGGACAATAGCACCGTGGGCAGCTCCAAGCCATTTGCCAATGCGCAAATAAGCAACCTTGGCGAATTTTCTATGGTGCTGCAAACCGGCGATACGCAGGCGTATTATACGTCCACGCAGCCGCGCACCATTTACCGTTGGGGATTTATACGCCAGAAAGAAGTAATAACGCGATAACTGGTTAAATTTTTATATTTTGCAGTAATAAAGCTGATAGCCATTTTGAAAAAGAGAATAGCCATTTTCGCTTCCGGTTCGGGGTCTAACGCCCAGAAGATAATGGAGCACTTTAAGCGCAATGCCGATGCCGAGGTAGTATTGATACTTACCAACAACCCGCAGGCCTACGTATTGCAGCGCGCCGATAATTTCGAGGTGCCGTCGCACGTATTTACCCGCACCGAGTTTTACGATACCGATGAGGTAATTGCCTTGCTTAAAAACCTGCAGGTAGATCTTATTGTGCTGGCGGGTTTTTTGTGGCTGGTGCCTAAAAATTTATTAGCTGCTTTCCCTAATAAAATCATCAATCTGCACCCTGCGTTACTACCCAAATTTGGCGGCAAGGGCATGTATGGCGACAACGTACACAAGGCGGTATTGGCCGCCGGCGAAGAGGAATCGGGTATTACCATCCATTTCGTAAATGCCGAGTTCGACGAGGGCGAACCCATCCACCAATCCAAATTCAAGATAGAGCCCGGCGATACGCTGGAGATCGTAAAATTCAAAGGCCAGCAGTTAGAGCACCTGCACTTCCCCAAAGTGATTGAGAATTTGCTGAAGAAGATGCGTTCTTAGAAAGAGATTAGAGGCGGGAGGTTAGAGATTGGTTCTATTTGCCGCCAATCTTTCCCGTAGCAACCTGTACAAATCTTCAAGGCTATACTGCAACGTATTTGCCGTAATACTCACCGGTGTTTGGTACTGTCGGTAATTCATGGCGGCCATTTTCTTCATGATGGCGTTGCTTTGGCGATCGATGTACTCGGCAGGGTTATGCACCAGTACCATAATGAGCTTTTGTTTGCCTACTTCTATTACTTCTATACCTGCTATATCAGCCCAGGGTATCAGGCCGAAAGTATAGCCGCTGCAATTATCAGTAATACCTTCCGCGCTTACGATGAGGCCCGGCCGGGTATCGAACAGTTTTTTCACCAGGCAATACGCGCAAAAGCCAAAGAACGCCACGGCCACAATGCCTAAGCCATAACCCAGTATTGGGTTTGGTTGGTTGCCAAAAAGCCTGATGTTGGGTTTTGTAATAAACCAGACGCCAGCAGCCACAAAAGCCAGGCTTCCCACAAACATGAGCACTATTTTGCCTTTGTTAAGCGGTATCTCTATTTGGGTGGCGGTGCTAACTGCGTCGGACATGGTTGAATTGTTTGGTAGGATAAAGATAATGTCTGAACTCGAATTTTTATAGAATTAAAAGAATTGAAAGAATTTTAAAACAAAGCACTTCAATTTGCTTTAACCTTTAACCTTTAACCTTTAACCTTTAACCTTTAACCTTTAACCTTTAACCTCTACTTCACTTTCTCGAACCGTGTGCCGCAACCCTCTATGCACATAATTGGGCCGGCAGGGATGAGCGTTAGTTTTTCGCCTTCTATTTTGTAAATAAAATTTTGAGTGGCGATACCGGCCTGCGTTTTAAAAACCAGGGTGGTGCTGTCGCGCTGGGTGTAGCTTTTGTATTGCGAAAAATACTGCAAAAAGTTATCTGCATTGTTTAAACCCGTTACTTCCATGGTGCCATCGCTTTTCAGCGTGATGCTGTGTTCGCCGGTGGTTGCTACGGAGTGATAGGTGCCACTGCCGTCGCCCGGGTCGGCGTAAGTGGCGGATAGTTTCCATTTGCCTTGTAAAGAAGTATTCACCAGGAATTTGCTTTCTTTTGTGCAGGCGGCCATAAACATGATAATGGCGAGTGCTGCAAGTTTAGCTGAAGTTTTCATCGGTTTGTTTTTTATCCTTACGGCTGAGAGGCTGGCAACGCAACAAATGGGGCTTATTTTTATAGCAAAACGTCCTTTTTATCTCCTTAAGCATCAATTACAAACCCAATAAAAAAAACTAACCTTAAGTCTCTAATCTCTAATCTCTAATTCATACCTTTGCGGCTCAAAAAAAGCCCTGCAAATGAGCCAGTCCGTTCAAATAAAAAATGCCCTTATTTCTGTTTATTACAAAGACAACCTCGAGCCGATAATCCACGAGCTGAATCGCCTTGGTGTCAACATATATTCAACCGGTGGTACCGAAACTTTTATCCGCGACCTTGGGGTTGATGTGATTGCCGTTGAGGATCTTACCTCGTACCCATCCATACTGGGCGGACGCGTAAAAACCCTGCACCCAAAGGTGTTTGGTGGTATTTTATCGCGCCGCGGTTTAGATAGCGATGCCCAGCAACTGGAGCAATACGCTATCCCGGAGATCGATCTGGTAATTGTAGACCTGTACCCCTTCGAAGAAACGGTAAACTCCGGCGCAGGCCAGGAGGATATCATCGAGAAGATTGATATCGGCGGTATCTCGCTTATCCGCGCAGCGGCTAAAAACTTTAAAGATGTGGTTATCGTAGCCTCTAAAAACGATTATGGTATTTTGGAAGACATCCTGAAAAGCCAGGACGGTACAACTACCATAGACCAACGCCGTACTTTCGCGCAAAAGGCATTCAACATATCGTCTAACTACGATACGCACATATTCCAATATTTCGATCAAACCGAGCCGATGCCTGTTTTTAAACAGAGCATACAAACCAGCCAAACATTGCGTTATGGCGAAAACCCGCACCAAAAGGGTACTTTCTACGGTAACCTTGATGCGATGTTCACTAAGCTGAACGGCAAAGAGTTATCATACAACAACCTGGTTGATGTTGATGCTGCCGTGGCACTGATAAACGAGTTTACAGAGCCAACCTTCGCTATATTGAAACACACAAACGCCTGCGGTATTGCCAGTCGTTTACATACTAAAGAGGCCTGGTTAGATGCCCTGGCCTGCGACCCGGTTTCGGCTTTTGGCGGTGTATTGATTACCAACGCCGAAGTTTGCGAGGCAACTGCTTTAGAAATAGATAAGATATTTTACGAGGTGCTGATTGCCCCGGCTTATACCGATGATGCGCTGAAAGTATTAACCGCTAAAAAGAACCGCATCGTACTCATCCGCAATAAGGTTGAGCTGCCGACAAAGCAATTCAAAACCCTCCTGAATGGTGTTATAGAGCAGGATATGGACCTGGTTATTGAAGGCCCGGCACAAATGAACCCGGTAACCGAAAAGGAGCCTACTACAGAAGAGCTGAAAGACCTTTATTTTGCCAATAAAGTGGTAAAGCACACTAAATCCAACACCATCGTTTTCGCCAGGAACAGCCAGTTGATGGCAAGCGGCGTGGGCCAAACCTCAAGGGTTGATTCTTTGAAGCAGGCCATCATCAAAGCCGAAAGCTTTGGTTTCGACCTGAAGGGCGCGGTAATGGCATCTGATGCTTTCTTCCCCTTCCCCGATTGTGTGGAGATAGCTGCCGACGCAGGCATCACAGCCGTATTGCAGCCGGGCGGCTCTATAAAAGATCAGGACTCCATTAACATGTGCAACCAAAAAGGCATTGCCATGGTTACTACCGGGGTGAGGCACTTTAAGCACTAAGGTGTGGTGAGTGGTGAGTTGAGAATGGTGAGTGGTTGTAAAATGGTGCACTCGCGTTAGGGGTAGAAGCGGATACCGGCCTGTGGCTAATGCCCGTGCAGTATGAGCGGATAACCCGGGCCGAAGGCAACGCCATAAGCATCTCCTAAAATATAACCGGAATAAAATTTATAACACAAATCATACGATTAACGCCAGTTCCACAGAAAAGAACGGGTACAATACGATAAATAAAACCGAACTTACACGAAGGTTTTAACGAATAAAAATCGACACAAGGGCACGAATTATACAAATCGGGAGTTATTAACTATTAATTAGTTTTAATTCGTGAAATTCGTACCCTCTACGCATTTTCGTAACAAATCGTGTTCATTATTATTAACTTTGCAAAATATTTGAAATAACGCCACATGGGTTTATTTAATTTTTTCACACAAGAAATCGCCATAGATTTGGGTACTGCCAATACCCTCATTATACATAATGATAAAGTAGTTGTTGATGAGCCATCGATAGTTGCTTTCGACCGCACAACTAATAAGGTTATTGCCATTGGCCGCCAGGCCATGCAAATGGAGGGTAAAACCCACGATAACATCCGCACCGTGCGCCCGCTTAAAGATGGTGTAATTGCCGACTTTAACGCCGCCGAACTGATGATACGAGGGATGATAAAAATGATAAACCAGGGCAAGGGATGGTTCTTCCCATCGCTGCGTATGGTTATCTGTATCCCATCGGGCATTACCGAAGTTGAGAAACGCGCGGTGCGCGATAGCGCCGAAATTGCAGGCGCTAAAGAAGTGTACCTGATATACGAACCAATGGCAGCTGCCGTAGGTATCGGTATCGACGTAGAAGAGCCGATGGGTAACATGATCATCGATATTGGTGGCGGTACTACCGAGATTGCCGTTATCGCCCTATCGGGTATTGTTTGCGATCAGAGTATCCGCGTAGCGGGTGACAACTTCGATTCCGACATCGTACAGTACATCCGCCGCCAGCACAATATCATGATTGGCGACCGTACTGCCGAGAAGATAAAAATAGAGGTAGGCGCCGCATTGCCGGAACTTTCCGAACCACCTGCAGATTTCGCTGTACAGGGTCGTGACCTGATGACTGGCGTGCCTAAGCAAATCACGGTATCGTACACCGAGATTGCGCATTGCCTGGATAAATCTATCTCCAAGATAGAAGAAGCGATACTGAAAGCCCTGGAGATAACTCCACCCGAACTTTCGGCGGATATTTACCAAACCGGTATTTACTTAACAGGAGGTGGCGCATTGCTACGCGGCTTAGACAAACGCGTAGCCGCAAAAACCAAACTGCCCGTACACGTTGCCGAAGACCCGCTGCGCGCAGTAGTGCGCGGTACCGGCACCGCCCTTAAAAATATCGGTAACTTTAAGTTTTTAATGCAATAATTTTAGATGTGAGATATGAGATTCGAGATATGAGAAAGCGCAGTTTTCCTAATCTCACATCTCATATCTCACATCTCATATCTAATCTCCCCAATGCGTAACCTCCTGATATTTATCACTAAGTACAACGCATTCTTTTTGTTCCTCATTTTTTTTGTATCATCGCTGGTTATCTACATCAAATACAACTCCTTTCAAAAGGCGAGTTTTATCAACAGCACCAATAAGGTTACCAGCGAGTTTTATACCCATGCCGACGAGTTGAAAGGCTACCTTTCTTTACGCCAGGTGAACGACCAATTGGCCCGTGAGAACGCTGAACTTCGCAACCAACTACGCTCTTCTAAATACGCCGATTCGGTTGCCAAACATGTGGTGAACGATACCATTTACAAGCAACAATACGAGTATATAGAGGCCAAGGTTATCAACAACTCGGTAAACAAGCGTAATAACTACTTAACTATAAACCGTGGCAGCAAAGATGGCATTGGTAAGGGCATGGGCGTAATAACGGGCGCGGGGATAGTGGGCAAAGTGGTGCTGGTAGGCGAGCATGTTTCCATAGTGCAATCGCTGTTGCATAAAGATTCGCGCTTTAGCGTAATGCTGGCTACACATAAAGAAATTGGCTACCTGCAATGGGGCGAGGACTTTGACCCGCACAAAGCCCTGCTGGAAGATGTATCGAATAACGCATCGCCCAAGGTAGGCGAGCAGGTGGTAACTTCGCAGCTATCGCTTTTCCCGGCTGGGATACCTGTAGGGAAAGTAAGCGGCCTCAACGCTAAGGGCACCGGCTATTTCCTGAAGATGGAAGTGGCGTTGGCGGTAGACTTCAGCAAGTTGGAATATGTGTATGTAGTAAACAACAAGTTTGCCACCGAACAGATGGGATTGGAGGCCCAGGAGAAGAAAGATGAGTAGGGTAATCCTGATAAGCCTGGTGCGTTTCGTGCTGCTGATATTCCTGCAGGTGTTCCTGCTAAAGAATATCGCACTTTACGATTTGAGCATCCCGTATCTGTATATACTTTTTATACTGCTGCTGCCTTTCGAGATACCCAACGTGCTATTGTTTATCCTGTCGTTTGCGGTGGGGCTGACTATCGACATGTTTTACGATACACCGGGGCTGCATGCCGCGGCCTGTACGGTGCTTGCCCTGGTACGTGTGTTGTTCATCAGCATAACGGTGCAGAAGGATGGTTTCGATAACGAGCCCGAGCCAACACTCAGCATTATGGGTTTCCGCTGGTTTTTCTTCTACGCCTCGGTGCTTACGCTGGTGCATCACTTCGTGCTGTTCAACCTTGAAGTTTTTAGGATAAATGAATTCGAGTACACACTAATACGCTGGGTATCGAGTTCAATATTTACCGTATTTTTAATGATCGTTTCGGGCTTGTTATTTTTTAGGAGAAAACAGCGTTAATGAACAGTTTTTTTGAGCGGCGGTACATAATCGCCGGTATTTTCATCGCCTTTATTTTGCTATTACTGGGCCGCTTGTTTTACATACAGGTGGTGGATGACCGCTATGCCCTTTACGCCAGCCAGAACGTAATCCGCAAGATGATACAGTATCCTGCCCGTGGCCCCATCCTGGATAGGAACGGCAAGATAATGGTGCAAAGCGATATCATCTACGATATTATGGTGATACCGAAGCAGGTAACACCGTTTGATACCATAGAATTCTGCAAACTGCTGGGCATAGATAAGGAAGGCTACGATAAACGCATGGCCAAGGCCCGCAAGTACTCGCCCTACCGCGCCTCGGTTTTCGAGAAACAATTGTCGCCGCAGTTGTATGCCACTTTTCAGGAACGCCTTTCGGAGTTCGTGGGTTTCTTCCCGCAGCAACGACCCGTGCGTTCCTACCCCGATTCTGCCGCTGCGCAGTTTTTGGGCTATATTGGCGAAGTTACCGACCCGATTATCAAACGCTCGGGCGGGTATTATAGTCCGGGCGACTATATCGGCATCAGCGGTGTAGAAAGATCTTACGAAACGGTGTTGCGCGGGCAGCGTGGCGTGCTCAATAAGATGGTAGATTCGCGCAACCAACCCAAAGGCTCCTATGCCAACGGCGCGTTCGATACCGTGGCAGTAGCGGGAGAAAAGTTGGTATCGTCATTAGATATGACCATACAGAAGCTTGGCGAGGCCCTGATGCGCAATAAAGTGGGCAGCATAGTTGCCATAGAGCCCTCTACCGGAGAAATACTTGCCTTTGTTAGCACCCCTACTTACGACCCAAACCTGCTGGTAGGGCGAGAGCGCGGCAACAACGCGGCCAAATTATATAAAGACCCTTACAAGCCCTTCTTTATCCGGCCGGTGCAGGCAACGTACCCGCCTGGTTCATCGTTTAAACCGTTGAGCGCTTTGATAGCTATGCAGGAAGGTATGATAACGCCGCAAACGGTTTATGTATGCCGTGGCTATTATCAATCAGGTAATCGCCGCATTAAGTGTTTTCATAACGAGGTGCATGGTGCGGTAAACCTGTCGCAGGCTATTGCACATTCATGCAACGGGTATTTCGATATGGTGTTCGAGAAGCTGGTTAACCGCTTTGGGGCACGCAATGTTGATACGGGCTATAGCGCCTGGCGAAACAATGTGGCCAAATTTGGCCTCGGCAGCCGGCTTGATCTTGATTTGCCCGGCGAAAGCAGGGGCCTTTTACCCAAAGCCGCTTTTTACGACAAGCTTTACAGCAAAGGCGGCTGGCGCTCCAGTACGGTAATTTCCCTTGGGATTGGGCAGGGCGAGCTTGCGGCAACGCCATTGCAGCTTGCCAATATTGAGGCCATTATTGCCAACCGTGGCTTCTATTATAAGCCGCATTTAATCAAAGCCATCGGCGATAAGCGAATTATTAAGAAGGAATATACCTTGCGCAATTACGTAGGGGTAGATTCGGCCTATTTCCATCCCGCTATCGATGGCATGCAGCAGGTGGTAGATGTGGGTACCGCTTATGGCTCAAAAATACCCGGTATTATCATGTGCGGTAAAACAGGTACGGCCGAGGTTAAAAACCGGGGGGATAATTCGGTATTCGTAGCGTTCGCGCCGCGCGATAACCCTAAAATTGCCATTGCGGTGATTGTAGAGAACTCCGGCCAGGGGGCAACCTGGGCCGCGCCGATAGCCAGCTTTATTGTAGAGAAATATTTAACCGGTAGTATATCCAAACGCGCATCGGGTATTACGCCTGAGTATTATATGAATGCCAACTTGTTGCCGGTAATTGTACCCACGGCTGCCGACAAACGAAAACAGCACCTGGATAGCCTTAAAAAAGCCCAGGTGGATTCATTGGCGAAACTTAAATTGAAGGCGGCTGCAAACCAGCCGGCACCAGGTACGCCCGCGGGCAAGCAACCCTTAAGTAAACCCACGGCTATGCTGCCAAAACGTAAGGACGATGAATAACAACAATCAGCGCAGTAGCTTTTTTTCTAATGTAGACTGGCTAACAGTGTTCCTGTTCATCACCCTGTGCATTATTGGCTGGTTCAACATACGGGCAGCAGTGTTTGATGAGAACAACTCCAGCTTCATCGATACCGATACCCGCTATGGCAAGCAGTTCATCTACATAGCCGTAGCTATGGTACTGGGTATGCTGATTTTGCTGCTGGAGAGCCGTTTCTTATCTGCCCTGGCGCCATTCTTTTATGTGACTACGGTATTGATGCTATTGCTGGTGCTGTTAGTGGGCCATAACGTGGGCGGTAACCAGGCCTGGATAGATATGGGCGGCGGCTTTAGGCTACAGCCCTCGGAGTTTGCTAAATTTGCCACCTGTTTGCTGCTGGCGCGATACCTAAGCGCCACCAACGTAAAGGTAACCGACCCTAAGAGTTTCCTGATAGCAGGGAGCATTATTCTGCTCCCCATGGTGCTTATTAAGCTGCAGCCCGATGACGGCTCCACGCTGGTATTCTGTTCGCTGATATTCGTTTTATACCGCGAGGGGCTGTCGCCGTATTTCCTGATAGTTGTAGGCCTGCTTATTACGCTCTTCATTACCTCCTTGCTGTTCCCCAGCGGTTATGTGGTTGCGGTTATCATTATCGCAACTGTGCTTATTTCGTTATCAATCAAAAGAAACAGGCCGCTTATATTCAAAGTTATCATTGGGGCCGCCATCAGCATAGGTTTCGTATTCGGCGTAAAGCCCTTGTACGAGCATGGTTTAAAGCCGCATCAGCGCAAGCGTATAGATGTGGTATTGGGCCTCACCAGGGATATCAAAGGGGTTGGATACAACCAGAATCAGGCAAAAATAGCCATCGGTTCCGGCGGGGCCTGGGGTAAGGGATACTTGCAGGGTACGCAAACCAAGTACGCGTTTGTGCCGGAGCAAAGCACCGATTTTATTTTCTGCACCATAGGGGAGGAGTGGGGGTTTGCTGGCTCGGTAGTGGTGTTGGGCTTGTACCTGTTTTTGTTGCTGCGCATCGTGCTCATTGCCGAGCGGCAGCGTGCACCGTTCTCCCGTATTTATGGGTATGGCGTGGCCTCTATTATCTTCTTCCACGTGCTCATCAATATAGCCATGGCCATAGGCGTGATGCCGGTAATAGGTATCCCTCTGCCTTTTATCAGCTACGGAGGCTCTTCATTGCTTAGCTTCACCATCCTGCTGTTTATTTTGCTGAAGCTGGATAGTAACCGTATGGGGGTTATCCACGGATAGGGGGCGGTTATTTACGCGTAGCGCCTCCTCAGCAAGGCATAAAACTTATCTGAGGTTTCTTTTTTGCCTTCCCAGTTGTTTTTGGTTACGTAGTTGTTCTGCAAAAAGCGGTCGGCTTCCTCAAAGCTGCTGAAACGGTTTACAATTTCTATCGCTTCGGTATAAGCTAAATTGTAGCCTTTGAACAGGTCCTTCACAAATAGCAGCTTGTCGTTGAGCGTAATGGCAGATTTGATATCTGCCAATGGCTCTAAAGTTTCTACAGGCTCCTGTTTAACTTCCTTCTTCTGCGCCGATAGGCGCTGATTAAGGGTAAGCACCGGCTCTGCTTCTTTTTCTTCTTCCCCGGCTTTTTTGCCTTTGGTTTTTGGCATCAGGTTCTCTACCTGTATATCCTCCATGCTTTCGGCTAATGCCTTTTTGCCGTTTTTCTTCGGCTCGTCAAACAGGGTTGGTTCAGGTTCCGGAATTTCTTCCTCTGCTGTTTCCTCAATTACAGGTTCAGGCTCAACAATTTCTGCAACAGAAGCTGGAATTTCTTCGATTTCCGGCTCCGGTTCAACTTCTTCTTCAACCACCACCGGCTCTTCTTCAGCCACCTCAATTGCTTCTTCTCCGGCCTCCGGGTTGTCGGCTTCAGGCTCTTCTTCTATCTCCGCAATCGGCGTCAGCAGAAGCTCGTCCTGGCTCTGGCCTTCTTCTTCGTCCTCAAAATTATCGGCTTCATCAAGCAGCAGTTCATGGCGGATGGTTTCGGGTTCTTCCTCCACTTCCGGGCTATCGGCAGGAGCATCGACGCTCTGGTCTATAACAGGCTCTGGTTCTTCAAAAGGCTCGGGCTGCTCAAATTGTAGTTCATCTTCTTCGGGCCGCACTATCTCAAACCGGATGCTATCGTTAGTAACAGGTTTGGGTGTATCCGGCATGAAAGGCACAGTGGTGTTTTTTGCGGGCTGCACCATCGGCTCGAACCATTTAGGCTCGTCCTTAATACTGGTTTTGGCCGCTGGCTGGCTTTTTATGGCGTTCAGCTTGCGCAGTATTTCGGCATGGTCCTTTAAAAAATGGGTGTTGGCAACAAAAAGCTCAAGCTCCAGGTCGTTCAGATCATCTACCGTAGTTTGCAGATACTCATACTGTTCGTTCAGTTCTTGTATAATTACGCCTATCTTTTTAAATACTTCCTGTTGCTTCATAGCTATTATGTTAGGAAAAATGCCAATCAAAAATAGGATAAAATTCTGATATTAGCCCCTCACAAAAGTTTTGCGATTTGTACACAGAGGAAGTTTTCAGGCGGCGTAACGAGGTAGGCGGAAGCATAGAGGTAATTTGCGGGTCGATGTTTTCGGGTAAGACCGAAGAACTCATCAGGCGGGTAAACCGTGCGCGTATTGCCAAAGTGCAGGTGGAAATTTTTAGCCCCGTGGCCGATACCCGTTACGATAAAAGCGCCCTGGTATCACATAACCTCAACTCTATCCCCTCTAAAGCTGTCGACAATGCATCAGCCATATTGCCGCTTGCTGCGCATGTACAGGTGGTGGGTATTGATGAGGCCCAGTTTTTTGATGATGACCTGCCGCACGTGGTAAGCAAGCTGGCCAACAGCGGTGTAAGGGTAATTGTTGCCGGTTTAGATATGGATTTTAAGGGCCGCCCCTTTGGCTCGATGCCCGAACTGATGGCCATGGCCGAATCTGTAACCAAGCTGCACGCCGTCTGCGTAAAATGCGGCAGCCCCGCGCTGAACTCGTACCGCCTGGTGCCGGATGAGCGCCAGATACTGCTCGGCGAAAAAGAAAGTTACGAGCCACGCTGCCGCAACTGCTTTAATTTGGATGGCGTAGCCGGATAGCCAGTGGGCAGTTTGCGGTGGGCTGTTTACGGTTAGCATTGTTTTTTATAGGATGCGGTGGCTGATTATTTGTGGCCCATTAAATCAATTCTAAATTCCCGGAGGACATCATCAGCGGAATCAACGTAATCATTAAAACGGCGAAGCCCTATTGAGCGCATTGAAAACAATTAACCTGCGAAAAATCAACGGTCATTTTTTTTCCTTGTCGTAATAAACAAATTATGTGCCCTAGTGTTAATTGTACGAGGGCGTTGGATGCGCGCCTGCGAAATCAACATTATTTACAGGCTTAAGATTATGGCTAAGAAAGTTTTAGTTATTGAGGATGATAAGGATATAAGGGATGCCGTTACGCTTGCCCTGGAAGACGAAGGCTACGTGGTGATATCGTCCGACAATGCCAGGATACTGAAGCACCTGGGCGAACATGCCCCGGATATCATCCTGCTGGATAACTGGCTTACCGATTGGAGCAGCGATGCCAACGGCCAGCAAATAAGCAGGGGTTTAAAAACTGACCCCGCCACCAGCCATATTCCCGTAATCATCGTATCAGCCGTAAGCAATATCGCAGAAGTTGCCGAAGCCGGCCTGGCCGATGGCTACCTCAAAAAGCCATTCGATTTAACTGACCTGGTTGCGGTAGTGGAGAAATTTGCTTAGATCCCCGGCCCCTAGCACCTGAAGGGGGAACAGAAGTTAGAGGCATGTTTGATGTATTGCCCAAGAGATTAGTCATTCCACAATTCGGATGCTGGGATGCCTTTTAGTTTACCATCTTTGATTAACAAGGCTTCTTTATAAGCGGATTTTAGTAATTCCATTTCGTCTACGCTCAACCCCTTGTCAAAAGAGATAGATATTTCACCGCCTGCATTTTTTACAAGCGAGGTTATATCAGATATTGTATCCGAACTATCGTCTGGGATATTAATAGTTAGCGTTGTCATGATATTCTCTTAAAATCATAACAAATATCAGCGGAATTTAATTCATAGAAAAGCCCATCTGAAAAATTCAGATGGGCTTAAAAATGTCAAACTCCCCTTCTTCATAGGAGTCCTTCGGCCCGGGGACCGGGGGGCTCGCGCCTAAATCTTTATCCCTAACCCAATGTTAAACGACCTACCGTCGCCGGGGAGGATGCCGGGGCCGGGGTACATGTTTATCCTGCGGGTGAAGTATTTCTCGTTAAGCAGGTTGTTTACCTGGAAGTTTACGTGGTAATTCTTTAGGAAATTGTAATTGAAGCTCCAATCTACCAAACGGTAGGCCGGCACTACTCCGCTGGCGCCTGTTGCGTTGAAGGCGGTGTTATTGGCATCGCTAAAGTTTTTGCTCACGTAGCTGAACAATATGGTGCTGGTTACCGCGCCGCTCAGGAAGGTAAGGCCGGTGCGGTTGGTCCAGGTTGGGGTGCCTTCTATCTGATGACCCACCAGGCTATTGTTTACGCCCGAAACGTTGATAGAGCCTGTAACGTACCTGGCATGCGTGTAAGCCAGGGTGTTGAACAGCCTAATGTCCGTGCCCGATTGCGGGTTGAATCCACGTAGCGATGACACCTCGGTATAAACCTCGATGCCTTTAGATACCGCATTGCCTATGTTGGTTAAGTAGAGATGTTTTATATTGGTGTTATCCGTTAGTGTTAGGGTGCCGGCGCGGTTGTTATATTTTACGTAAAAGGCGTTCACATCAAATGTAAATACCTGTGTAATGCGGCCGCGGTAACCAAAATCAATATCGTAGCCGCGGCTATCCTTGATGTTCTTGTCCACCACGGTAAGCTGGTCGGCCGGCACTACTGCCGCGTATAGGTAAGGGCGGTAGGCTTGCGAAATGTTGCCGTATAGCTGGCTGCCGTTGCTCACCTGGTATTGCAGCCCCGCGCCAAACAGCGGGAAGTTACGGCTTTGGTGGAAATCAATAGGCGTGTTGCGGTTGTTCACCACACCACTTAAGTTAGATTTGATTACCTCTAACCTGGCCCCCGGCGTAAAAGAAAACCTTTTGGTGATGCGGAAAAGGTTCTCTACAAAGGCCGCGTAGTTATCGGTTTTCAGATGGGTATCTATGCCGTAATCTTTCACCAGGCTCAAATCAAAGTCAGATGCGGTTGTGCCTACGCCTTTTTGCAAGCGTTTGGTAAGGGTGTTAGAATAGCGTATGCCGGTGCTTAAGGTGCTGATGTGCCCGCCTAAAAGGTAACTGGTAGCCAGGCGCGCCTCGGTAGTGAAGCTTTTGTAATAGTCGCGGTCTACCTGGCGGGGGTTGTATGTTTTAAGGGTGGTGTTTACGGTATCGCTTACGTTTGGCGTGGCAATAAATTGTACGCTGTTGCGCTGGCCCGCAAGCATGTGCGAGGTAATCTCCAGTTTGGTGTGTTTGCTGAAGTTGTAGTTGAACAACAATGCCGGGATATTGATAACCGGATTGAAGAAGTTACGCGCACGGTTCGACTGGCGGCTGGTAACGGCAAACTGGGCGTCGGTTAAGCCGCCGGCAATCTGCTGCACATAATCTGACCGGGAGAACTCGAACGCCAGGCTGCCCTTGCTGTTGAACTGGTATTTAATGTGCGCATAAAACGCATGGTAATTGAACTTGGAATTGGGCCGCCATCCATCGCCGTTGCGGGCATCAAAATAAGCGTAATAGCTAATTTTGCCCACTTTACCGCCAATAGCATTGTAGGTGTTAAAGAAACGGGTAGCGCCAATGGTTTGTTCGCTCTCCAGCCCAAAGGTTTTGGTGGTATCCGGTTCTTTTATCTTAAAGTTAATCATCCCGCCAAACTGGTCTCCAAATTGCAGGGCTGCCGAGCCACGCACATACTGCACCTCGCCAATAGCCTGGAAAGGCATGTTGTAATGGTTTTCGGGGTAGCCGAACACATCTGAGTTTGTGTTGTATCCGTTTTGGCGGATGTTTGTTTCAATAGAGCGGTGCATATCGGTACCGCGGGTGCCTATGTTAAGCTGCAGGCCCGCGCCATCCATTTCCCAAACGTTGATGCCTGGTACCTGCGCAAACAGCGTACGCGCCACGTTGCCAGATAGGTTTGCTTTGCCTGGGTCGGCGTATATTACATTGGTTTTTTTGCCCGAGAAGAGGTAGGTGCCGCTTTGGTCGGGCAGGTTTTTGCTGCGGCCCTCTTTAATGATAACGCTATCGAGCTTTACGGTGTCTATAGCGGTTTTTTGTTGTGCCTGTGCTGCGCCGCTCACAAAAATAGCCAGCAGCAACATGATATATAAATGTTTCATTTACAATTTCTTGATAAAGTATTTGGATAAGTAAGATAACAGCAGCCACCTGCCGCAACATGGTGCGCAAGCGTGTTGATTATAGCTGCTTAAATTGAAGAGGATTTAAGCCAAATGCTCTGGCGGTTGGCCGTCTACAGTGATGAATGGATCAATTAAGCCGTTTTGTACAGGCTTAAGGGTTAAAGGTGCGATATCTTCAAACGATGTAAACCGATAGGTGAGCACCGGGAGGCTGTATTTGCCATCCAGGCCGCCTTTCTTTATGGAGGCATCGTGGTCTTTATCGCCCTGGGGGATATCGTTTATCTGCCTGGCGTAGATGATGTTCTTGCCTATCAGCTTGGTTTTTTCGTAGTTCTGTATCACCATCAGGTAAAGCGTATCGCGCGTTACTTTTAGTTTTACATAGTTGTAGCAGGCGTTTTTAAGCTGTACCTGCCCGTCTATGTTTTTATAATCGCCCCAGGTTTCGGTTATGCCGGGGAGGTGCTGGGCAACCTTTACTTCAATCAGTGCGTTGGGGTTGTACAGGTTTTGGCTGATGAGCTCGTTCATGCGTTTATCCGTGCGGTAAACCTGGTATTGCTGCATCAACATATATCCGCCCGCGTTGAACAGGTGGATGCTTATCAGCAATATGGCAATCAGTCGCTTCAATCAATAATGGTTCTAAACAACCGCAATTTTAACAAAAAATTAACAAAATGTAATAGTCATTTCCCGGTTACAATATTAATCCGGCGTTTTTCTGTTGTTAAATTAAATTACCTTTGCGGCAATTGACTGAAAACTACATTTAGTCAATTTTGATTGTTTTTAACATAATTGATTTTAATGCAAAGTAAAAAAAGAGTGCTGTTTTATCTGGTAGACGGCGCCCATAGCGAAGTACTCCCCGAGCTGTTAGCGCAGGGGATACTCCCGAATATAAAAAGGATAATAGACGAAGGCACCTACCGCAAAGCCACCACCTGTTTCCCAAGTACCACCGGCCCGGCTTACCTGCCGTTTTTAACCGGCCATTTCCCCGGCACGCAGGATATTACGGGTATCCGCTGGTTCGATAAAAAAGAATTCAAACGTACTCGCTGGAACAAGAATGCTATGCGCAGCTATTGCGGCCCGGAGGCAGCCTGGTTCAATACCGATATGCACCCGGATAAGCCCACGCTGTTCGAGTTGATGGGCGAATCGTACAATATGTACAACATGATAACCCGTAACGTGCCCGATGAATACGATCTGGGCAAAAAAGGCAAGGGCATGCTGTACACCAAGGCGCATTTTAAACAGATACATCACCCGGTTGATTTGCAGGGCCATGCCCGTATTATGGAGATGCTGGAAAGTGGCAAAGATTTCGATTTCCTGTTTGCGGTGTTCCCCAGCGTTGATTGGGATTCGCACTACCACCACATCCGCGATGAGCGCACTATAGAAGCTTATCGCATAGTAGATCGTAGCCTGGGCACCGTACGCGCCAAGCTGGAAAGCAAAGGCTGGTGGGACGATACCCTCTTTGTGATGACATCCGACCACGGGCTTACCCCAACTACTAAACACCTCGATCTGGGCGACTGGATGACCAACAACGGCCTTAAATCTGTTTACTACCCGGTTATCTGGAGACGCAAACCCAAATCGGCTGTAATGATTTCCGGCAACTCCTTCGGTAGCATACACCTGCTGGATCACGAGGGCGACCACGTGCTCCGCGAAGCCGAAATAGTAAAGATAATGGGCGGCGAACGTTTGGAGAAACTGATCAAAGAAGACGCTGTAGATTTTGCCATTTACCGTGGCAACGAGGAGCAGACTTTCATCACTCACAACCGCGAAGGCAAAGCTAAGATATCGGTTAAAGACGATGTGTTTACGTACGAGCCAATAACCGCAGATGTACTGAAGTACGGCGGCAAGGTTGAAGCGACGGGCCATCGCGCCATTCTGGAAGCCACCTTTGAAACAGATTACCCGGATGCTATTTTCCAAATATACCAGTTGTTCCAAAGCCGTAGGGCTGGGGATATCGTGATAAGCGCTACCGTGGGTTACGATCTGCGCGATTTTTGGGAATACCCCGAGCACGTGGGGTCGCATGGTTCACTGCATCGCCAGCACATCCACGTACCGATGATATATAACCAAAAAGGTTGGGACACCAAGCCGGCACGTACCGCCGATTTGTTCGATACCATCCTGAAATGGAAAGGCATCACCCCCGAAAAATCGGAAGGCGAACCATTATTTTAATATAAAAGAGAGAAAATTAGCATATACAAATGACCGAACAGGAAGCTATTAAGGAAGATAAACAAGAGATAAATAAGGTATTCAACAAAAACGTTATCATTAAAGGAGCCCTTTGGTTCGCACTGATAACGGTTATCACCATCGCTGGTATCTTTTTTTACAACAACACCGGCAATACCGTAAAGGCACTTCAGCATATCTCTTATAAATATATCGCCATTTGCTTTGTTATGCTGTTTGTAGATCTGCAATTGGGCAGCTGGCGAAACCATATCTATGTGCGTAAACTGGCCCCCGCCGTTTCGCATTGGGTGAGTTTCAGGGCAAACGTGGCCAATATGTTTATGGGCGCGGTTACCCCGGCCCATGGCGGCGCGGGCCCTGCCCAGATATTCGTGTACACCAGCAACGGTGTTACTTTTATTGATGCGTTTGCCATTAGCCTCATCAATATGGGTGCTACGCTGATATTTATGCCACTGGCAGGCTTTGTGGCCATAACACTGATGGATACCAGCAGCGTAAGCAGCTTCGTGCCGCAGATGCTTAAATTCGGTTTTACTTTTTTCCTGCTGTTTTTGATGGCCTTTATTCTGGCGTTCTGGAAACCGCTTTGGGTGGGTGCCATCATCAAAAAAATCGCCGCGGGCCTTTCTGCCATCTTCCCCAATCGGAAACAAAAATTAAGTGCCTGGGCAGAAAAATCATTTTTGAACATCAGCAAATACCAGGAAACCTGCAGCGTTATCATACGCAAGCACCCCTTTTTGTTCCCGCTTAGTTTGCTCATAACCACCTTGCTTTACCTCAATAAATATTGCCTGCAATGGGTGATTTTGATGGGCCTTGGTGTAAATGCTAACCTGGTGCAGGTGATCGCTTTCCAGGTGATTATCCAGTTCGGTATATACTTTGCGCCTAGCCCTGGGGGCAGCGGCTTTGCCGAGGTGTTGATATCCAAATTGTTCGGCACCATTATCCCGGCTACTTTGCTGCCCATTTTTACCCTGCTGCAACGCTCGTTCCTGCTGTTTTTTCCGGCTATGGTGGGGGCTTACGTGGTAATCAATTTACTGCGGAAGCAAACGATGAAGAAGGCGGCATCCTCATAGGCGATAATGGTGCCATCTATACCACCTGGCAGCGCAAAGGCGGCATCTACTATGCTCAGCCTGGCCGCCCCGAAACTTTTATTGCTAAAGGCCGCACCTGCGATATCTCCGGCCCGGACGATAATCTGGTGTTAACCTATCAAAATAATGATACCGTTAAGATGGTATCCCTGAAAACGAAAAAGACTACCGCCATTGATAAAGGGGCGTTTCTGCAAACTGCTGTGCTGGCCCGTAATAAAACGCTTTGTGTTTGGGAGCAGGGGAGTATGATTAAGTGCAAGATGATGTAACAGCTTAATGTCTTGAGATTACAGATTCGTCGAAAAAACTCTGAAAGTTGTGTTGATATTGTATATTTAAAGGAATGTGGATTGAAACAATTGTTGTAATAATATTGATAACAGGCGGTATCTACTTCGGTTTTTTCAAAACCGGGGAATATGTAATTAAAAATCCTATAAATGCAGTAGGCACCGTTATCGGAGTAGAAAAAACACCAATAACTCAAGGCATGGGCTCAAGTGCGGAGCGCGTTTGTAAGATAACCTTACAAATAGAGGAAGAATCGGGATCAAGAAACATAGTAATTAAGCAGCCGTTTAAACAGTATGCACGACCGGAGCCCGGTGATATAGTAAACATTATTTTCGATGCCGATAATAAGGACTATGCCACTATCGTAGTTGATTAATCATTTCATAGACGCTGTTTATGCAGGGCGCTCAGTAGAGTATCTTGCGCTAGTTTTATAGAAAACTTGCATAGCATGGACTGGACAAAAATCATCATCGGCGCAATCGGTTTGGCGGCTTCTGTTTTTGGCTTGGTTATGCTCATCAAAGCCACCAGGCGCGCAAGGTGGAAGAATTATAGTGCCGATTACATGTCTGGTTATGGCATACGGTTTCGCTGGTGGATATTGTTGCCCTTGTTTATCATCCTCTTATCGATGGCATACCTGATCGAGGGCCTTCAAGGGCTTTAGAAATACCGGCTTGCCCGTCTTATTTTTAAAAAAATTCTCCTAAAGGTTAAATGGCTCCTATATAATTTGTGTGTTATACCTTATATTTATCTTTTTACAAGGTACCACGTAAATGCCAGCCATTAACCCCAAACTGCCCGATCATCTTAAAGCCAAAATCGAAGAACACATACCCACGTTTGAACAACTGCCGGGCGTAGTCATCATTCATGATATGGTGGATGGATCGGTGGCTTATTTATCGTCAAGAGGACTTGCCCTGCTGAACACTACTATGGAGGAAATAGCAACTATACCGGTGGAGGAGTATCACCGCAGGCATTTTAATGACGAGGATGCCAAGGATTACGCCCCCAAGTTATTCGATTTAATGAGCCGCAACAGTGATGATGAGATGGTAACATTTTTTCAGCAGGTGCGTTTTGCCGGGAGCGATAACTGGAACTGGCACCTATCCAGTTTAAAGATTTTTAGTCGCGATGATAATGGCAAGCCCCGTTTGCTGATAAGCCTGGCACTACCAATAGATGCCATGCACCATATGACGACTAAGGCCGAACGGCTATTGCAGGAGAATAATTTCCTGCGCAAGAATTTCAAGATCTTCAGCCGGCTTACCCCTCGCGAAAAAGAGGTGCTGCGCTTAACCGCGTTAGGGAAAAGTGCTGCGGAAGTAGCCGCTGAGCTTTTTATTGCCGAAACCACTGCCGAAACTCACCGCCGCAATATCAAAGCCAAATTGCAGGTAAACACCTATTTCGAACTCTCGGAATACGCCCGCGCCTTTGATTTGATATAGTTACAGATGCTGTCTTCCTGGCCTGATTAAATACCTACTTGTAAGTATTGCAGGGCCTGGCCGCAGGCTTTACTTTTAAACGTATTTGCAAAGGTACTGTTGCATAAAGGAACTAGTACCTAAACCCTATCACATTAAAATCGAATTGCTGTTTTAGTAGCGCGGGTGATGCAGTAGCACCTCTCGGTCATTGGCCGAAGTGTTAAACTCCGGCCAATGAAACAGCGATGAGGTACTTGAACTCCTTAATTCCCGTCGCGTTATTTTTTACCCTCGCTTAATAGCTTATCCAACTTGTCCTTTGTTTCGGGTATAGCTTTCAGAGATAAAGCTTTTTTGAAACTTTTGATCGCTTTTATTTTATCACCGGTTGCAAGATATAAATCGCCCAGGGAATCATAGCAATTGGCGCTTTCAGGATTGTTGGCAATATTGAGTTCGAATAAAGTTTCTGCCTTTTTATACTGTTTAGCATTCAACATTTGGTATCCAAGGCTATTAACCTGGTTCTCGCCCGGTTTAACCGTGTATCCCATTTGTTCAGAAACGTTTTTGTAATGCGCTACCAATACCGAATCTATCTTAAAATTGGGATTTTTCAACTCGCTTTGGTAAATTCTCAACTTGTAAAAATCAAAGATGAACCGTAAGGCGTCGTACTCTCCAATTAACCTTACCGATGGGTGATCGTCGTTCTCGTAATACTTGTATTTGAAACGTAACTGGTTCTTTTTGTTTTTATTAAGGTCTTTAATCAATTCTAAATTGCTGCGGATAAGCGCCGTGGACCCGCTGGTATCTTTTTGGACGCTAAGTGTATCCACGCCTTTTTCCAGGCGATTAGCTATGGCCATAAACAGCGTTTTGCTTTTATAATTTTGAGCGGCCAAAATGGTTTTTGCGTCTCTAACAGGTTTTTGATGGTCCCACCATAAGGATGCTTCGAGCGAAACATAGGAATTAAACAGCTCCGGTTTATGCAGTAAGGTGTTCATAACCGTTAAGCCGCCAAGCGAATGGCCAATAATTGTTTTATAAGTTGTGGTAGGGTAGCTGGCGTCGATATACGGGATAAGTTCTTTCTCTATAAAGGCCATGAATTTTTCGCCGTTGCCAACCACACCGGGTAGTTCTTTATCGGTACCGATGGTTAGTTCGCTAAGCCTGTCTGCCTGCACAATGCCAACCACAATCATTGGCGGGCAGAGGCTCGATTCGGCCATATGCTCGGTAATACTCACAACGGTATTGAAGTTTTCGCTGCCATCGAGCAAATAAATAACCGGGTAGTGGCCGCGGTCTTTAATTTTATTACCGCCGTTGCTTGTAGGGATATGTATCCAGATTTTACGTTGCTGGCCTAGTATTTTCGAAGGGATAGTTTCCTCAAAGCCGGTAGTAAAGGGGCTGTTTTCCTGCGCATAGCCGCAAATAGTAATTAAGAGTAAGATGATACCGCATAAAAAAGATTTAGTAAGGTTTTGTGGGTTAAAGCCGGGTAGATGGTACTTCATGAAGGGGGATTTATGTATGTAATATACAGACGCTGGGTATATCGATTATGTTACAGGATACGCCACGAGGTATGGAATTAAAGATTATGTCTAGCGGGGACGGCAGACTAATAGTTAAGCCAATTAGCCAGTACCGGCGTGCAGGTAGCTATGCTGGCAAATTGAAATACCAGCGCGTACAGTGGTGTGGGCGGAAAAAAAACAATCATTTCCGGTATTCTTTAATTTCCTGGCAGTATATTTACGCAGATAAACACCAAAACCTTATGCGTAAAATTACTTTGCTTGTGCTTTGCTGCTGCGGCCTTATATCTGCCTGTTCAAATAAACTATTTCATAACGGTTATTATTTTGATAACGACGGGAAGAAAGTAAGCGGACTAATTACCTTTCAGCCATCGGGCGATAACTTTTATTACAAAGCCACAAAAGATGCCGATAAAGAGAAAATCAAGCTTGAAAATATCAAAGCCCTGGTAATGGTGCGCTTGAATGAGAACGACAGCCTCACGGTACTCACCGATGGCGGTAACGTCAACAAAAGATACTTCGCCAAAACCATCGCCGTGACCCCAACAACTCACCTGTATTACAAATTCAAATCAATCTCCAGCGGTGGCGGGATGACGATGACCCAAACCCCGGCACCCTCCTTTGGCCCGCCTACCTCAACCTCACACATCACCTATAATTATGGTTGGCGAATGTCTCCTTCTTACGATGCCACCCAGATGATACCGATGTACCAGGATGGTAATACCACTTACCAATTAACCAAAGGGAACTTTATCAAAGTATTGAGCAACGCATTTGCCGACGTGCCCGACCTTGTGCAACAACTGCAAAACAAAAAATTTAAGTTTAAAAACCTGGACAAGATATTGGCAGCATATCGCTCGAGGACGAAATACACGGGGAATTAGCGGTATCTACTGTAAAATGCTTTCGATATTCCGGATGCTTCTGTTCCGTCCCCTGATATAAAACAGGTGGAGCATCGCGCGAAATACGATAGCACCAACAGCTGCGCCCGCAATGCCCGATAATAATTGCCGCAGATTGAAATGAACAAACGCCGGGATAATCATTGCCAGGGCCACAAACCCCACCCAAATTACAAACAGGATGCGGAAGGCCTTGTGTAGTGTGGTATCAATTTCTACCAGCGTAGTATATTCATCTAAGGGTATCAACTTGCCGCTGAGCACGCAAGCCGGCGACTTGGCTGATGAGCCGATGATCTTAAAATCGGTATCGTTAACCTGCCCTATAAAATATTTAGTGGTTATTACCCTCGCCAGCGACGATTTATAAAGCGTGTTGTGGTTTAAGATTTCTCTGGTTGCCGGCAAGGTTTGCTGCACAGTAAAGACGTAATTATTTTTGCTGAGATTCATGCAGGGCTATGGTGAGATGTAAATGTAGAAAAATTTCAAACTAAAGTTGTTGGTACAACACTAACAATTAGGGAAATCGCTTTTAAAATCTGCAGCTGTCAAATTTTGACTAAAGCCTCCTTAAGGCCTTTTTATTGACCGTTGGCTGAAGCCAAACGGCAATGAACAGGAATATTTAAATAGAATTGCAGCCCTAATCATTGCCGTCCCACTTTAGTGGACGGAAATGAATCAAGAAACACGCGGGCTTTAGCCAAAAACAATCTGCAAGTTTTAAAAGCGATTTCCCTGCACTAACAATAGCGGAGGCAAAAATTTAAAACTAAAATGCCTGCGTCAAAGAGTTTGAGTTTTTAACGTTACTTCTTTATCTTGTACATCTTAACTTATTTCCCATGAAGCCTTTGCAGGTAATTTATTCGATTTTTTATAGCGCGGGCTTCTTTTTTGCGCTTTATATAGGCCTTCGTACTGGCTTTACAGGCAACAGCCACACGCCGCCGGGCTCATTCGTCATCGAGTTTTTTGTGTTGCCGGTAGGCTTGGTTTTATTGCTCATAGACATCGCACGCAATAGGCCCAACACTTTTAAAAAGTTACTTGTTCATGTAATAGGGTTATCGGCCAACTGGGCGATTATGGCTTATATATTAATACTATACTTTAGGTAGCAAATGCATTTTACGGTGCAGGCAGCGTTCCTCGAAAGATGACACTGTGCTTGAGTATGATACAAATTTCATTTATCGATATGCCGTGCCGGAATGTCCTGTTGCCGCAGGGGCTTTTTTCAAAGAGATCCCGCGGGGACGACATGACACACAAAAGCAATACGATAAGACAAATAACATATTAAATAGTGCAAAAAAGGCAGCAGCAAGTTTGTAATAAAATGGATAAAAGCATAAGTCAATTAGAAGGATGGAAATGGAAAAGTGAAATCCCGTCAAGGGAAACACACGGTGGGATTGAATGTAGATTTTATGAACTGCACAATCAACCTGTATCGGAACTTGACTTGGCAGATATAAGGTTTTTAATAGTTCAAAACACAGGATTAGAATATTTGGTAAATATTGCCATTGACAGACTAAAGGAAGATTTGTTTGTAGAGGTGGAATATTATCCTGGTGATTTACTTTGTTCTTTGTTAAGAATCAATAATGAGCCGAATTTTTGGATAACGCACTTAAAAGAAAAGCAGGAAATAATAGAACTTTACACGGAACAGAAAAAGAGATTGGGTTCAATTGATTTGACTGATGAGTTAATTCAACGAATCAAGGATTCATACCAAGAGTTCTTAAAGAAATAAAGTTATTCCGTCAAGCCTCCCTGGAGTGGCGCAGCATCGCAGCGTAATGGTACATTTGCAATTTGAACGGTAAAGTAGTATTTGTTCTTCGAAAGACAAAACTCCTACTGTCGCAGGGCCTTTTTCCTGCCTTCGCAGCTTCTTTTTTCAAAGATACCCTGCGTTTCAGGAATGATTTCCGTTTGCGATATGCTTTGCGGGAATTTTCTACCGCCGCAGGGTCCTTTTTCAAAAAGACCCGGGGACGGAATGTTTTATTATTACGTCAATTACCACCCCTACAATTATAGCTGTCAGCGTAAACGTTATCATCCCTAATATATAAGCAGCAAATGCTTTTATATAGTTTACCGGTTTTTGCTTATCGAAAAACTGGCCGATGGCCCAGCTACAATAGGCAATACCTGCGACACCCGCTATTTGCACCAGGTTATAATGTGTAAGCCCCTGTATAATTGCGAAGGCGGCGAAAAACAACATTCCCATTCCAATTGTAAAACACAGAAGTATTAAAATTTCATAGAAATTGTAGCCGTATTTTTTGAAGAATATTTTTATCCAAAAAGCGATAAATACGCCCATAATAACGTTTGAATACCCATAATGCTCCTGAACCCATTTGAAGATAAGGCCAATTGCAGATTTTGCAAATGCATCATTTTTTGGATAACCATCTTCGATATGAAAGTAATGGTTTACCAGGGTGTAGATCAAAGAAGTTACAACGATGAAAATACTTGGTTTTACCAGCCGGCTTCTGTTTTCGGTAAGGAAGTGTTTTATATTTTCTCCCGGCCTCAAAAGCAACTCCCGTACGGTGTATAATATTCCTTTCTCAAAATGGAATTCGTGTTCAATTTCGTGGAGGATATAATGCCCGTTAATGCGTTTTATATGAACAGGCTGCCCGCAATTAGCGCAATAGTTTAGTGTTACCTCGGTATTACAATTTTTGCAATTCATATAGTGTTCGCCGTCCGTTAAATATTATGCCATCAATACGACAACCCAATAATCCGTATCGACAATAACGTAGCACATAAATACGCATTTTTAGGAATATTTGCTACCCTGCCGGGAGCTTTTCGGTGGAGAGATCTGTGCCGTCACCGCAGGTCTCTCGGCAGAGCACCCTGCGCTTCGGGACGTAATGATTTCATTTACCGATATCCCACGCGGGAATGTCCTGGTGCCGCAGGGTCCTTTTTCAAAGAGACCCAGCGGGGACGGAGAGGCTATATGCAAACGACTTGCTAATTCGTATAGTCTATGGTATTTGCTAATAATTATCTTTCAACTCGATCACTCCGCAAAGGGCTAACAAGCCTAACATAAATAAAATAATGCCACTAATAAGCATTGTAATCTTATGGCGGTTATTTATAGAATTACTTTCATTATCGAATCTTAATCTTGTAAAATAAAATAATAGCGCCGCGCCTATCAAAACACATAAAATTTCGTAAACTTTCATACTTTTAATTAATGTTGGTCGTAATTTTTAGATTTAATCCATTGCTTTCACCGTCGCTGTAGGGTCTCCGCCCATCCAGGAGCCCACGCCTGGAGATGCCAAAATTTGTTAGCGTCTACGCTTACATCATTGAGACATAAGTGCCTAAGAATGTACGTAAGCATTGACGCTTACAATTTTATTCAGTCCGGCGGACGCCGGACTGCGCGGTAGTAAGTTACGAAAAAAGCCACCAGTGTCACAACCGATGGCTTTCAAATGTCAAAGGAGTGGAGAGCTTACACGCCCAAATCCTTCATGATAGTATTGATCTTATCATCCAGTAGCTTATCTGTTTCGGCGTAGGCTTCTTTGCTGGCCAGTTTACCGTTTACGCTGCAATAGAATTTAATCTTTGGCTCGGTGCCTGATGGGCGGGCCGAGATGATGCTGCCATCGGCGGTAATAAACTGCAATACATCTGATGTTGGCAATTCTATCGGTTTACTGGTGTTGGTGGTCAGGTCGGTTTCCACGCTCTTTTCGTAATCCTTTAGGGTGATAACTTTCGAGCCGCCCAATTCTGCAGGCGGGTTGTTGCGGAACGTTTCCATCATGGCCACAATTTCTTCGGCACCGGTTTTACCTTTTTTAGTAAGCGAAATCAGTTTCTCTTTATAGAAACCGTATTGCACATAAGTATCCAGCAGGGCTTCGAACAAGCTGCTGCCTTTGTCTTTGTAATAAGCGGTCATTTCGGCAATAAACGCACTGGATACCACGGCATCCTTATCGCGTACAAAATCGCCGATGAGGTAACCGTAACTTTCTTCACCACCACCGATGAACGTCTGCTGACCTTCAAATTTGGTCATCAGCTCGCCGATGTATTTAAAGCCGGTAAGTGTGTTGTAGCAGGTTACGTTTTTGGCTGCCGCTATGGCATCTATCAGGTAAGTGGTTACGATGGTTTTTACGATGTACTCCTTGCCGGTAAGCTTGCCTTTTTCTTCCCATGCGGTAAGCAGGTAGTTGATGAGCATGGTACCGGTTTGGTTGCCGTTCAGCAGTACAAATTCGCCGTCTGTATTTTTAACGGCGATGCCTACACGGTCTGCATCAGGGTCGGTCGCTAATACCAGGTCGGCATCGGTATTCTGTGCTTTTTTGAGGGCCAGGGTGAGGGCCTCTTTTTCCTCGGGGTTAGGGTAAACCACGGTTGGGAAATTGCCATCGGGCGTGGTTTGCTCATCTACCAAAATCACATTCTCGAAACCGAAACGCTCCAATGCCTGCGGCACCAGGGTAATACCCGTACCATGGATAGGCGAGAAGACGATCTTCAGGTCCTTTTGGCGCTTAATAGCATCCGGCGATACCGAAAGGGTGGTAATGTTATCCAGGTAAAGCGCATCTACCTCTTCGCCAATTTCTTCGATGTTGGCATCTACGCGGGTAAACTTCACCTCGTCGATGCTTTTTATCTTGGCAACCTCGTCCATTACGGCAGCATCGTGCGGGGCAACAAACTGACCGCCGTCGTCGCCGTAGGCTTTGTAGCCGTTATATTCTTTAGGGTTGTGCGATGCGGTAAGCATTACCCCGCTTTTGCAACCGAAGTGGCGCACAGCAAAGGAAAGCTCTGGCGTAGGGCGCAGGGCCTTAAAGTAGTAAACGTGGATATCATTTGCCGAGAAAACGTTGGCGGTAATGGTAGAGAACAGGTCGGCATTGTTGCGGCTATCGTGCGCGATGGCCACTTTTATTTTTTCGCCGGGGTAAGTTTTTTTAAGGTAGTTGGCCAGGCCCTGCGTAGCCGAGCCGATGGTGTATTTATTAATACGGTTGCTACCCGGACCCATAATGCCGCGTAAGCCGCCGGTACCAAACTCCAGGTCGCGGTAAAACGAGTCGGTAAGTTCTGTATAAGCTTTATCGTCTATTAGTTTCTGAATTTGGGCCTTTACGTCGGCATCATAATTCCCCTCAAGCCATGAGTTGGCTTTCTGAAGGATGGTAGGGTCTAATTCCTGCATAGTGGTTTGTAGTTGTATTTCGGGTTAATAGGATTCTTACATCCAAATATGATAATAAAAATGTATTTTAAGTATGGCGAGGTTTATTCTGTCATGAATATTAACGCAGGCTTAATAGAATAATAAAAAAAGGGATTTTGTTTAGGAGGGGAGGAGATTTATGGCGGGCGAAAGATGTCTGAACTCGAATTTTAAGGAATTTGTTGAATTTATAGAATTTTGCATGGTTTGTTCTCATTCCGTGCTTCCTTAAATTCTTTAAAACGGCGCAGCCCTCTTGAGTACCATTTAAAAAAGATTAAGCACGAAAAATTCGGGTTCAGACAAAATTCTTACGGCTTAACAACCGTATCATCAACAAACACATCATCCAAATCGGGTTTGTTGCCGTCGGTTATCTTGCCTTGCAGCATGCTTTGCCCGGTAGTGCCGGGGTTATTGCCATGGCCAAGCGGCCATTTGCCGGTAGTGCCGTTAACCTTTAAATCGGCTACAAGGGCGGCATTCAGGCTAAAATCGGTGCAGTTGTTTTTGCTGAGGTGGTATTTTAGCCCGGCGTATTTCTGCGTGAGGGCCAGTATCTTCTCAAACTTACGCCGCGAAATGAATTTTCCGGCTACTTCGTCCCATTTATGCTCCGTATCGTCGCGATAGCCCGAAGGCGATGAAGGGAATAAGGGCGAGCCGGCAAACGGGTGGTTCTTATAAGGATAAAAGCCAAATGACAGCGATACATATGTAGAATCGCTGTTGTATTTGATGAGTGTAATAAAGGTATGCCCCGAGTTGGTGAAATGATAAACCTTGGGTTTGCCTGCTACGGGTTGTTTTACATGTATTAGCATAGCGTAGGCTACGGCTTTTTTGCCATCCTTAAAAGTATCTGATATTCGTTGGTAGGTTATTTTAGGGCTGCGCGGCTCAGTGGTTGCAGGTAAAAGCACCGCCGGCTGCCGGGCCAGCAGGGTATCATCTACCGCGTTGAAGTTAAGGTAGCGTTCGTCCAGATCCGTAGTATCGGTGGCGAGGGAATCTGCCGGGGCCTGCATAAGTGTATCGGCTCTGGTATCGCGCTGATTGTATTGCATGGTTTTGAAAAAGCATTTCATGGCCAGCGAGTACATTTTTAATTTGGCGAAGGCGTTGGCCAGGTTATACAGCAATTTTTTGTTTGATTGATTGGCATCGAGGTCTGTACCGATGCTAAGCTGCTTAAGGCGCTGCATCAGCAGTTTCCGTTCGGCAGATTTGCTGATTTTTACCTGCAAATCCTGCTCCAGCGCGGGGTCTTTTAGAGCCAGGTTGCTTGCAGCCTTATTGTTTATGCTGAAGCCCGGGTTTTGCGCATGTGCATCTTTAAGGTACCTGCCCGTGGTATCTACTGCATCGTACTTCGCAGCCGAAAATACCTGGGCCTTTACGCATAATTGCGCGCAAAACAATAAGACGGTAATTACTACTGCTTTTACGATAGGTGTGATATAGCGGGTTGGCATTAACATTATGCTGAGCTTGTGCAATATAGATAATACGCGCGGATTTGATATACTTACTTAGCCACCAAACCCATTTGCCGCTTATTTTTTACACAGCGCCGACGGATTTGGGCGGAATGACAGCGTAAAACACGCTTGCAAATACCGTGAAAATACCCGGCGCAGGGGAATATTCATGCCCTTCTGTAAATCCCTACTTTATATCGGGTGATAGGGCTCTCCAAAGCTGCCTAAGCGCAATGAGCAGGCCACACCTGTCAATGATAATTATATGAGCGTTAACACATGCCTTCTAAGATTTTATTGCTGCGCTTGAGCAAATTATTGCGCTGTTATTAAAATAGTTTAAAAAGTCTCGGCAACGCCATGTTTCTGTAAATTGCGCTTATCGTTATTTTTTTGCACAAAAATAGATTTGGCGAGCGACTTGCCTTTATTTGGTTTAAAAAGTCCACGCACTTTTCCCTGCCTGCCAACCTGCCCGGGTTGATAAGCAATTGCCGTTATTCGCCTTTTTATTTCGCATTGCATTTTGCTTTCTGTGGCTGCAATTGGCCCTGCAATACGCTATTTGATAACCAATAATGCACTTATTGGGCAACAAAGAGCCGTTGCTTATGCATTCGATTGCTCAATGTTTTTCTAAATGTAATAATATTAATCAAAAGTAAATTAATGGATTTTTTATAAGGCTTAAGCGAAAGCAATTAATTAATGGTTTAAAAGACACCCCTTAACATTTGTTCTATAAACGTTAACATTTGTGTTATTATCTCATTATTTACTCCAATACTTTTACTTCTGATGATTAAGGTGCAAACCGTAGCGCCTTTTTATCGCAACCAATTAAACTATTAGAAAAATAAATGTATGATGAGAAAATTACAAATTAAAAATCTTGTGGTACTACTTGGCCTAAGCTTATCATTTTGCTTGATGAGCCTGGCGAGTTTTGCCCAAACCCGGCAGATTACAGGTACCGTTACCTCTGCCGATGGAGCGGTGCCCGGTGCATCTGTTTCTGTAAAGGGGACAACCACCGGCGTTATGACAGACGTTAACGGCGGGTTTAAATTATCAGTTACCGGTAACCCAACCCTTGTGGTAAGCGTTATCGGTTACACCACTAAAGAAGTTGCCGTTGGCGCTTCTAATTCTTACACCATCAGGCTCGAATCTAACGTGAGCGCCCTGAACGAAGTTGTGGTTATCGGTTACGGTACCGCAAAACGTAAGGACCTTAACGGTGCCGTGAGTAGCGTAAACGCCGAAACCATTGCCAAGCTGCCTGTACCCTCGTTAGATCTTGCTTTGCAAGGCCGTGCGGCTGGTGTGCAGGTTACGGCTAATGACGGCGCTCCCGGCGGCAACACCACCATCCTTATAAGGGGGGTTGGTAGTTTGGCCAGCGGTGGTAACAACCCGTTGTACGTGGTAGACGGTTACCCGCTTGAGGGAGGCATCAACAACTTCAACACAAATGATATAGCAACTATAGATGTATTGAAAGATGCATCGGCCACCGCCATATACGGTATACGCGGTGCAAATGGTGTTGTTATCATTACTACCAAAAAAGGCCGGAAAGACGGCGTTCAGCTTTCTGTTGACGCTTACAACTCTTTCCAGGCGCAACCAAAGAAATACGATCTTTTGAATGCACAACAATGGGCTACACTGGCCAACGAAATTGGTGATGCAGATCAAAACTTTGTTGAATTGGCTAACTGGCGTAACCCATCATCTCTTACAACTGCCGATTGGCAAAGTGCGCTTTACCAAACAGGTAAAACACAAAGCTACAGTGTTGCAGTACGCGGCGGTAGCGATAAAGTACAAACGGCAATGTCTATCGGCTACTACGACCAGAAAGGTATTGTGTTAGGCTCTTACTTTAAAAGGGTAACGCTGGGCCTAAACTCAGATTACCAGGCTACAAAATGGCTAAAATCGTCTACAAGTGCTAAATATACCTACCAAACCAGCAACAACCCGTTCGGTACCGGTGCTTTGGGTAACTTAACACAGCTTATCCCAACATTAGATGGCGGTAACAGCGCAACCAGCGAGATAAAGGATGCAAACGGCAATTACGGTTTTTATAACCCTATAAATACCTATACTGCCAAGTATAGCAACCCGCTTTATGGCATCGAAAACAACGAGTACGAAAACATAGGTAACCTTTTGCTCACCAGTTCGTCGTTAGAGGCAACGATTATCGATGGTCTTAAGATCAAAACAAATGCAGGCGTAAGGCTTAACACCTACTCGGGGTCGTACTATCAGCCGGAAGACCTGCGCATACAAAATCAGTATCCAAGTGCGGTGCCGGGCAACGCACTGTATAGCCAACGCCAGAACAATACCTTCGAATGGCTTTGGGAAAACACCTTATCTTACGATAAAACTTTTGGCAAACATGCCATTAGTTTTGTAGGTGGTGTTTCTGAGCAAAGCACATCCTTTACTGCTAACGGAGGACAGGGCATACCGAAAAATGGCGTTATCCGCGATTTGGCGCAGTTAGTTGATAAAACCCTTCAGTTTGATGTAGAAGGCAATGGTAAAACCATTACTACTTTAGCTTCACAATTTGGCCGTTTAACCTACCGCTTTATGGATAGGTACTCTATTAACGGTACTGTGCGTCGCGATGGTTCTTCAAAATTTGACGATGGCCACAAGTACGGCGTTTTCCCGGTAGCAGGTGCTACCTGGAGGGCCAAAGAAGAGCCTTTCCTGAAAAACATTAGCTGGTTAAACGATCTGAAATTCCGTGGAAGCTACGGTAAAGTTGGTAACCAGGGCCCTATTAAACCTTTCCAATACCAGGCATTGTATTCAACAGGCTTACCGGCAGCAAGCAGTGGTAATTTGGGTTATCCTTTTAACAAGATATACCAGGGTGGCACAGCGCAAAGCCAGCCAGCTAATCCTAACCTGAGATGGGAAACCGATTATCAGACCGATATTGGTATGGATATAGCCTTTTTAGGCGGCGACCTTACCGTTGGTGTAGACTGGTTTAAAAGAGAGTCTAAAGACTTTTTATTACAACTTGCATCGCCTGCACAGTCCGGTTATTCCAGCATTACCCGCAACGTAGGTAGCATGGAAAATAAAGGTATCGAAATAGCGGTAAATTACAGGCATACCATAAACGAAGTTCACTACGGCGTGGCCCTAACCTTCTCGGCTATCAAAAATAAGTTGACCAGTATAACTTCGGGTACGGATTTCGTTACCAATTTTGGTGGCTTAGGTTTAACCGGCCCGGGATGGTCTGACAATACGTTCACCAAAACATATATCGGCCAGCCTGTTGGTTCTTTCTATGGTTACAAAACTTTAGGCATCTTCCAGTCGCAGCCCCAGGTTGCTGCCCTCAACGCAGCAGCAGCAGCAAAATTCCCTTCGAACCCATATTACTACCAAGTGGCTACATCTGCCGGCGACCGTTACTTTGAAGACACTAACGGCGATGGCCACGTAACTGTAGACGATCAGGTGAACCTTGGCAGCCCGCTGCCTAAGTTCTACGGCGGCTTAAACTTTGATGTTTCTTACCGCGCGTTCGATGTTAATGCTTACTTCTACGGTGTTTATGGTAATAAGATACTTAACTATCAGCAGAGCTCGCTGCAAAGCTTCCAGAACAGGGGCTTCGTAGGTGTTGAAAACGTAAGCTTACAGTATTATCAAAACCGTTGGACTTCTTCGAATCCATCGAACGTTTACACAAGGGCTACTTATAGCGATGCGCAAATCCTGAGCAACGTACCATCAAGCACCTGGATTGAAAACGGCAGCTTCCTTAAATTGAAAAACGTTACCGTTGGTTATACGTTGCCTAAGTTTATTAGCGATAAGGTTGACGTGGCTAAAATAAGGTTATATGTTTCAACCCAAAACCTCTTCACAATTACAAGTTACACAGGCCTTGATCCCGAAATTGGTATACAAGGTGGTAACCCCACACAAAATGGAGTGGACAACGGTACTTATCCGGGGTCTAAATTTTACACCGTGGGCTTAAATGTAACTTTTAAATAAGAAGATAAAATATTAACGATATGAAAATTAACAAGAAAAACTTCACCCTCTTAGCATTGTCTGCGGCATTAATGATGCCACTGGCCTGTAAGAAGGACTTTTTGTCGCAAACAAATCGATTCAAGTCTACTGCGGAAGCTACCTTCCAGAAAAAAGGAGACGTGATAGCCCTGGTAAACAGTATCTACGATGGTTACCAGAACAGCGATCTGCTTAAAAAAGCAATTTGGTATTACGCCAACTTCCAAACACACGATTTTTATAACTATGGGGCAGATGTTGCCTGGAACAACTACCAGATCAACTCCAGCTTCGGCGCGCTGTCTACGCTTTGGAACAATGCTTATATAGGTATTGCCCGTGCAAACTCTGCATTCGCCATTATTGCCACAGCTAAAGAAAAAGGTATCGTAACTGCTGCGCTGGCCGATCGCCTTACCGGCGAAGCCTACTTTTTACGCGGCATGACCTATTATTACCTGGCCGGCTCTTTTGGCGGCGTGCCATTGGAGTTGAAATCTGTTACAGATGGCTTAACCCCGCGCAGCTCGCAGGAAGACGTTTTTAAACAAGTTGTTGCCGATATGAAACTGGCTGAAGGGCTGTTACAGTCTAAAACAACTTTGCCCGGTGAAGATTTGGGCCGTGCAACCAAAGGAGCAGCTTACGCTTACGAAGGTGCTGCGCAAATGTGGCTGAAAGATTATACCGCTGCTTTAGCCGCTTTTAACAACCCGGAATTGACCAATAACTACCATTTGTTGCCAAAGTTTATGGATGTACACGAATTCACTAATCAAAATAACGATGAGTCGATATTCGAGATCCAGTTTGAAGTATCCGGGTCACAAAGCTGGGACGGCGGATGGCAAAATGGCGGCGAAGTTGCCTGGATAGACGACTTTAGCTGGCCCGAAGAAATATCAGGTTTTGGTTATGATTACGCAAACCCCAACCTTTGGTATTCTTATCAGGCTGGCGATAAACGCAGAGAAGCTACCGTTGTGGGCCCAGGCGACCAAATTAAAAGCGACGACATTGTTAATAAATGGGGGGGTATAAAAGGCTACCCTAACGTAACTGCTGGTTATCAGGCGTACGTTAAAAGTTTGCAGGATCACGCTGCTGATCCGAGTAAACCAGTCGACCTGACAAGCGGAACCAGGTTTGCGGTAAATACGGATAATAATACTAAGCCTGGTGAAATAATAAATACAGTTGGTACCGTTGCAAATCCATGGTATGGTGCGTCTGATCAGTTACGTTCTGGTTATTATAATGCCAAAAAATGGCGCGACCCACAGTTAACCGGTGGTACAGGTCCACAGGTAATATTCGGTTCTCAAAACCAAATATTGATGCGTTATGCTGAAGTTTTATTAAGCCGTGCAGAATGTAAAGTACGTACCGGCGACGTTGCAGGCGCTATGGCCGATCTGAAACTGGTTAGGGATAGGGCCTTTGGTGGCACCGCACCGGCAGTGATGCAGGATGGCCTTACTTACGATGGTAAGCCTACTACGCCTATTACCGATCCGTTACAGATGGTATTAAGCGAGTACAGGCACGAACTTACTGCAGAATACTCGGTATTCTACGATTTGCGCCGCGCTGGCCCAGGTGTGGCATCAGCATTTATAAAAGCTGCTTATGGTACCGATGCTACTTCAACTCCGCAGCCTTTTAAATTCGGCCCAACTGCCGATGGTAAACCGCATGGTGTTTACATTACTACTTTGCCTGAAGGGCGCGATATATTGCCTATCCCGCAACAGGCTATCGGTTTAAACCCGAATCTTACTCAAAACCCGGCTTACCAATAAGCAAAGCCGGTATCGCAAAAGAGGCTTTTCCTGAAAAGGGAAAGCCTCTTTTTTGCTGATTTAGTAGTTTTTTTAACCTAATTTTAAAGGCAAATCCCCTTTAATGCCGTGTTGTATCGGTAAACCTATTGTGCTGTATGAGAGTCCTTCGTAATATTTTTTTCTTCCTTGCTTTGTGCAGCCTGTTTGCATGCGGGCGTAAAGCCAATACCCAGTTCGAACAGATTGCTTCTTCCCATTCCGGTATCGAATTCAAGAATACCATCACCGAGAATGATTCTATCAACCCGCTCGATGTGGTGAACATTTACAATGGCGGCGGGGTAGGCGTGGGCGATTTCAACAACGACGGCCTGCCGGACCTGTACTTTACCGGCAATATGGTACCCAGTAAGCTTTACCTCAATAAAGGCGATTTTAAGTTTGCCGATATTACCGATGCTGCCGGCGTTAACGGCGCGGGCCGCTGGAGCCGTGGCGTTGCTGTAGTCGATATCAACAACGATGGGCTGATGGATATCTACGTTTGCAACACCATTAAAGCCGATTCTACCCAGCGCCATAACCTGCTCTATATTAATCAGGGAGTGGATAAAGACGGCATGCCTCATTTTAAAGACATGGCTGCGGCATACAATTTGCACGTAGGTACGCAATCAACCATGGCAAGTTTTTTTGATTACGATAACGACGGCGACCTGGACATGTACCTCACTGTAAACAATGCAAGCTCAACTTACAACCCTAATGTTTTTGGCCCAGCAATTAACCGTGGCCCCCACATAATTACAGGCAGGCTTTTCCGCAACGATTGGGACAGCAAGCTAAACCACCCCATTTTTACCGATGTTACCAATAAAGCCGGCGTAACCATCAGCGGCTTTGGCCATGGTGCCTCAACGGTAGATTTTAACGGCGATGGATGGAAGGATATCTATGTGTCCGACGATTTTATCTCCAACAACATCCTGTACATTAACAACCACGACGGTACTTTTACCGATCATTCCAAAGAATATTTCAAGCATACCTCGCTCAACTCAATGGGGCAGGATGTAACCGACATAAATAACGACGGCCTTGCCGATGTGGTAGAGCTGGATATGAACCCGGCCGATAACTATCGAAAAAAAATGATGCTCGGCCCAAGCAGTTACCAAACCTACCAAAACTTCGATGCCTTTGGCTATCAGTACCAATATGTGCGCAATACCCTGCAATTAAACCAGGGCCCACGCCTGGGGCAGCAGGGCAAAATAGGCAGCCCTGCCTTTAGCGAGATCGGATTTTTAAGCGGCATTGCCCAAACCGATTGGAGCTGGACCCCGCTGCTGGCCGATTTCGATAACGACGGCTACCGCGATTTGATCATCACCAACGGCTTCCCTAAAGATGTATCGGACAGGGATTTCATGATTTACCGCCAGCAGGCCTACGTAGCTGCGCCGAAGGAAACGGTGCTGAAACAGATACCCGAAATCAAGATACCTAATTACGCTTTCCAAAACAACGGCGACCTTACCTTTAAGGATGTTACCAAAGCCTGGGGATTGGATATCCCAACCTTTAGCAACGGTGCCGTTTACGCCGATTTGGATAACGACGGCGCTATGGACATGGTAATCAACAACGTAAACGACGAGGCCCTGGTTTATCGCAACACCGCGCGCGATGAAGGCAAAGACCTAACCAAGGTAAATTACCTGCAGGTAAGCTTCAAGGGCGATAAGCAAAACCTCAACGGGCTGGGCACCATCGTAAATATATATTACGACAAAGGCAAACAGCAGATGTACGAGAACACGCCTTACAGGGGTTATTTATCATCGGTGGAGAACATAGCCCACTTTGGCTTGGGCAAGGTTACCAAAGTAGATTCGATACTGATAAAATGGCCGGGCGGCAAAATGCAAAAGCTGGTTGGTGTAAAGGCTAACCAAAAGCTAGTGGTAAGTATTGCCGATGCAAAGGATAGTTATACGAATGCGCAGCCTTTAATTGATACCAAAGCATTGTTTACCGAGGTGACCGATTCAGTGGGTCTGCATTGCTTCAACACCAGCACGCCTTTTATCGATTTCAACGTGCAGAAACTGCTGCCGCATAAGTTATCGGATTATAGTCCGGCCCTTGCCGTTGGCGATATCGATAACGACGGCTTGGACGATATGGTAGTAGGGGGCGATTCTTACAACCAGGCGCAGGTAATATTCCAGTTGCCCAACGGTAAATTCAGGCAGCGCAATCTGTTGCCCGGCACCACGTTCCCGCCTATAATTTTTAAAGATGCAGGCTTATTGCTTTTTGATGCCAATGGCGATAGCAAGCTCGACTTGTACGTTGCCAGCGGTGGCTACGAGGCCGGCCCCAACGACCCGGAATACCAGGACAGGCTTTACCTTAACGATGGAAAAGGCAATTTTACCCTGGCAAAAGATGCCGTGCCCACGAATTTTACCAGCAAACTATGCGTACGCGCATTCGATTATAATAAGGATGGTAAGTTGGATTTGTTCGTATCGGGCAGGGTAAGGCCATGGGAGTATCCAAAACCGGTATCGAGTATCATCTTACGTAACGATAGTAAAGATGGCCACGCCAAATTTACCGATGTTACCGCCGAAGTGGCTCCCCAACTAAAAGATATAGGCCTGGTGTGCGATGCGCTGTTTACCGATTTCGATAACGATGGCTGGCCCGATCTGGTGTTGGCAGGCGAATGGATGCCGGTTACTTTCCTAAAGAATCAGCAGGGCAAATTCGTGAACGTTACAAAAGACACAGGCATAGCCGGCAAGCTGGGTTGGTGGAACTCTATAACCGCGGGCGATTTCCGCCACACTGGTCGTATCGATTACATCGTGGGCAACGTTGGGCAAAACAGCCTGATGCAGGCCAGCGATGAATACCCGGTTTATATCAGCGCCAAGGATTTCGACAAGAGCGGTGCCTATAGTGCCATTCCGTCCATATTCCTGCTGGATAAAGATGGTGTACGCAAAGAGTTCCCGGTGCAGGGCCGCGACGATATGACGAAGCAGATGATCAGCATGAAGAAGAAGTACACCAACTACAAATCGTACGCAACGGCAACAATGGATGATATCCTTACGCCCGAGCAGCGCAAAGGTGAATTGAGGTTGAAAGCCAATATGCTGAAATCGGCCTACATCCGTAATGACGGCAACGGCAAGTTTACGCTCATCCCGTTGCCCGTTCAGGCACAGGTATCTACCATAAACGGCATGGAAACCGGCGATTTCGACGGCGATGGCAACCTGGACGTGGTGATGAACGGGAACGATTTTGGTACCGAGGCCTCCATAGGCCGTTACGATGCCCTAAACGGGTTGATGCTGAAAGGCGATGGCAAGGGCAACTTTAAGCCGCTGAGCATATTGCAGAGCGGTATCTACATCCCCGGCAACGGCAAGGCTTTGGTAAAACTGCGCGACAATAAGGGTAGGGTGCTGCTGGCCGCCAGCCAGAACAGTGATTTTATGAAGATATTCAAATGGAAAGCCACCGGGCGTACCATTGCCGTTAACCCCAACGATGCCTACGCATTAATCAAATATAAAGACGGGCAAACCGAAAAGCAGGAGTTCTATTTCGGATCTTCTTTCCTGTCGCAGTCTGCCCGTTTTATCACCTGGAACAATGGTATCGAAAGTGTTACCATTATTGACGATTCCGGTCGAAAAAGGGATGTAAAATAATCGTGCAATCGATTGTTTTTTGAATATATTTGTTCAATAACTAAAACTAAATTATAGCGTAACCCGCCACTAATGGGTAACGCCCCGCTAATGATGATGAATAAAAAAATTTACACCGCCCTTGGGATAGCCCTGCTGCTATTGGGCACGGCAGGCATGCGGCAGGCCAATGCGCAGGCTTTAAAAAGCCAGGTATCGTTAACAGATCTATCGGCCTTTGCCACCGCGCCCAAAAACTGGCAGCTGGCAGCTACTGTGCATGCCGATATGGATAAAGTAAACGAATTTGCCTTAACGCAAGGCAACGGCATACTGGTAAACAAGATAGATGATAAGAACCCCGGGCACGACCTTTACTTCACCCTCCAGCACGGCGATATCGACCTGGAGTTGGATTATATGATGGCCAAAGGTGCAAACTCGGGCATATACCTGCAAGGCCGCTACGAGATACAATTGCTGGATAGCTGGGGTACAGTAAACCCAAAATCGAGCGATAACGGCGGAATTTACGAACGCTGGGACGATGCCAAACCCGATGGCATGAAAGGCTATGAGGGCCACGCGCCAAGGCAGAATGCCAGCCGCGCCCCCGGCTTGTGGCAGCACATTCGCATATCCTTTCAGGCACCAAAGTTCGACGATAAAGGCGTAAAGATTTCCAATGCTAAAATACTTTACGTTTGGCTCAACGGCGTGCTGATACAGGAGAACGTAGAGCTATCGGGCCCAACCCGTGGCGCATTCGATGCTACGGAAAGCGCCATAGGCCCGCTGCGTTTGCAGGGCGACCACGGCGCGGTAGCTTTCAAAAACATCAGCTATACCAATTTCAACAAGCCGCATCCAACGGTAGCAAACCTTAAATACACGGTTTACAAGGGCAACTTTAATGCCGAGCCCGATTACAAGACTTTGAAGCCTGTGGCAGAAGGCGTTCCGCCGATGCTTACTTCCAACGAAGTAAAGCTGGCCAATGAGTTCTTGTTGAAATATACCGGCACCATACACGTTTACGAGGCGGGCGAATACACCTTTAAATTAAGCGTTCCCGGTGGTAAGGGTGCTTTGCGCATCAACGGTGCACCGGCAGTTACGGCAGGTGGTTTCAGGGGCGCGGGTACGGTTACTTTGCCCGCAGGTGATTTGCCTTTCGAATTATACTACACCAAAAATGTAGACTGGGCCAAAGCAGCCCTGGGCCTTACGGTAAGCGGCCCCGGCGTACGCGAGTTTCTGCTTAGCGATGGAAACGTCAGCAATAACGATGCGGTAGACCCCATCCTCATCAACGCTACAGAAAATGTCATCCTCCGCAGCTTTAGCGATCTGCCGGGTGGTTTCCGCGTAACCCATGGCATTGGCGTTGGCAGCACCGAGCAATTGCATTATACCTACGATGCTGATAAAGGCATGATTGTGCAGATATGGCGCGGCGGCTTCCTTGATGCTACGCCCATGTGGCACGACAGGGGCGACGGCTCCTCGCGCCCGGCCGGTTCGGCACAATTTTTTGGCAAACCTGCGCCCGGCATAGCCAAACTGGCAACGCCTGATGCAGCATGGCCGGCCGATACCAATGGTACCGCCTACAAGCCAAAAGGCTACGTACTGGATAACGATGGCCGCCCAACCTTTAAATACCTGCTTTACGGCGCTTTGGCTACAGATGCCAGTTTAGTGATACCCGGCGGGCAGGGCCTTCACCGCGAAGTGAGCATTGCAGCACCGATTGAGGGCCTCACCATGCGCCTGGCACAAGGTAGCAAGATAGAGCTGCTGAAAGGCGGTTACTACAGCGTGGACGACCAGTATTATATTAAATTGGATGATGGCGTTACCGATAAACCGGTAATCCGAACCTCTGGCGGCATGCAAGAGTTGATTATCCCAATCCAAAAGAAATTAACCTATTCCATCATTTTTTAAGAAGCAGGTTATGAAGAAGTTAATAGAAGTTAGAAAAGTTGGAGATGTTAGAAAGGTTGAAAGAGTTGGAGACGTTAAAAAGGTTTTTAATATGATGAGAACTGCGAAAGTTATAGGGGCTTTGATGCTTGCTTTATCGTTTGGCCAGCAAGTTTTTGCGCAGGCCGAGTCGCCAAAGGAGGACGACTTTTTTAAGATAATGAAAGTGCCCGCACCTGAGGGTACTATATTAGAGGTGGGCGGCTTATGCACCCTGCCAAATGGCAGCCTGGCGGTAACCACCCGTCGTGGCGATATTTTTATTGTGGAGAATCCAACCAGTCAGCACCCTTTCTTCCGCAAGTTCGCATCGGGCCTGCACGAGGTGCTTGGCGCAGCTTATAAAGATGGTGCCTTGTACGTTGTACAGCGCGGCGAGTTGACCAAATTGGTGGATACCAATATGGATGGCAAAGCCGATGTATTCGAAACAGTGTATGCCTGGCCATTATCGGGTAATTACCATGAGTACAGCTTCGGACCGAAGCTTGCGCCCGATGGCTCATTCTTCGTAACCCTTAACCTGGGTTTCCCGCCGGATTGGTGGCACCCTAAAAGCTTCGTGCCATACCGTGGCTGGGCGCTTAATATTACCGAAGATGGTAAGGTTACCCCATGGGCTGCGGGTTTCCGTTCTCCATGCGGTATCAGCATGATTGATGGTCAGCTTTGGTACAGTGATAACCAGGGCGACTGGGTTGGCTCGGGCAGTATTATGCCGGTTAACAAAGGTGCCTTTATGGGCCACCCCGCCAGCTTGGTTTGGACGAACCTACCAAATTCGCCTTTGAAGCTTACTTCTGACCAATTTTTTGCCAAAAACAACCCACGCATAGAGTTCGACAAAAATGGCCAGCCATTTAAGCCGCTGAACATCGTCGATGAAAAATTCAGGACCGAATTCGAAGCTAAAAAAGAAATCCCCGAGTTGCAGCTGCCGGCCGTTTGGTTGCCGCATGGCATTTTGGGTATTTCCAACTCCGAAATCGTGAAAATACCCGATGGCGTGTTCGGGCCGTTTGCGGGCCAGCTGCTGGTGTGCGATCAGGGCCAGAGCATGGTTGATAGGGTGTTCCTAGAGAAAATAAACGGCGAGTACCAGGGTGCCGCATGGGCCTTCCGCAGCGGTTTCCAGTCGGGCGTAATACGTTTGGCCTGGTTGCCCGATGGCTCATTAGCCGCCGGCGAAACCAACCGTGGCTGGGGTTCGGCAGGGGAAGCCACCATGGGCCTGCAGCGTTTGATATGGAACAACCGCATCCCTTTCGAAATGCGCGCCATCCGCGCCATGCCCGATGGTTTCGAGATAGAATTTACCAAACCTGTTGACAGGAAAGTAGCAGAGGATATTGCCTCTTACTCGGTAGAAAGCTACATCTACAAATACCAGGCAGTTTACGGCAGCCCGCCGGTAGGTACTCAGAAATGCAATATTACAGGCGTTAAGGTATCTGAGGATGGCTTGAAAGCGCGCCTGGTGATAAGCAACCTGCGCCAGCGCTACATCCATACCATTACTTTAGATGGCATCCGCGATAAAGAGAACTACTTTAACCTGGTACACCCAACCGCTTACTACACCCTCAACAACATCCCCGAAGGGCCAAAATTGAGCATGAGCGGCGTGAGCACCAAAAACTCGGCTAAAAGCCCTACGGCTCCGGTTAAGACCGCGCCGGTTAAAGGCAAGCCGTTAAAAACTGCAGCATTGCCCGCTAAGGCGCTTACTTACGATGACGTGAAACCTTTGCTGGCCAAGAACACTTGCTCGGCATGCCATAATCCGGATGCAAGGCAGGTGGGTCCGGCGTTTAAGGATGTAGCGAAGCGTGGTTATACTGTTGCCCAGATAGTGGCCCTGATAAAGAACCCTAAGCCCGAACATTGGCCGGATTACTCTACCCCAATGCCGCCGATGCCACAGGTTAGCAACCCCGATGCCGTGAAGATAGCCACCTGGATAAGGTCGTTGAAATAAGACTAAAAGAATTTGAATAAAAAGATAAGAAAAACGAAGAAATACCCCGATTTTTCTCCGATTTTTAAAGGAAAAACATACCATAAAATGAAGTATATGAGATATAGATTTATAGCAACAGCACTGCTTGCTGGGGCAACCTTCGCGGCAAATGCGCAAAATGCCAAGCCCGAGGATACCGAGTTTTACACCCCTGTGCCGCCGGTGGTTAGTCCGGGTAAGGCCCCTGGCGATGCCCCCGCAGATGCCATCGTTTTATTCGGCGGCAAAAATTTGGATGAGTGGATACTTGTAAAAGATTCTGCCGCTACAGAGAAATGGGATTTGCATAAAGGCTTTTTTACCGTCAATAAAAAGAACGGCGATATATGCACTAAGCGTAAATTCACTGATTTCCAATTACATATAGAGTATCGCATCCCTGCAGATATAGAAGGCAGCGGACAGGGACGTGGTAACAGCGGTATATTTTTAGCCGCCCTGCCATGGGGTGCCGGCGGCTACGAATTGCAGGTATTGGATAACTACGAGAACAAAACCTACACCAATGGCCAGGCAGGCAGCATGTACAAGCAATCGCCGCCGCTGGTGAACGCCTGCCGTAAACCCGGCGAATGGAACTACTACGATGTGGTATGGACGGCCCCCCGTTTCAATGAAGACGGAACGGTAAAAAGCCCCGCCCGCGTAACGGTGATACACAACGGTTTACTGGTACAAAACAACTATGAACTAAAAGGCGATACCCCTTACATCGGCGCGCCGCAGTACCGCAAACATGGCGCGGCACCTATAAAACTACAATCGCACGGCGACCCAAGCAAACCCATCAGCTACCGCAATATTTGGGTAAGGAATTTGTAAGAGCGTTTTACACGAAATATAACAAACATCAACAAAAGTAGTGGTGGCACTATTTTGACAGTACTCGAATATTTTTAATGTTCTGGTTATGAGGTATTTGAAAGCGTTCACGGTGTTCACGCGGCGCTGCGTGAACACTTGATTGGGCAGACCGGGTTCCGTAAGCCACTATAAAAACAAAGAGGTTGTATCAAAATCAAATTGCCCTATTGGCAGAGAGAGATTGATGATACAGCCTCTTTTTATTGTTTGGCCATGCTCATAAAATCGTATCGCGCCTCCCGGGCAAATTTCTGTTGCTAAATGTTTAATTTGCTGGCTCAATTAAATCCGATATGAAAATCTCCCGCCCGTTATTTTACTTCGCCCTTCTGGTAATGTCGACACCTCTGTTTGCGCAGGACCGCAGCATTGCATATATGAGCGCGGGCGGTAAGCTACGCCCCTTGCAGGCCATAATGGATATACGCCATTACACCATTGCGCTGGACGTGGATATCCCTAAAAAAAGTATAGATGGCTATTGCGAAATAAGCCTCATCCTAAGCAAACCTACCGATACCCTGCTTTTCGATTTGGTGCATTTGCTAAATGTGCATAAAGTTGCCGTTGATAAGGGCAGCGCCGCGTTCGAGCAGAAGGGCGATTCGGTACTCATTATCAACAAAGCGGGTTATAAGGCGGGCAAGCATATCATCCGTATCAACTATGGTGGCGAACCGCCCATTGCCGTTAGGCCACCATGGCAGGGCGGCTTCACCTGGACCACCGATAAAGCCGGCAACCCATGGGTAGTTATCAATTGCCAGTTACAGGGCGCAAAACTGTTCCTCCCCTGTAAAGACCACCCCAGCGATGAACCCAACGAGGGGATAGATATGTTCATCACCATCCCCAAGGGCTTATCGGTGGCTGGTCCTGGTTTGCTGCAGGGCGTGAAGAAGGTGGCCGGCAATAAAGCCACCTGGCATTGGAAAACAAACTATACCATCAGCACCTATTGCATGGTGTTCAATATTGCTAAATACAAGGTTTACAGCCGCCCTTATACCACGGTAGATGGGCATACCGTGCCTATACAGTTTTACGTGCTGGAAGAGGATACTGCCCACGCCAACCATGTGCTGGATATCCGCGCCCGCGATACCCGCATATTGGAGAAATACTTTGGCGAGTACCCCTGGGTGAACGAAAAGATAGGCATAGCAGAAGTGCCTAACCCCGGCATGGAGCACCAAACCATGGTTACCTACGGCGATAAATTCAAATACGATAAATATCCCAACGGGCTCGATTACTCGGCCAACCTGTTCCACGAGTTTGGGCACGAGTGGTGGGCCAATAAGGTTACCAACAAAGATTGGGCGCACATGTGGATACAGGAGGGTATTAACACCTATGCGGAAGCACTGTTTTTTAAAGAAACCATGGGCGAAGCAGCATATGATTCGGTAATGGTGAGCCAGCGGGCGGGCATCCGCAACCTTAAGCCCGTGGTGCAGGGCGAAGAGCTGGATATGGCCGTAGTGTACACCGGCGACGTGTACGCAAAAGGCTCATTCTTTATGCATACCATGCGGCATGTGCTGGGCGATAGCGTGTTTTTCCCGCTGCTGAAGAAGTTTGTTACCGATGTAAAGTACCCTTATAATCGCTTTTTTACCACGCAGGATGTGCAGCAGTACTTTTGCAAAGGCTCGGGCCGCGACCTGAACGCGTTATTCGATTTCTACTTGCGCACCACCAATACCATGGATTTCGAGATGAGGAAATCACGACCTGATATTTACACCCTCAGTATCAAAAACAGCCCGATGGACCTTGATCTGGACATCCTCACCGGTACTGGCATCGTCCATACTACCATCAAAGCCAACAAAGCCACCCCGTTGAAAATCACGAGCAAAACCCTACCGGTGATTGACCCTAAAGGATGGTATTTTAAGCGGGTAATTATGCAGTAGTTGGGGGTGAGGACGGTACACTGCCGTCTTCTTTACTTCATCATTCGATATTGGGCGTGCGGTGTTCGATATTTAACCCCGGTGGTTAATATCTAAACCCGGCTTACAAATACAATTGCACCATCTTTTTCCAGTACCGCGGCCGGTGGGCGTAATTATCCCATACGTAAAACTCATTGGGGATGCCTTTATCCCAAAGCAGGCGGCTAATCTCGTGGTTGTTGAACAGGAAAGGGTCGGTTTGGCCAATGGCTAATATAATGCTAAGCTGGCGCAGGGCGGCCAGCATGGGTTCCTCATGCATGTTGGCCACGTACTGCCCCGGCATGTTAAAGTAAACTTCGGGGTTGTGGAAACCATCGAACAAATCGTTGAAGTTGTCTATTTGTCGGGTAAGGTCGTACCGGCCGCTCATGCTCACTATTTTCTTAAAAACATGCGGATATTTTAGGCCGATATTGAGCGCATGGTATGCACCCATGCTGCAGCCAGCAGTTTCGAAGTATCCGCTGCTGTTTTTTTGGCTCATGAGGGGCAAAACCTCGTTAAGCAGGTATTCCTCGTACTGTAAATGCCGGGCAATACGTGTGGATGGATGGGCCCAGCGGTTATAGAAGCTCTCGGCGTCTATGCTGTCTACGCAAAAAAGCTGTATCTCGCCGCTGTTTATCTTATACTGCAGGGCATCTATCACGCCCCAGTCCTCGTAATCGTAAAACCGGGCCATACGGGTGGGGAAAAACAGCACCGCCCGCCCGGCATGGCCGAAGATTAAAAGCTCCATGTTGCGCTGCAACCTGGGGCTGTACCATTTATGATATTCCCTGTTCATTCCACCATAACCTTACGTGCCGAAATATCTTTACTACATGTTACCTGCGCGTAAACAGCAGGTTAACTATTAACAATAATTTTACTCCTGATAACTTGCTTCCAAACCTGGTAGCCGGCACTGCTTAGGTGTAGCCCGTCGCCCGCAAACAGGGCCTTCTGCGGGTAGCCCTTAGCATCCAGCATCGGCTTAAAAATATCTATAAATTGCCAGTTGTTTCCTCGTTTTATTACTTCGTTCTCGATGATATTGTTGGTGTATTTAAACTGATCTGCCATGGGCCAGCGTGTTATACTTGGCTTAAGCGAAATAAAATAGCAGGGGATATTACCAAAGCGTTGGTTTGCCTTTACTACCATTTGTTGAAAAAAAATAAACACCTCTTCGGGGTTGCGGCCATCGCCAAGGTCGTTGTCACCCGCATAGATGATTAACCGCTTAGGGCTGTAATTGACCATCACCCTATCAAAAAACCAAACGCATGCCGCCAGAGTAGAGCCTCCGAAACCAAGGTTAATGGGGTTAAGGTCGGCAAAATCCTCTTTAAGTGTAGTCCACAGCCTTACCGACGAACTGCCGTAAAAGACAGTTTCGGCGCTGTAGCCTGCTTTCAGGCTTTTCTTTTCGAGGCCTTTTATATCATCTTCGTACCAATACATGCTGCATTTATGTTTAATCCGGCACGCAAAAATGGTAGCGTGTTATCGTTCTAACTGTCCCAAACCTAAAAATTCTTTGGGTAGTTTGTAGCGGGAAGGCCAAAATTTTGTGCTGGGGCGACGCTTTTATACCTCCACAACCCCGATGCGCTATTGCTTTGATGACCGAAAATATTATTTTTGTTCAAAATACCTACCGAATGAAAATAAAAGATACGGCACATCCTGCACAAGTAGTACAGCAAGGTTTGCCTGTTTTCTTTTTGCAATTAGGGGAAAACACCAGTTTGTTTTTCGACAAGATACTGAAACAGGCTGTGCAATCGAACGGTAAGGATAATGTTTACGTACTTACCGATACCAATTTTGCCGACTACCGCAACTACAACTGCATCGATGTTTCTAAGTACACAAAAGGCGTAAAGGAGTTTGATAAGGTTTACGAGCATCACTCCATCAACCCGTTTTTTTTTGAGAAAGCCTGTTTCGACAGGTGGTTCATCATTAACGATATTGCCAAAGAGCTTGGCATAACGTATTTTGTGCATGCCGATTGCGACGTGCTGATACTGCAGGATCTGAAGCCCATTTACCACGAATACATCAAAGATAAATACGATGGCACCATGATGTTTTTTGAGTTGGGCGAGCGGAGCGTAACATCGGGTCACACTTCTTTTTGGAACACCAAACTTATCAACGATTTCTGCAATTTTGTTTTAGCCAGGTATGCCGATAAGCCAGCCTTTGAAATTGTTTTGAAGGATACCCTGGCAGGTAAATTTTTAGATAACAAAAACGTATCTGATATGATACTGTTGGATGTTTTCCGTACCGAAGCAAAACCAAATACCCTCAATTTGCTTTCGTTGGAAAAAGAGGGCATCAGCTTCGATTTTAATGTGAACGTGCCCTTTAACGGTTGCAAGCATTATTTTGAAACCACCGCCGGCACCAAAATAAAGAAGATGTACCGCCGCAAAGATGGTTTATACGCAAAAGTAGCTGATACCTCGGGCGAGCCGCTTTACTATAAGTTTTATACGCTGCACTTCCAGGGATATTTAACTAAAACGCTTATACCGCTACATGCCAGCCCGCAAAATGTTATAGAACATGCCGATAATTACGTTTCGGCTAAGGCGCATAATTGGGTGCGCAGGGCTAAGCTATATAAAAACAACGTGCGCGACAGGGTTAAGAAAATACTGGGAAAATAAACCTAAATTAGCGCAGGAAGCGTGCAAAACACAGGTGTCTGCACATTTAATTATTTTTAGATAAAAACACGTTAAATTTTATTATTTTTAGAAAATAAGTCCATTATATTAAAAAAGTAAAATAATATTGCTTAATTATTTTTAAGTTTGCAACAAGCTCTCGTTATTTTAAGAGATACAATGGCCATACCGCTGAAAAATTTATGAAAAAAACCACCTTCTCCTTGCTTGCCATTTCGCTGGCTTTTGTGGCATCATCATTCCTAAGTTCATGTATCAGTAGCCGAAAGCTAGCTTATTTCAATAACATTCAAAAAGACAGCACGGCTGCAATAACCGAGCAGCGGCTGGAAACCAAAATAAACGTGGCCGATTTGTTGCAAATCAATATATCCACGCTCGATCCGCAAACCACCGTTATCTTAAATAACTCTACAGCGGTGAATTCTGGCCAGGGCGGCCTTAGCGGATACCTGGTAGACGAAACCGGGAATATTAAGATGCCACTTTTAGGTAGCTTAAAAGCCGAGGGCTTAACCAAAATACAGCTAGCCGATTATATTACCAATACCCTGCTAAGTAAACAGATAGCCAAAAACCCCATCGTAAACGTTAGGATAGTTAATTTTAAGGTTACTGTTTTAGGCGAAGTTGGCCACCCCGGCGTAATATCTGTACCCAACGAACGTATTACCTTGCCCGAAGCTTTAGCCTCGGCCGGCGACCTTACGCTATATGGCAAACGCAGCAACGTGCTTTTGATAAGGGAAGTTGACGGCAAACGCACCTGGAAACGCTTCAGCCTTAACGAAAGCCAGTTATTCGATAAAGATATTTACAACCTGCAAAACCAGGATATAATTTACGTAGAGCCAAATAACGCAAGGGCCGCGTCTTCAGATCGCACCACCCAGCTGATACCGTACTTCTTTAGTGCCGCATCGCTTTTGATCGTTATCTATTTACAGTTTATCAAAAAATAACATTTGTCCTGTTAATGAAAAACACTGCCCAGTCTACCAATGTTTCCAATCCGTTTGAGGGGACTACCTCAAAAAACGCAGTAGGCGCAATAGCGTTCAGGTACTTGCCTTTTTGGCCGATATTCGTATTCACCATCGTGGTATCGCTTACCATAAGCTACTTCTATATCCATTATCAAACCCCAATCTATGAAGCCAATACCACCATTTTGCTTAAAGATTCGAGAGGGGGCGGCGCTGATGGCGCAAACGTGCTGGAAGCTTTGGGTTTGGCCAATGGCTCAAAAACGGTAGACAACGAGATAGAGGTGTTAAAATCGCGCGTGCTGATGGAGCAGGTGGTGAAGGATTTGGGCTTGTATGCGCAGGTTTACAATAAAGGCGCGCTGCGCGATATTTTGATTTACCCCAACCCGGTTAAGTTTATCGCCCTCAACCCCGAGGATTTGAAAAACTCGCCAGATTTGCCTATCTCATTCGAGTACCTGCCAACTAAGAATTATATCAAAATTGCGGGCAAGCCATATGCGTTAGGCTCGCCGGTGCGCACCCCTTATGGCGATTTTATCATCAACCCTGTTAAGCTGGATAAATCGTTGTCGGCCCAGGTGTTCAAAGGCGAATACTACCTGCAAATCCGCAATATCAAAACAGCTGCCAAATTCACGCAAAGTGCGTTGGTGGTGGCATCGGCAGTAAGGTCGTCGTCGCTGATATCGCTTAAGTTGGTAGATCAGGTACCCATCAGGGCCGAGGATATCCTGAATAACCTTGTACGCGTTTACAACGAGACAGGCATTTCAGAAAAAAAMCAAACTGCGCTTAATACCCTCAACTTTATCAACGAGCGGTTGGTGCTGGTAACCAAAGAACTCTCCGGCGTAGAGACCGAGATGCAGGATTATCGCCAAAGTCAGGGGATAGTGGATCTTTCTGCCGAAGGCCGCAACTATATAGATAACGCAAGGCAAAACACCAGCCAGCTTGCGCAGATGCAAATACAGTTGGATGTACTTAGCCAGATAGAGAGATACATCGTGCGGAAGGGGAATACCACAGGTACAGTACCTTCTACGCTTGGTATTTCTGACCCTATACTGCTGCAGTTGCTTGATAAGCTTTACACTGCCGAGCTTGAACTGACCAACCTGCGCCAAACCGCAGGCGAGAATTCGCCGCCGGTAATGGCCGTGCAGGAACGTATAAACCAGATAAAACCAGGTTTGTTAGAAAACCTGAATGCGTTGCGCCAAAACCTGCTGACTACCCAAAACCGTTTGAAGGCCGAAGGCAGCATCAATTCATCGCAATTGCGCGGCGTACCACAAAAAGAGCGTAAGTTTTTGGAGATAAGCCGCCAGCAGGCCATCAAAAACAATATTTATACCTTGCTGCTTACCAAACGCGAGGAGGTTGCTTTATCGCGTGCGGCCACTGTTCCGGATAGCCGCGTTATCAACTATGCCGAAAGCAAAGGCACGCCGGTAAAACCTATACCTATCAACATTTACCTGGTGGGGCTTTCAATAGGCGTAATAGTAGGTATCTTGTTCGTGCTGGTAAGGGAACAATACAACCAGGAGGTGCTGTTCCGTTCGGAGATTGAACGGAAGACGGATGCTACCGTGCTGGCCGAGATTTTGCACGATGATAGCGGCGAAACGCTGGTTATCAAAGATGGCAGCCGAACGGTTATTGCAGAGCAATTCAGGGCCTTGCGTACCTCGCTCAACTTCATAGGCATACAGGGCGATAAAAAAACGATTTTGGTTACCTCATCTATATCGGGCGAGGGCAAGAGCTTCACAGCCATCAACCTTGCAGTGAGTTTGGCGTTAACAGGCAAGAAGGTAGCGATACTGGAATTCGACTTGCGCAAGCCCAAAATCAGCAAGATGATGGAAATTAGTCAGGAACCAGGTATCAGTAACTATATGGCAGGGCTGGCAACTTACGAAGAGATATGTCTGTCTATGCAAGACAGGGATATCCCGGGCCTTGTTATTTTGCCTGCAGGCACCATACCGCCCAACCCTACCGAGCTGATGCTGAACGGCAGGCTGGATGTGCTGATGGATAAGATTAAAGCAGAGTTCGATTACGTATTGATTGACTCGCCTCCGATTGGTTTGGTTACCGATGCCAAGATCCTGAATAAATATGTTGATGCTTGTTTATACATGGTAAGGCACAAATACACGCCTAAATACTACTTAAACCTCATCGATCACATTTACACCAATAACGAGCTGAGCAACGTCAACATCATCTTCAACGGCTTAAAACTCCGTGGTATATTGGGCCGTTACGGCCAGGGTTATGGTGCGGGCTACGGCTACGGTTACGGCTATGGTTACGGCTATGGTTATGGCTATGGCTATGGCTACGGTTACGGCTACACTCAGGAAGCCGACAAGAGCAAGAGGGGCATAAAAGGCCTGCTTTCAGCCATTTTCAAGAAACCCGCTAAAAAGAGTAAAAAATCGCAAAACTAAAGGCTACCCGGCTTAATATGCGTAAGAGGATAAACAGTAACAAATTATAATGGAGCAGGATACGACACATCAGGAGTGGGATCTGGAAATTAAACCTCATGATACCGTTTTCAACCTTCATTTAAAGGATGTTTGGAACTACCGCGATTTGCTTTGGCTGTTGGTGCGCCGCGATTTTGTATCGTTTTACAAGCAGACAGTTTTAGGCCCGCTGTGGTTTTTTATCCAGCCCATATTCACTACCATCGTTTTCACATTCGTATTTGGCGGACTTGCCAAAATAGGCACGAGCCATATTCCGCAGCCTTTATTTTATATGGCCGGCACTATTGCCTGGAATTATTTTGCCGATTGCCTCACCAAAACTTCCACCGTTTTTAGGGACAACGCCAGCATATTTGGCAAGGTTTATTTCCCCCGGTTAATTATGCCGCTGAGTATAGTGGTATCTAACCTGGTGAAATTTGGTGTTCAGTTTGGCCTGTTTTTGATTGTATTTGTTTATTACCTAATCCAATACCATTACTTCCCCGAAAATTTAAAGCAAGGAGATAAGGTTGAGCCTAACCTATTTGTATTACTATTCCCCATAATAATAGCCCTCATGGCAATACTTGGGCTGGGCCTTGGCTTAATTATTACTGCTCTTACAACCAAATACCGCGATTTGGCGTTTGTAGTAACCTTTGGCATGCAATTATTAATGTATGCTACGCCCGTTATATACCCTTTGTCAGAGGCTTCGCCAAAGTACCACACGCTTATCAAACTAAACCCCATGACCGGGCTTATAGAGACCTTTAGGTATGGTTTTACAGGCGGCGGGCAGTTTTACCAGGATTCGTTTGTGTACAGCGTGGTGGCCAGTTTGGTGATATGCATGCTTGGCCTCATTATTTTTAATAAAGTGGAAAAAGATTTTGTTGATACCGTTTAATTTTGGCTATGGGCGATATTGCTATAAAAGTTGAAGATTTATCTAAAGCGTATCAGCTGGGCGATTTCGGCACCGGCACCCTTAGCCGCGATATCGAACGTAAGTGGGCATTGCTGCGGGGGAAAGAAGATCCCTTTTTGCGCGTAGGCGAAACCAACGACCGCTCTACCGCGGGCACCAGCGATGTGGTATGGAGCTTGAAAGATATCAACTTCGAAATAAAAAAGGGTGATGCCGTTGGCGTGATAGGCCGCAACGGCGCAGGCAAAAGCACCTTACTTAAAGTGCTCAGCCGCGTAACGGTGCCAACAGTGGGTTCGGTTAAGATTATGGGCCGTGTGGCAAGCTTGCTTGAAGTAGGCACAGGTTTCCACCCCGAGCTTACCGGCCGCGAGAATATTTTCCTGAACGGCGCGATCCTGGGCATGCGCAAGCACGAGATAAAAAAACACTTTGATGCCATAGTGGATTTTGCCGGGGTAGAACGTTATATAGATACACCTGTAAAACGCTACAGCAGCGGTATGTATGTAAGGCTTGCTTTCGCGGTAGCAGCGCATCTGGAGAGCGAGATACTGATCGTAGATGAGGTACTGGCCGTTGGCGATGCCGAGTTCCAGAAGAAATGCCTGGGCAAAATGGGCGAGGTAAGCAAGGGCGAAGGCCGCACGGTACTATTCGTAAGCCATAATATGGCGGCCATAAGCAACCTGTGTTCCAAATCTATATTGCTGAAACACGGGCAGTTGCAAACTATGGATTACACGCATACGGTTATAGATAAATACATCCGCACCGGCGAAAATACCGACGGGCAGGCGAATTTAGAGGATATCATCGTAAAGCAAGCCTCCACAAAAGTGGGTTTTTACGCGTTGAGGTTATTATCGCGCAGCAAAGGCATAACTGCCGATTTTGCCATAAACGAAGATATCATCGTAGAGATAGAGTACGATGTGTACGAAGACGGTGCAATTATACAGCCAAGCATCCATTTGCTTGATACCATGGATACCTGTATTTTTGCCACGTTCAGCGCGCCATCGGCCTCAACTACTGTAGATAAATTTTATAACAAGCCGCTGCGGAAGGGCAGGTACAAATCTACCTGTGTAATCCCGGGGAGTTACTTAAACGATAAGAATTACAAGATAAATGCATTCCTGGTGCCCGAGGATATGGCAAATATGGCTATTGCCGAAGGCGTTTTGGCCTTTACGGTGATAGAAACCGGCGATATGCGCAAAGAGTACACCGGCGACTGGTGGGGCGTAGTGCGCCCTAAACTGGCCTGGGATACTCAAGCTATCTAAAATAGCTGCTGCTTTTGGCGGCTATCTTAATATATACACGTGAGTTTACTATGGTGCAACCACTCATAACAATTGCGATACCAACATACAACAGGGCACAGCTGCTAAGCCAGTGCCTCGATGCCTTGTTGTCGCAATTGAGCGATGCGGTGAAGCCGCTGGTAGAGTTCGTGGTATCAGACAACTGCTCGCCCGATGATACGCAGGCCGTAGTGATGGGATATATTGCCAAAGGCTATAGCATAGCTTATAACCGACACAGCGGGAACATCGGGGCCGACCGCAACATCGCTTCCTGCTTCACCAAAGCATCGGGCAAGTACGTGTGGGTTTTTTCCGACGACGACTTTTTGCTGCCGGGCTACCTAAAGTTTATTATCGACCTGCTGCAGCAGCAGGAGTGGGGCACGCTTTACATCAATACCCTTTGGTATAGCGGCGAGTATGCCGGCAAAACCACACTCCCTACCGGTATCAACCTAAAAAAATTCGACGATCCGCTAGAGTATATAGGGCAGGTAAGCTATTGGACCACCTTCATCACCGGCAACATTATCAATAAATCGCTTATCGGCGATACAGCTTATATCGAAGAGTTTTGCGAAAGCAACCTGGTACAACTGAGCTGGACCCTGCCCGCTGCTTTTAAAGGTAAGCCAAACGGCGTCATCAATGATAAGATACTCGCCTGCCGGGCAGATAATACCGGCGGTTACAAGTTGCTGAAGGTATTCGGCACCAATTTTAACGAGGTGATGAGCCGCTTGATAGCTATGGGCTTGATTGATAAACGCGTAAAGCGCATCATGAACCACCATCTGCTGAGCACCTTTTTCCCGATGTTTATCAACAGGCCGGGCAAAAGCTTCGAAAAAGAGAACCCGTTTAAGATAATGGTACCTGTGTTTTGGAACTATAAGTCGTTTTGGTTTAAAATATTCCCCCTGCTATTTAAAAATCAATACTTAAGGCATGTCGGCACTCAATAATTTTATTGGTAAGATATTTTACAAGGTAATAGCGTCGGGTTCGTACACCGGCCGTACCGATGATGCCCGGGAATTGGCCTTATATGGCAAGCTTAAGTTCCGCGGCGAAAAATGCACCCTGCCGCTGCAGGCTATCATCAAGAACCCGCAATACATCTCCATCGGCAAAAAATTCTCGGCACTGTATAACCTGCGCCTGGAAGCCTGGGATAAATACGAAACACAAACCTTTACCCCCGAGCTTACCATAGGCGAATGGGTAAGCATGGGTACCGATGTGCACATCGGCTGCATCAACAAAGTGGTTATAGGCAATCACGTGCTGATGGCCAGCCGCATTTACATTAGCGACCACGCCCACGGCGATACCACCGCCGCTGATTTGGCCTTGCCGCCTATAAAAAGGCCGCTGGTGTCGCGCGGGCCGGTAATTATAGAGGATAACGTTTGGATAGGCGAGGGAGCGTGCATTATGCCCAACGTGCGCGTGGGCAAAAATGCGGTTATCGGCGCTAATGCAGTGGTAACTAAGGATGTGCCCGCAAATGCCGTAGTGGGTGGCGTACCTGCGAAAATTATAAAGGTGGTTGAGGTATAAACCATAAAAAGACGGAAAGATAAATGAAGGTAGCTTATACCATATGTGCTAATAATTACCTGGCTTCGGCAAAGGTGTTGAAGGAGAGTTTTGCAAAGCATCACCCGGATATCCCCTTGTTTATTGTTTTGGTGGATAAGAAATCGCAGGCGTTGAATTACGATGAGTTTTGCGGCGATAGCATCCTTTTTGTAGACCAATTGATTGATTTGGACATAGATGTAATGAGCCTGAAATTCAGCCTCGCCGAGCTTTGCACCACGGTAAAGCCCTTCGTTTTTAAGCACTTTTTTAAGCAATACGACACTGTTGCATACATCGACCCGGATATAAAGGTTTATGCGCCGATGACGGACGTTTGGGAGGCACTGGAAAAATACACCTTTGTACTAACCCCTCACCTGATGAATCCGGTGGACGATGGCAAGATCCCCAGCGATTTTTATACCCTGCGCACCGGCATTTTCAACCTTGGCTTTTTGGGCCTGGCCAAAGGTGCCGAACTGGAAAAATTTTTGAACTGGTGGGGCGAACGCCTACTGGTTTATGGCTATACCAATTGGGATAAAGGCATGTTTTACGATCAGATATGGGCCAACTATATTCCTGTAATGTTCGATAATTACCTTATCCTGAAACATTACGGCTATAATGTAGCCAACTGGAACTGGCACGAGCGTACGCTAGCTAAAAGCGGCGATGGTTACACCGTAAACGGCAAATATCCGCTGGTGTTTTTCCATTTCAGCAGCTACAGGTATGCAACGCCAATGGTGCTTTGCAAATATAATACGCGTTACAATCGCTTCAACAGGCCAGATATTGCCGAAGTGGTGGATGAGTATTACGCCAGCCTGAAAGCCGCAGGTGCCGATAAGGCAAAAGAAATACCTGCCGTTTACCAGGAACAGTTTCTGGTGCAGGAACTGAAGATGTTTGCGGCGCGCCCGCTAAAAGAAAAAATAAGGAACAGGCTCACTAAAATAGTGGAGCGGATATTTTAGTAATGGTAATGCCCGCAACAACAAAAATGTGCGTAATAATACCGGTGCACAAGCCGGCAATAGCAGCAGACGAGGCAATTTCCCTTGCTGCTTGCAAAACACATTTAAGCAGGTACGATTGTTACCTGCTATACCCGGAAGGGATGGATACGGGCGCATACACGGCATTACACGCAGGTTTGCTGTTGCACCCGGTTAACCCCGATTGGCTGTCATCTATAGAAAAGTATAATAAAATGAAGGTAAGCACCGGCTTTTATCAATTGTTTGCTAAGTATGAGTACATGCTTACTTACGAGCTTGATGCCTTTATTTTCCATGATAATTTGGAAGCCGCTAGGGCTTTTGCGTTCGATTATATAGGCGCGCCGTTCTTTGAAGGGTACTGGGCCGCACAACCCGGGGCTAAATTCATGAAGGGCTGCAACTCGGGCTTTTCTGTGCGTAACATACAGGCTTGCATCAATGCTTTGCAGGCGGTGGGTAAGCTTCGCTGGCAATGGCTGCTTTACAGGCTATCGTTGCTGCATTCATCGCGCTTGCGAAAAAAAATCAATGAATGGACTAAGGGCAAATACGAGGTTTTTGTGACCGGGCGGTTTGCTTTCAACTTCGCCAACTTTCATTTGAACGAGGATGTGATATGGTCTGAAGTGATTCCGCAGTTGGTGCCATCTTTTACCGTGGCCGGCCCGATGAGCGCTTTGGCTTTCAGCTTCGAATATAATCTTGACGAATCTCTTCGGTTGAACAAAGGAGAGTTGCCGCTGGGCTGCCATGCCTGGGCCAAACACCTCGATTTCTGGAGCAAGTATATCGACACCAAAAGCTTAACAAGAAAGGAGCAAATTGATGAAGTTTGATTTTTACCTTTCGGAGATGTCGGTATCCGATAAGCATGGCGGCGGATTAACGCTGCAACGCATTCTGGGTGATGATTTGGATGATATAGCCCATTTTATCCACGTAAACCGTTTCGCTGCCGATTTGCCCGCCAAGGGCGAATTCTTGAAACGGAGTACGGATGTGCTATCGGTATGGGAATCAGATTTAATGCGGAAACTTATTGGCCGTTCGCGGGCATCAAAAATAAGCAAGAAGCTTTGGGCAATACAAAGCCGGGCCAATGTGGCTGCCCGTAAAATGGCGGCAATATTTAAAGATAAGCAAGAAGTTACCGGCTTGGTTTGTCCGCAAGGAGCCAACGCCATCTTCGCCCTGGAGGCTTTAAAAAAGAAGATGACGGTAAAGTACATCACCTGGGTGATGGACGACCACCTGGTACGATACGATGACGACCATTGGCAATACCCCGAGGGGACGGAAGCCGTTTTTGCCAGGCACCTGCGCGAGGCGGAGAAAGTGCTGGTGATAAGCCCGGTCATGCAACGCTTCTATAAAGAACGCTTCGGCATCGAATCTACCGTGCTGTTCGGTTCATCGGGCTCGGTGGAGGGTGCGGGGCAATTTGAGGTAAAGCAAGGCCCTTTAAAAATAGGCTACTTTGGTGCGGTTGCTGCCTGGCAGAAAGATGCCTTAGCAGCAGTTGCCGCAGCACTGAAAGGTACCGATGTACAGCTGGATATTTACTCGGGCATTGATAAACTGCCTGCCGAACTGGAAGCAGATGGCGTATTTTTTAAAGGCAGCGTAGCACCCGAACAGGTGCTGGCCCAGATGCAAAATTACGATGCCGTGCTTTTGCCCATCAGTTTTAGGCAAAAAATGCGTAATATGTCGGAGTTTAATATCGCTACCAAAATGAGCGAGTATTTAGCTTGCGGCGTGCCCATATTGGCCGTTGGGCCGGCATACGCGGCCATGATTGCTTATCTTGATGAACATGATGCCGCCATTACGGTAGCATCCGCAGAAGATGACGCCATCAGGGATGGCTTTAAGCACTTGCGCAATGCGCAGCGTGTTGCCCAAATTTTAAAAAATGCCCAAAAGTTAGTGTTGGATGAAGTTGGCTCAATGCCAATGCGTGGGGTTTGGCAATCCGTTGTAAACGGGTAGCGCGGGCCAAAATATACAGGGAATCGCCTTTGGATTTCATTCCCCTCTTGAGAGGGGGCGGGCGTGACGGTGTGGGAGCAGGGGTGTGTTAGGCCATGTATTTGACGCTAACACACCCCTCCACCCCTCTCAAGAGGGGAGCCGCACAAGCCATTGCGCTCGTTGTTTTAAGGGAGCTTTGGCAGACAATAGATATTTTAATTTACAACATACATAACCTTTGCTTAAACACTATGGCAAATTCAGCTAAAAAATTACTGGTAACCGGGTCGTCCGGCTTAATAGGCTCAGAAGTTTGTTATCATTTTGCAGCACTTGGCTGGGAAATACATGGCGTAGACAATAACCAGCGTGCCGTATTCTTTGGCGCGCAGGGCGATACCCGCTGGAACCAAAACCGCATCCAAACCGATCTGGGCGCAAAATTCATCCATCACGAAGTAGATATCCGCGACCGCGCAGGCGTGCTTGCGTTGATGAAAGAAGTGAAACCCGATGCCATTGTACATACCGCTGCTCAGCCATCGCACGATCGCGCTGCGGCAATCCCTTTCGACGATTTTGATACTAACGCGGTAGGTACGCTGAACCTGCTGGAGGCCGTAAGGCAAACCTGCCCCGAATCGCCTTTTGCGCACATGAGCACCAATAAGGTTTACGGCGACAGGCCCAACACCATCGATTTGGTAGAGTTGGAAACTCGTTGGGATTATGCCGACCCTTCCTACGCCGACGGCATTACCGAGGAGTTTTCTATCGACCAAAGCAAGCACTCGCTGTTCGGGGCCTCTAAAGTGGCTGCCGATATTATGGTGCAGGAGTACGGCCGTTATTTCGGCATACCTACTTGCTGCCTGCGCGGGGGCTGCCTAACCGGTCCGAACCACTCTGGCGTAGAACTTCACGGCTTTTTGAGCTACCTGGTAAAATGCAACGTAGAGGGCCGCCAATACAATGTGTTCGGATACAAAGGCAAGCAGGTGCGCGATAATATCCACTCCTACGATGTGGCCAGCTTTATTGATGCCTTTATTGCCGCGCCACGCATTGCCGAGGTATACAACATAGGTGGCGGTCGAGCCAATTCCTGCTCTATATGGGAGGCCTTCAAAATTGCCGAGAAATTCACAGGCAAAGAACAGGTTTATAAGTATGTAGACGAGAACCGCATAGGCGATCACATGTGCTATATCTCCAACCTCGATAAAATGCGTGCGCATTATCCAAACTGGGATATCACCATCTCGCTGGAAGAAACCATCAGGCAGATAGTGGCGGCGCAAGGCACTCACATATAATCATACCTTGTGAAGCTATTAACCTACCAGCCGTTTTCCTTATATTCTAATGGCGGCGGCAACCGCATCCTGCGCCGCTTATTCATGGGCCGGGAAAAGGATGTGGTATCGTTAGTGATAGAGGAGAACCCTCTGCACCCCCGGCACGGTGCCATTGCGGAAGTAATCGTATTTGCAGCGCCGCTGGTGCGCAAATGGGCCCGCTGGAAAGTGCGCAACTTCCGCACATGGCTAAGGTATGGGCTTTATAAGCCATCTACCATCAAAAAAATACAGCAGGCCGCCAGCGAAATTGATTATGAGATACTGCACGTAGTAGACCATGGTCCCTTTTCGGCAGCTTTGTGTACCGATGCATTCTGCAAGAACAAAGAGCTTTGGGTATCCTTCCACGATCATTTTTCTACCACTTATGGTTTATCCGAAAACAGCGAGGCACTGTGGAAACGAGCCGACCGTAGGCTGGTGATATCGGAAGAATTGGGCAACGAATATGGCCGCCTTTTTGGCACAGCCGATTACGAACTGATAACCGACGGTGTAGCCGCTAAAGAAGTAAGCGAACCCAAGGAAAATAATAAGCAGCCCATGGCGGTTTACTTTGCAGGGCTTTTGCACCTGGAGTATATTCCTTTGTTTAAGGTGCTGGCCGATTCACTGGATTTGCTGACGGCGCAGGGCCATCAGTTCAAATTGATATTGCGGGCTACGCAACACATGCCCTTTTTAGAGAATCGCACATTTAAGACCGATTACCGCCCCATGACGCTGGATGATGCCGAGCTAAAACACGAACTGGATAAAAGCGCTATATTATACTTACCTATTAAATTTACCCGGCCCGATTTTTACTTGTATAGCCTCTCTACAAAAATGGTGGGCTATTTGGGCGGGGCCGGCGCTATACTATACCATGGCCCGCAGGATAGCGCGGCTTGCAACCTGCTCACAAAAAACAGTGCGGCGGTATGCTGCGGTAATTTAGATGCGGCGAAACTGGCGGAGGATGTTTTGAGTTTGCTGGCAAATCAGGCAGGCATATCTGCCAACGCAAAAACGCTGGCAAAAGAGCAATTTAGTTTAACCCATATACAGGAACGTTTCTGGCGGCAGGGTGCAAATGCATAATTAGCAGCCGCAAGCTTAAACCTGGTATTTGCTGAACTCTTCGTGGCTGATGATTTTATAGCTCGAAGAAAGGCACTTGGCACAGAAAAGCCTTTGTATAGGCACAAAAAAGGAAACGGGTTTTAATAAAAGCGGCAAGGGTTTTTTGTAATGAAACGGTTGACCGCAGCAATCGCAATAGAGAAAAGGTTTTTGCATGGTAGTATATACTGTACGTTTTGGCATAGATGTTAAAGTATCGGCTTGTACTTAAACAATAGCAGTATATAATTAGGGAGAGGCGGTGCAAATATATTTAATCGTTACGAATATCATTAACGAAAAGGTAAATTTTTAGACGCAACGCATGAAATAACAGCCGATGTTGAAGATTGTTTTCGTTTATCTAAAAAAAACATTTTTTTTAAATATCACATTATCAGCGCTTTTTTAGCCTCATGGCAAAAAAAATAAAAATAGTTTTCATCTGTAGCTCCTTAGAGCCCGGGCATGATGGCGTAGGCGATTACACGCGCCGCCTGGCTGCGGCGTTGATAAAGGGGGGCCATCGCTGTGCGGTATTATCGCTTGCCGATAGGCATGTTGCGCAGCAATATGCCGGCACGCAGCAGGCCGACGGCATAGATGTACCCGTGATGCGCCTGTCATCAGCCATAGAAATAAAACAAAGATTCGCGCTGGCTAAAGAGTGGGTGGATGAGGTAAACCCCGAGTGGTTGAGCCTGCAGTTTGTGCCCTTCGGTTATCACCCTAAAGGGCTGATGACCGGCTTAAGCAAATTGCTGCTTGGGTTGAGCAAGGGCCGTAAATGGCATATCATGTTCCACGAGCTTTGGGTGGGCATAGCCGACGAAGAATCGCAAAAACTGAAGTGGTGGGGCAAGACGCAGCGTATGCTTATCAAATCGCTTGTAAAAAACCTTAAGCCAGCGCTTATACATACCCAAACGGCACTTTACCAAACGCTGCTGGCAAAAATAGGTTTCGAGGCTGCTTACCTGCCGCTTTACGGCAATATACCCGTGATAGGGGAGACCAGGCAAGTGTGGACACCAAAAGACAGGATTGATTTCGTGGTATTTGGCGCTATACATGATAGGGCACCAATCGCCGCCTTTGCGCAGGAGGCGGCTTTATATCAACAAACACATCAAATACCCATCAGCCTTACCATAATGGGCCGCGGCAACAGCGAGCAGGAACGATGGGCAAGCGAGTGGCAAAAAGCGGGCTTAACCTTGCGGCTGTATAAAGAATTATTGCCGGAGCGCATTTCGGAGATACTCTCGGCCTCCACCATCGGTCTATCGGCAACGGCATTGGCAGTAATAGAGAAAAGTGGCTCTTATGCGGCCATGCGCGAACATGGCCTGCCCGTAATCTCCGTATCCAAACCCTGGACACCCGGCGGTGTCGCCCGTCCGGCCATACCTCCGGGTGTAACAGAATACACCACCGGTAACTTTGAGGATTGCATTGCCCGCAGCATTTTTACGCCATACGGCGCAGATGTTACTGCTGTGGCAATTAAATTTGCCGGGGCATTAAATAATTATAAAGCGGACTAGATACCTGATGAGAAAACCCAAAATATGCCTTTTTACCGCGCATGCCCCAAACGTTGGGGGCGGAGGTGCCATATTGCGCAGCTTGCTGGCCAACCTGCCAGGCCTTGATGTGCACTGGTATTATATTGGCAGCGGCCCTGTGGTGGGCTACGAAAACGGGTACCTCGGCCCGGCTTTGATGGGTGGCCCTATGCTGAAGGATATCACTCAAACGCGCAAGATGCTAAAGGGCGGCAAATTGCCCTTTATTGATGAGCTGTCCCAGAAATTACTGAGTATAGATTGCGATGGCTACTGGATAGTATCGCATAACGAAGGACTGCGCATAGCTATTGAACTTGCTGTGCGCCAGCATGAACGGCCCGTACACATGACTGTTCACGATGATTGGGCCGGCGCGCTGTGCGCCCGTTCGGTGCGTTATCGGCTGATGGCCGGGGCCGCAAAAAAACTGACGGTTAAGGCCTTAAAAACGGTGCCCTCTTTCGATTTGATAAGCGGAGGCATGCGTAATTATTACCGTGGCTTAACTGCCCGCCGGGGCGAGGTTTGCCACCGCTACCTGCCCGAAAGCACCATATTGGCCACCCCAGAACCAGAAACCGGGGATAGTGTTTTTATAGGCCATATAGGTTCCATCTACGATAAAAAGGATTTGTTCGCTTTCCTGGCCCTGACCAAAGCGTTTTATCAACAGCAAAGCAGAACGGTAATGCTGCAAATGTGGGGCTGCCATTTAAAGCCAGTAGACGTGCCTGCTGCATTGCAGGCCAACATTAAATTTTACGATACCCTGCCCGAGGAGCAAGTAATACCCCAACTGGCAAAATGCCATTTTGTGTATTGCATGTACCCCCTGAGCAAGGCTCTGCATACCTTTTCTAAAACAAGCCTGCCAACCAAGTTAAGCAGTTATTTGCAAGCGGCTCGCCCCATATTTGGCCACGGCCCGGCCGATAGTACATTGGCCGAATTCCTGGGTACCACAAAATTGGGCGCTATTTGGAGCGCTGCTGATAAGCAAAAGGGTTTCGAATTGCTTGAAGCCATCAGTAGTTTGAGGCCTTCGCGTGCCGATTGGCAGAAGGCCCGTAAGCAATACTTCGGCGAGATGAATTTGGAGGTGATGAACAAAGTACTGAACCCGCATAAAACAACGGATTGAACTTAAATTTAGGCAGATTTAATAACTTGCGGCAGCATGCCCGCACATAATCAAAATGTTAAATATAAAACCACGCGTTATCATAGGCAGCTCAAGCATCTTTTTAGATGCCTTGCGCATTGGCGCTGCTTTAACGGTTTTATATATCCACGTTTATGACCGCTGGTTTCCAAAGTTTGCCCACCCACACCATATGCCGGGCGAACCTTCGCATGCGGCAGTGGTAATCTTCTTCGTATTATCGGGTTATGTTATAGCGCATACCACTATCAGCAGGAACCGTGGCGTTATGCTGTATGCACAGGCGCGTTTGAGTAGGCTCTGTTCAATTGTTATTCCGGTACTGTTGATTACGGCCGTTATAGCGGTAATTGTTAAGCAGGTAAACCCAGAATTGCTGGCCGCTTACTCGCGCGGGCACGATTGGGTGCGGTATATTGCTTCAGGGCTTTTTGTGAACGAACTTTGGCTGTTTTCGGCGGCCCCGCCGCTGAATGGCTCGCTGTGGTCTTTAAGTTTCGAGTTTTGGTATTATGCTATATTCGGGCTTTGGTTCTTCCGTAAAGGCGGGTGGCAATCGTTCATACTGCCGGTGTTGGCGGTACTGGTGGCCGGGCCCAAAATTATCCTGATGATGCCTGTGTGGCTGTTGGGCTACCTGGCCTATATATTGCCACGCCCATCCTTAAGAGCAGCAAACGCCTGGTTTTTTGTACTATTGGGGCTTTTTGCGGCCGGGCTGGCGGTAACTTATGTGCCTTTTTATCCGGGTAAAATCGGCTATAAGCCCTTATACTACGCCAACCAGTTCGTTACAGATTGGGCAGTAGGCTTGTTTATAGCTACAACCCTGTGGATATTACCCACCGGCGACCACCTCAGTACCGAACTGAAGTTTGCCAACTGGTTCCGCAAGGCGGCTGATTTAACTTTTCCGCTGTATGTGCTGCACTTCCCCCTTATCGTATTATGGCGGGCTTTATTTGGTTATAAGGCATACGATATGTTGCAGCTTTGGCAGGTAATTGCATCAGTATTGGTAGTAGCCTCGCTACTGGGTGTTTTGCTGGAGATGCAGCGCCCCCTTTGGACACGGTTTTTCAAATGGCTTTTAGCCACCCCTAAACCATCGGCGAAAGCTTAAAGCCATTTCATTTTGCTAAATATAAAGCAACAATAAGCAATATTTAAGCTGATAATTACAATTTCAATGATTATACTTGTATATTCTTACGAATATGTTAATTTGTAGGATATCTATATGGGATTTATAGCTGATTGTAGTCGGCTAAGCATTTATGAAAGTACTACTGGCGCATCCAACGGGTAATGAATTTGTGCGGGCATTGATAAATGCATTGTCGCAACAAGGCATGCTTGCGGAGTTTGATACCACGGTTGCTGCAGATCCCGCCTCGCCCTGGTTAAAAATGCTGCCGGGCAGCGTAAGGCAGGAGTGGCTGAGGCGTACTTATCCCATCCCCCAAAACGAAATCGTTACGCACCCGTTACGCGAACTTGGCCGGATGATATTACCACGCCTAGGGCTGAAAAGTGCCGTAAAACACGAAACCGGATGGGCCAGCGTTGATGCTGTGTACCGTAACCTGGACCACAAAGTGGCCGACAGACTATCCTCATTGAAAAACGGGAACAAACCCGATGCTATTTATGCTTACGAAGATGGCGCACTGCAGTCTTTTACCAGGGCGAATCAGCTCGGCATAAAGTGTATTTACGATTTGCCTATTGGCTATTGGCGCGCGGCGCGCGAAATGCTGGGCGCCGAACGCGAACGTTGGCCCGATTGGGCGGCAACCCTAACAGGTTTGAGAGATTCGCAACCCAAGCTCGACCGAAAAGACGAAGAAATACGCCTGGCCGAAAGTATTTTCGTAGCCAGCAGTTTTACGGCAAAAACGCTTGGGTATTTCCCGGGTGATTTGCCAAAAGTAGAGGTAATACCTTACGCTTTCCCGCCGGTTTTGGGCGAACGCAGCTATGACACGATTACCGCCGCAAGGCCATTGAAGCTGCTTTTTGTGGGTGGCTTATCGCAGCGCAAAGGCATTGCCGATTTGTTTGCGGCAGTGAAAACTTTTGGCAACAAGGTGCAGCTTACGGTGGTAGGCAGTAAAATGGTTGATGATTGCGTCGTTTTGAACGAGGCCCTGGCACAGCACCTGTGGATACCGAGCATGCCGCATGCCGCCGTTCTAAAACTGATGAGAGAAAACGATGTGTTGCTTTTCCCGTCGTTATTCGAAGGATTCGGGCTGGTGATAACCGAAGCCATGGCACAAGGCACGCCGGTAATAACTACCGACCGTACCGCCGGGCCCGATATCATAACCCATAACGATAACGGCTGGTTGATGGAGGCCGGCTCTACCGATAGCCTTCGGGCGGCAATAGAAAATATATTGATGAAGCCCCAGCTGATTGAGGCGGCCGGTCGGTCGGCAATGGCAACGGCGCAAAAAAGGCCATGGGCGGTATATGGGCAGCAATTAGTTAACGCTATTATCCGTAATAATTGATTATTTTTAAGGTTTCATAATCTATCGATATTAATGAGTACTACCCTCGATAACAATATAGCTGTAGTAGCCCGCGATTCGGCCCAGAAATTTCAGAGCCGGATTGATCGCGAAGCCGTCTTAGCATCGCTGAAGAACGGTATATGGGTGTATTTCGTTTTATTGATTTTTGAAGGGGCCTTACGTAAGTGGGTAATGCCTCAGTTGGCTACCCCATTGCTGGTAGTGCGCGATCCGGTTGCCATATGGCTGCTTATCACTGCCTGGCGCAACGGGTACCTGCCATCTAATAACTATGTTTACATCATTGGGTTTATAGGCAGTGCTGCGTTGTTTACGGCTATCACGGTTGGGCACCACAGCTTACTGGTGGCTGCATACGGTACTCGTATATTGCTCTTCCACTTCCCGCTTATATTTTTGATAGGGAAAATTTTCGATCGCGACGACGTTGTTAAGCTGGGTAAAATAGTGCTATGGATGTCTATACCTATGTTTTTGCTTATCGCGCTACAATTTTACAGCCCACAATCGGCATTCGTAAATAAAGGGATAGGATCAGATTCGCAGGGTGGGGGATTTAGCGGGGCGCTAGGATATTTCAGGCCGCCGGGTACTTTCTCGTTCACAACAGGCAATACACAGTTCTTCTCGTTCGTGGCGGTTTTCGTGGTATATTTTTGGCTTACTTCTACCGAACAAATTAACAGGATATTATTGATAACAGCCACCGTATCGCTTATTGCGGCAATCCCGATATCGATAAGCCGGGGTTTGCTCATACAAGTGATACTTACCGGGGCATTTGCCCTGGCTTCTGTGTCCCGCACCCCCCGGCTTTTGGGGAGGATGTTTTTTGCAGCCATAGGCCTTGTTATTATTTTGGCACTGCTAAGTAACCTCGATTTCTTCAAGAACGCTATTGCCGTGTTAACCTCGCGGTTCGATACGGCTAAGGAAAGCGAGGGTACCATTAACAATACCATCATCAACCGTATGGGTGCCAGTATTTTGGAGCCTTTCGCCAACTCAGATTTGCCCTTTTTTGGCTTCGGCATAGGGATGGGCACCAACGCAGGTGCAAGGTTGCTTATTGGCCGATCTGACGTGTTTTTGATTGCAGAAGGCGAATGGGGCCGAATGATAGGCGAGATGGGAGCCATTTTTGGCATGACAGCTATTATTGTGCGCATGGCATTGAGTATCAAGATGTTATCGCAATCTTACAAACGCCTGCGGCTTAATAACATGCTGCCATGGCTTATGGTGAGCGTTAGTTTCCAGGCGGTAGCGCAGGGGCAATGGGCGCAGCCAACGGCGCTGGGGTTTGGTATAATAATGGGCGGCTTAACTATTGCAGCCATGAAAGCGCCTGCCCCTGCACAGGTTCAATAGCTTACATTAATGGGTAGCCCTCCAAAAAAAATAATGATATACAGGTTAGGGAGCCTTGGCGATACCGTTATTGCCTTGCCCGCTTTTCATAAAATAAGGGAGGCTTACCCCGATGCAGATATAACCCTTTTAACAAATAACCCTGTAGCTGCAAAGGCTGCCCCGCTGGAGAGTATTTTGGGGCAGGGCTATTTCTTCGATAGGGTGTTGGCCTACCCGGTGGGCACCCGCAACGTCAAAGTTTTATTGGAGTTGATAAAGCAGATAAGGGCGCTCCAAATAGATACCGTAGTGTACCTTGCCGGCGTGCGTATCTTAAATACGCTTTTAAAAACCAAGCTCACCGTTTTTAGGGATTGGCTTTTTTTTAAAGCCGCCGGTATCAAAAACACCATCGGTTTTCCGCAGGTTTTGCCCGATTTTATATTGTCGGTTGATGAGTTGACCGGGGATTTGGAATGGGAAGCTAAGAGGCTGGCCCGAAGGGTAGGAGCGCTTGGCCCGATACCACTGGATGATGAGAAATACTGGGACTTGCGTTTTACGGAACAAGAACTGGTAACCGCCGGCGAAAAGCTTAGCATGCTTGCGGCGGGGCAGCCTATAATAGCGGCAAGCACAGGTACTAAAAACCAGGTAAATGATTGGGAAGAAGCTAATTGGCAAAGCATGCTGAAGCAATTGGGGATGCTGCTGCCCGGTTGGCAGCTGGTAATGCTTGGCGGCCCCGATGAAACCGGCAGGGCCGATGGATGTATAGCCGCATGGGGCGACAACGGCATCAATTTATGCGGGCAAACCTCGCCAAGGGTTTCCGGCGCGGTAATGAAGCAAGCAGAGCTATTTATTGGCCACGATAGCGGTCCTATGCATATGGCCGCAGCAGTAGGCACGCCTTGCGCAGCCATTTTTTCGGCAAGGCACCACCCAAGGCAGTGGTACCCGCGTGGCAACGGCAACAAAATCATCTATCATAAAACAGATTGCGCCGGCTGCTGCCTGGATGTATGTGTAACGCAGCATAAGAAATGCATCCTATCGATAACGCCCGATGAGGTGATAGGGGCAGCCATGGATATACTTAAAGCAAAGGGGCATAATAAAACTAATATATCATTTAAATGAAGCTGTTGCACATTATTGCAAGCATGGATCCGGCCAGTGGTGGCCCCTGCCAGGGCATACGGAATACCAACCCTCAGCTAATGCATAACGGCATCAGCAGGGAAGTGGTGAGCCTTGATGCGCCCGATAGTCCATTTTTAGGGATGGACAATTTTACCATACATGCCTTAGGCCCCGCCCGCGGCAAGTGGCAATATTCTGATAAATTACGCCCCTGGCTGTTGGCCAATATGGCGCGGTTTGATGTGATAATCATCAACGGTCTGTGGCTATATTCGAGCTATGCGGGCTGGAGCGTAAAGCGGGAACTGGAAAAAAAGGCCCAAAAAAATGCACAACTGGTTGCGCCGCCCAAGTTATATGTAATGCCGCATGGCATGCTTGACCCGTACTTTCAGCGCGCTGCCGATCGCAGGCTAAAAGCTATACGCAACTGGTTTTATTGGAAGTTAATAGAAAGCAAAGTAGTAAACGATGCCGATGGCCTGTTTTTTACCTGCCAAACCGAGCTGGAACTTGCCCGAATGGCGTTTTCTCCATACCACCCCAAAAAAGAGATGAATGTTGGATACGGCATTATTGCGCCGCCACAGCATTCCGCGCAAATGGACGAAGCCTTTTATAGTAAATGCCCCGGTGCCAAAGGCAAGCCCTTTTTGCTTTTTTTTAGCCGCATACACAAAAAGAAAGGGGTAGATCTATTGATAAAGGCCTACGCCGAAATAGTGAACAAACAGATAAACGGCACAAACGCCTGTTATAAATTAATTGTTGCGGGGCCGGGCTTAAATACATCGTACGGTAAGGAATTACAACGGTTGCTGGCCCATTACCCCGATGTAAAAGAAAACATACATTTTACCGGCATGCTTAGCGGAGATGTAAAATGGGGCGCCATTTACAATTGCGATGCTTTTGTGCTGCCCAGTCATCAGGAAAATTTTGGGATAGCCGTTGTGGAGGCTCTTGCCTGCGAAAAGCCGGTGCTGGTATCGCAACAGGTAAATATCTGGAAAGAGATAGAAAACGGCGGCGGCGGCGTAGCGGCTGCCGATACGTTTGATGGCACCCGCCAACTGTTAAATACCTGGGTAAATTTGTCTCCTGCCCAAAAAACAAGCATGGCACAAAAAGCCCTTGTGGTATTTAAAGAACACTTTGATATAGAACGTGTTGCCAAGCACTTTATAAAGGCAATTTTTGAGGGACAGTAGGTGGGCAAATACTCAATTTTTTTTAATTGATTTTTTCTTTTATCGTAATCGGCTTGCCTGTTGTTGCTTACACCCGGGCTTGCCAGGGAGGGCTGATGCAGTGTTGGCAGATATTGAAAATTTAATAATTGCAGCAATCTGTTGCTATAAATAAATAATATTGGTAAAAATTGTATAAGTTTAGTATTATTGCTTAAAATAGTAACGATTGTAAAGGCGCAATTTTGCGCAAAATAAATCAGCTTTTTTTATTGAAAGCACATCGCGAATTAAACAAATATTATTGTGGCGTATCCAATTTTAGTATTTCTTATTGATTAAATGATTAATCAGGATACATACACCGGTCCATCTTTTTCTGTAGCCAATCGTGCGGCCAGGGTTATATGGCAAATTACGTCGCTGTTTTTTTTCAGGCTTTCGCCAAGGCCTTTTCATGCGTGGCGCTCGTTTTTGCTCCGTTGTTTTGGTGCAAAGGTTGGCAAGGGAGTGCACGTGTATCCGGGCGTAAAAATATGGGCACCCTGGAATTTAGAGCTGCACGATGAATGCGGGGTTGGCAGCGGCGCCACATTGTATTCGCAAGGTAAAATTACTATAGGGCGCAGGGCGGTAATTTCGCAGGGTGTTTACTTATGTACCGGTACGCATGATTATACCAGGGCCGGTTCGCCCCTGGTTACTAAGCCTATTTACGTGGGCGAGAATGCATGGATAGCAGCCGAAGCGTTTGTTCACCCCGGTGTAGTTATTGCAAGCGGCTGTGTAATTGGAGCCCGTTCGGTAGTGATAAATGATATGCCCGAATGGACGGTATGCGCCGGCCATCCGTGCAGGCCGCTTAAGGCAAGGGTAATGGTTAATGATATTGATCGATGATATCTGTTTTAATACTTACCAAAAACGAAGAGCAGGATTTGCCGGGTTGCCTCGAATCTGTTGCCTGGTGCGATGATATACACGTGTATGATTCGCTGAGCGATGATAAGACGATTGAAATAGCCGAAGCGGCGGGTGCAAAAATCACCAGCCGTAAGTTTGATAACTGGTCGGCCCATCAAAACTGGGGTTTAGCCAATATAGCTTTTAAATACCAGTGGGTGCTATATATTGATGCCGACGAGCGGGTTTCGGAAAGTTTGTTTAAATCGTTGCAATTGTTTGATGCCAGCGATACGAACGTAGCTTATGAGATACGGCGCCGCGATTTTGCCTGGAACGGCAAATGGCTAAAGCATGCCCAGGTATCGCCATTTTACCTGCGGCTTTTCCGGCCCGGCAAAATGCGGTACGAAAGGCTCGTTAACCCGGTATCGGTGCCGGATGGTGCAGTGGCCCGGATAGACGGTTACCTGGATCATTACCCCTTTAGCAAGGGTTTTAGGTTTTGGTTTACCAGGCACCTTGGGTATGCAGATATGGAAGCGGCTATGCGGTTGCAGCAAATGGATGCAAATGAGAAGTTCTCAGTACGTAAAGCATTGTTCAGTGCCGATTTTACGAAGCGCCGTTATCACCAAAAAGGCCTTTTTTATAAATTGCCAGGCCGGCCTGTTATTAAATGGGTTTATATGGTGGTGGTAAGGCGGGCGTTTTTAGATGGTGCAGCGGGTGTTACTTACGCCACTATGCAGGCTATCTATGAATATTTTATAGTGCTGAAAACAAAAGAAATGTTGAGCAAATGAAGTGGCATCCGAAAAATAACGTAATCACACCATCGGCAACATGATGGTTATCAGTACGTTTTTGAAACACCGGTTTCTATTTAACGGTTGATATAACTTAATCGCTGTTTTAAGGCGTAGGCTTTAGTAAATTCCGTTATATTTAAATATTTATTTGCCGGATTTTTACCGGCCTAAACGTGTTACCGGCCAAAGGCCTAGTTTATAAATGGATAAGAAAAAAATACTGTTGATTAGTCATAATTTCTCTCCTGAACCAATTGGTATTGGAAAATATAACGGCGAGATGTTGAGCTGGTTGGTAAACCGTGGCTATGACTGTACAGTAATTACTACTTTTCCGTATTACCCATTTTGGAAGGTACAAGAGCCTTACACCAACCATTGGTATAAAAAAGAGGTAATATATAACGAAAAAAGTGGTGCTACCTTAACTATTTACAGGTGCCCATCCTACATCCCCAGCGACCCTACCGGCAAGCAGCGCGCCATACAGGATTTCTCGTTTTGGGTTACCAAATTCTTCATGGTTTTTAAGCTTATTTTGTTTAAGCAGAAATTCGCTCTGATTATTACCGTTGCCCCGCCTTTCCATTTGGCCTATCTGGGCCTAATGCTAAAGAGGTTTAGCGGCGGTAAGCTGCTTTATCATATACAGGATATGCAGATAGAAGCCGCGCGCGACCTGAAGTTGTTTTCTAAAAAGATGGTATTGGCGGGCTTGTTTAGGGTAGAGCATAAGATACTGATGAGTGCCGATTTTGTGAGCAGCATATCTGATGGGATGATAAAAAAGATAAAAGCGAAATTTAACCGCGATATTGTTTTTTTCCCCAATTGGGTAGATACCGACTATTTTTTCCCTTTGCCCAATCGCGAAAAGCTTAAAATCAAATGGGGCTACAAGCCCGACGATATAGTGTACCTGTACTCAGGCGCGGTAGGGGTAAAGCAACGGCTCGAAAGGATATTGGTAACTGCCGAGGAACTGCTGCACATGGAACACATCAAATTTATCATATGCTCATCAGGCCCGTATAAAGATCAGCTGCACGAACAGGCAAGGCGCAAAGGCTTAACCAATATTTCGTTTTTGCAAGTGCAGGAGAGAGATGTGTTCAATGAATTCCTCAATATGGCCGATATACACCTGGTGCTGCAAATTGCTGATGCCGGGGACCTGGTAATGCCATCTAAACTTACTACTATACTTGCAGTTGGGGGGGCTAGTATCATTACTGCCTCGCTCGGTACGTCGTTATACGATATGGTGCACGATTACGATTTTGGTTACGTTGTTGAGCCGCAAGACAGGGATAACCAGGATTTGCTTACCAAGCAGATATTGCAAATAAAGCTTGATGGCGAACTGGAAGCCAAGCGCGAAAACGCCCGCAAATACGCCGTGCAGTACCTGGAAGTTGATAAGGTGATGAATAAATTTGTTGAAGATTTTCTAAGCTAAACTCTCCCGCTAAACTTTGTACAACACAGATATTAAAAGTTTGCACTTATATTAAAAGTATATCTATATTTATACTGGCAACCGGCATACATAACCGCTAAGTGTAACCCGCCGCCGGTATCTGTCTCCATTTTTTTTGTAACCGCTTTATCGATAATTATAAATTATTTTAGCCGATGATAATTAAGCTTACCTTTTGGTGGATTATTTTGTTGCTGATGTTTTTGCGGGGCGTTATCAAGAAATTCAGGGGGGATGCAAATGTTAAGTACTTATACATAAGTTTATTTATAGTTGCTGCGCCGTTTTCTTTTAACCAGATGGTGCTGGCTTTAACAAATGACGCCTTTATAAGGGGGCGGGTTACTTCCGTTGCGCTGGGCAGGTTCCGCAACGAGGTCGATATCAGCGTTGCCTTCGCCATTTCGGTTATCCTTTTACTTGCGGGCTATTATAAACTAAAAAAAAAGTCATTCAGTTTTGCCAGTAACAGGTGGTTATACGCGCTGCTGCTTTTTTGCATTGTATCTTATATAAATCCCTACAACATATTCAAGCCTGCATTACTTGCCGTGTTGGGAATGGTAGTTCCGCTGGCCGTCCTTTTTAAATTATACGAAGGGAATTTTGATAAGCAGGCTATTTTAAAGGGAGCTTTTGATGGGCTGGCTATATTAACTATTATTAATGCGGCGTTGTGCATTTGCTACCCTATAATGAGTATAAATGAGGCCGCTACCATCATTTACGGGCAAGGCGGCATCAATAGCTCGCTTCGGCGCGAGGGGTACCCATCTGCTATCGGTATTTTAGACCATCCGAACGGGCTCGGCTTTATGTCAATCATACCCATCGCATTTTTCTTATCGTGTTACCTCAAAAACTATGGCAATAAAGCAGTTGTGGTAAGCTTAATTTTAACTAGCACGCTTGTTTGCTTCTTTACTTTTTCCAGATCGTCCTACTTGGGCATTTTCATCGCGATTATTACATTGTTAGCGGTGTACTACACTAAAAATAGAAAAGGGTTTAACCGCAAAGTTGCCATAACCGGGGGGGGAGTGGTAGTTGGAGTGCTTTGCCTTTATTTTTACCTGGCCGAGTATGAAAACCTGCTGTTGTTTAATAACATTGGAGAAATGCTTACCGCGCGCGAAAACCATTGGCTGCTTGGGTACGAGATTTGGAAGCAATCAAAAATTATTGGTATTGGCCTTAATACACAAGTTTATTACCTAACGCATGGCAGTTTTAATTATACGGGCGTATCCAGCGGCTTTGCGGTAAATACGGCCATCCACAACATTCACATCATCATTCTTACAGAAACCGGGGTACTTGGGCTGGCAACTTGGATATGGCTCTTGGTAACAAAATTCAAAACCTGCTTAAATTTTGTAAAAGACGAAGATAAAGAAGCTGATATTTTTATGATGGCATTTTTTGCGATGCTGATTGCTATAATATTGATAGGTTTTGTGGATATCTCGCCTTCGAGTTTAGAGGTAATGCCGTTGCTTGCGTTTTTCGGGTACTTCTCTAACCCGAATGTGTTGGAAAAAAAAGCGTAAAAAGTAATTAAGTATGAACCTCACGATTAATGAATATGAAAACCATTAAGAAAAGGCTTAATAAGGCCGAGCGTTTTTTTATGGTACTTAATGCTATTGCGGTATTAATGCTGTTGGTTTTTTTGGTAGTGCCGCGCGTTTTCAGCAACCATTATTTAAGCGTTAATATAGTAGGGTTCAATACACCGGTTGTGTTTATCCTTAACTGCTTTTTTGTTTTTTACTGGCTGGGCAGAACGCGGTATTATTTTTTAATTTCCCTGTTTTTCATATTTGTGTATTGCTTCCTGCTTGTCCAGCGCATAGGCTATAAAGCAACCTTAAGGGCGGCAATTAACTCAGTAATGGTGAAAAGTGGCGGACTATATCTAAACCAGCACGATTATATTGGCGATGTAACCCTGCCCGAGCACCCCAGGCTTCTTTTTACAGAAGCCGATGAAGCTATAGTAAAACAAGGCTTTGCCACTAACCCCAACTGGAGCCGAATGAACCTTTTTGTTGTAAATGGTGTAAATGCCATGATGAAACAACGCCTGAAAATGACCCAGTACCGGGGCGACGATATTATTGTGAACACCAGGGAGGCTATGCGCCGCCTGCTTTTTTTTAGCTATGCCTGGCGGGTTACCAATAAACCCGAATATCTTAAAGCAGCCACCGACGAACTGATGAACGTTTCCTCGGTTAGCAGTTGGAAGCCACAGGAAACCATCGAAACGGCTGAAATTACCCTTTCCGTGGCCATAGCATATGATTGGCTTTACAACGACCTATCGGAGGTTGACCGCATGCTGGTACAAAAGGCCATTATAAAAAAGGCGCTTGAGCCATCGCTTGATGCCTACTATAACGGCTGGCTAGACCTGCGCACCGAAGCCAATCAAATTTGCAACACGGCCATGCTGTACGGCGCCCTGGCGGTTTACGATGTAGATACCAAACTGGCCCGGCAGATCATCAACCGCTCTATCGAGTCGCTTTCTTTCGCAATGGATATTTATGCCCCCAACGGAGTGCATCCATCTGGATACCAATATGGCGCTTACGGCACTAATTTTAATGTTTTTGCCATAGATGCACTAACAAATTTATTTGGTAAAGATTACGGCCTATTACAAAAGCCCGGTTTTTTAAAAACAGGAGAGTACTTGCAGCACCTAACTGGGCCAACGGCGCTGCCCTTCAATTATTCTGATGGCCTGCCGTCGGCAGGCCTGGCGCTTAACCCATCGGCATTTTGGCTGGCCGATAAACTAAAGCAAACATCGTTACGCTGGCCGGCCGAGCGTATTTTATCGCACGGAACGTATAAGGAGTTTGTAAACAACAGGCTGTTGCCAATTGCCATTATTTGGGGCACAACCCGCGGTATGAGCGGCAGCCAGCCGCCTACAAATAACATGTGGGTTGATAATAAAGGCACGCTTGCCCTAATGCGAACCGGATGGGCAGATAGCAGCGCTATTTTTGTCGGCTTTAAAGCCGGCTCCCCATCTACCTGGCATGGGCATATGGATGCCGGCTCCTTTGTACTTGATGCCAATGGAAAGCGCTGGGCCAGCGAACTGGGCGGCGAGAATTTAACCAGGTTGCAAGCAAACGGGGTGAATATCTTAGATATGGGGCAAAATTCGCGGCGCTGGCAAATGTTTCGTAACAATAATAAATCGCACAATACGCTTACGGTTAACGGAGGGTACCAGATGGTTGATTCTGCCTCGGTGATTATACGTTCATCAGGCAACAAAGATTTGATGTATGCGGTTGCAAGTCTCTCCGGCGTTTACCAGGGCACACTTAAGAATGCTACCCGAGGGATTGCCATTGTAGGGCAAAAGCTAGTACAAGTGCGCGACGAAATTGAAACCATGGAGGGCGATAATAATGTAAGGTGGAAAATTATTACGCCTTCGCACGTAAAAATACTGGCCGCAAACTTAGCTGAGCTAACGCAGGGCGATAAAAAAATGTACATGCGGGTAATGGAACCGGCTGCTGCCAAACTGGAGTTATGGTCGGCAAGCCCGAGTTATTTTTATGAGTTACCAAACCCCGGCAACATCATACTGGGTTTCGAGATCAGGAACTCGATTAGTCAAAAGGTGCCTATGTCCGTTGTTTTTTCTGATGACTTAAATAAGCTGAAAGCGCTGCAAAGTGTAAAGCCTTTAAAGGAGTGGAAATAGTGGCTTGATGATATAAGGCTACTTGAGCCTCAAATCGCTTATTACGGGCTTATGATCCGATATTTCTTCTTCAAGAACCTGGTAGTTCAGCACATCGAATTGCTTGCTAGCCAAAATATAATCGATTTGTAACGGAAGGCTGGACCAGTAGGTGGTCTGAAAGCCACTCCCTTTCTCGATAAAGGCATTTTTTAAACCATCGCCCAATTCATTTACGGCGTAAGATATCGGCGTATCATTAAAATCGCCGGTAACAATATATGGGTAAGGGCAACTTTCAAAACTTTTCTTTATCTGATCTACCTGATAGCTCCGCATAACAAAAGCTCCGCTTAGGCGGCCTAAAACAAATGATGAGTTACCCAAGGCTTTTCCGCTTAAAACCTTCTTTTTCGATTTCGATTTAATTTGCACGGCTATCAGGTGTACGCAATATACCCGCACAGTTTTCCCTTTATATTTAACATCTACATAAATAGATTTTGAGTTTGAGTTGTTATTGCCCCCAACAAGGCCTGTGCTTACGATTGGGTATTTAGAGAATATGGCGTTGCCTGTTGAATCTTTACGGAAAACCTTATCGGCGTTGAAATAGTAATATTTTGTTTTTAATAAGGCTTTAATCTGGTTACTAATAGAATCCCGGTTAACCCGGTATTTAGCAAATTCCTCCAGATTAATAATATCGGGGTGCTTGCTTTCAATTACTTCCATTATTTCTTTTTGTACGAAGGTATCCTCATACCTGCCAATGCCGAGAAAAGAATGCACGTTGTATTGCATTATCCGCAGGTCGCTAGTATCGGCCTTGTCGTTAATTACCACCTTTTTGCGGAAACCATATTGCGCCGTAGCCATGTTGAAGCCAGCCAGCACGCAAACAACAGAAATAAGCATCAGTAACGGTTTCCTGAAAAGCCAGTATGGCAAAAAAACAAGGTTGCCGGCAACTAAAAATAAATATACAAACCCTAAGGTAGCGATGATGGTAGAGTCTCGCGGATCGGTGCCTGGCGCAAGATAACTCAATAAAAGGCATGCTGCTACAACGATATTTAAACCTAAAACTATTTTATCTATCAGCAGGAACGGCTTTTTCTTCTGTTTGCTTTTCATACAAAAAGGTGTGATTTAATGCGGGCAAATTTTTTTTAAAAGTAGGCGTTTAAGCTTGCTTTTGGAAACATGGGGGCAATTCTTTTAATAAAACTTTAAAGTTGTGTTTTTTGCAAGGCTAAATTTTTAGCCCCTAAATGCAGGTTTAATGCGGCAAAGTGCATCAAAATAATTAAGTTTACAGCACAAAAATGAGGAATTGGCTAAAGCGGAACTATTACAGGCTGGTTAATTACAACAAAAATGTAAAAATTGGCGGCGGGGTAATATTTAACATCCATAATTATTTTGAGGGCTATAATGTTATAGGGCAAAACGTAATTATGGGCACTTCGCATATAGGCTTAGGAACTTATATTGCCGATGCCTCGGTAATAAAAAACACGTTCATTGGCAAGTTTTGCTCAATTGGCAGCAACATCCAAACAGGCATGGGCGTGCATCCATCAAAAGAGTTTGTTTCAACGCACCCGGCTTTCTTTTCAACTCAGATGCAGGCGGGCTTTTCGTTTGTAAACGAAACCATTTTTCAGGATCATGTATACGCCGATGCGGAAAAAAAACACATCGTAGTAATTGGGAATGATGTGTGGATAGGCAATAACGTAATTATTGTAGATGGCGTTAAAATTGGCGATGGCGCCATTATAGCTGCCGGTGCTGTGGTTACCAAAGATGTTGCGGCTTACGCAATTGTTGGTGGTGTGCCGGCCAGGTTTATACGTTACCGGTTTACCCAGCCAGAGATAGACCAGCTGTTGAAGATACAATGGTGGGATTGGAGCATGGATAAGATAAAAGCAAACAGTACTTTCTTTAAGGATATACAACAATTTATTAAAGCTGTGTAAAAAGCAAAAGGCTATTTTGGCCAATGTGGACGCAGCTGTGGCAAAATTGCATAAGGCATACTATTTTATAATAAAAACATCTTACCTGAATGAAGAAGAAACAGAAAATAGATATCAATTACTTTATTATGTTGGTTTTTTTGCTGTTGTCGGCAAATGCCAATATACTATCATCCACCGTAGCGGTATGGGCAGGTGTTATAGCCTTGCTTTTGTTTTTTGCCATAATTAGTAAGTTTATAACCCGCAAAGAGGTGAATGCTTTCGGTATATTTTCCGGCATATACATCCTGTTTGTAACAATCCGCTTTTTTTTATTCAACGATCTGGAAACAGATTACCTTTACAGCGATTATGTTTTCCTATTTAAGTATTTATTGTTCAGTTGGTTAGTATGCGTGATATTAAAGGATAAGCTCCTTGCCAATTTTGTTAAGGTAATGGTGCATTTAACCATCATATCCCTGGTTTTCTATGCTTTGCAGCTCCTGTCGGCACCAACCATGTACAAATTGTTTGCTACAGTAAATTTCCCAACGGGCAACAACATACCGGGTTATACCAACGCTTTGGTTTTTACATATACTCAGGGCTTTCACGAGCTCACCAACTCGGGCTTTGTTTGGGAACCCGGCGCATTCGGCTGCTTTCTGGTAATTACGCTAATGTTCCATTTTTACTTAAACAAGTTTAAGTACGATGGTGTAACCATATTGCTCATCATTGCCAACATCACCACGTTTTCTACAACAAACTACCTGGGTTTGCTGGTGCTGATATTCCTCTCTTACAGGTACAAGGTCCCCAAAATCAATATCTACGTTTTGATATTGGTGCCCGCCATTATCATCGCACTTATTTTTATCCCCTTTTTGGGCGATAAAATCATTGAAACGTATGAAGAAGATATGCGCGACCTGAACCGCCTGTCGGTGCTCAAAACATATTATCACCACATCCATATGGATATCCCTTTAAACCGTTTCTCCAGCTTGTGGCACATCATCAATAGTTTTGGCAACAAGCTCATATTAGGCGTAAGTAATAGGTATAACGATGTGCTTAACAAGCAATACCCGGTAAACATATCAAACGGCGTAGGCGATTTTATAGCCAAGTTTGGCCTTGTGGGGTTGATATTCCTATTGTATAAATACGGCAGGTTTTGCAAGCAGTATGTGCTCACTGCAGAAAACGTTGTGTACAGCATACTCATTTTGCTGATACTGAGCTTTGGCGAGCCTATATTGTTTTTGCCTATCGTGATGATATTCTTATTTTTAAGGGATAAGCAGAAGCCATTCAGCAAATATGGCACCGATGAGGAGGAAGACAGGCCAAAGCCGTATGGAAGGTAAACTTCGTTGTGCGGTTTTAATCGCTTGCTATAACCGAAAAGAAAAAACCATCGGTTTTTTGGAAAGCTTAACCGGGCAGGATGGCTTTTTGGGCCTTAGCCCCGATATTTATCTGCTGGACGATGCATCGGCCGATGGTACCGCGCAGGCCGTTGCCAGCGCTTTCCCCGCTGTAAAAATAATGACCGGTACCGGCAGTCTGTTTTGGGCCGGTGGTATGCGCGCAATATGGCAGCATGCTATAGCGCAAAAACCGTACGACGCTTTTTTGCTTTGCAACGACGACGTTGTTTTGCTGGACGGTGCGCTTGCACGTTTTATAAATTGCTACAAAGCGCTTGGCAGCAAGGGCACGGTGCTTGTAGGGTCAACCCTGAGCCCGCTGAGCGATAAAATGAGCTATGGCGGGCATTTGCTTTACCAACTTAATCACGCCGCTTATTACGCCGTTAAACCGCACGATGCCGATGCTATGCCCTGCCATCTGGGCAATGCCAATGTTTTTTTGGTAGATGCCGCCGCAGTTGAAAAGATAGGAATATTTTGCGATGCCTACACGCACTACCTGGCCGACTACGATTACACCCTTACCGCTTTTAAAGCCGGGCTGGCAGTATTGGTTGCCCCGGGCTATTATGGTTACTGCGAGGATGATCATGGCGTAAACTGGCTATCGGGCAACCACCCGCTAAAAAAAAGGATAGATTACCTGTACAGCCCTAAGGGGCTGGCTTATAAAGAGTATTTATTTTATATAAAAAAGCATTTCCCGGCCGATTATTTTGGCGCATTTGCTAAATTATGGATGAAAACGCTGTTCCCGGTAATTTGGGATAAGTTTAAAAAAACGCCCAATTGAAAGTAGTAATATTAAATAACGATTTTAGGGTTTATTGGAAAGGCCGGCTGGTTTACCTTAGGGGCTATCTGGCATCGCAAAATATACAGCTTAACGCTATTGAGTTATTTGGCAAAGGGTCGCCCTACGCCTTTGATACGGTGGACAGCACCCACCATTGGTGGGCTTGCCTGTACCCAAACAAAGCTGCCGGCGATGTTGAAAAGGAAGAATTGAAGGAACGCCTTTTTTTGCGACTTGATGAGTTGGACGCTGACGTGGTTATTGGCCCTTCCATCGTTTTTTTTGCGGGCGCATTGGGCATAGCCTGGGCAAAAAAACGCCGTAAGAAATTTATTATGTTTGACGATGCCCGGCCGGCACAGGTAAAGCGCAACGCGGTGGTGCAGTGGGTGAAAAACCTCATCACCAGCCGTGCCGATGCCCTGTGGCTGCCCACTAAAAGCTACGATAAAGATTACGCTGACTTTAAAAAACAAGGCCTGCATTTTTTTTATGGCTTTGCCTGTATAGATAACAAGCTGTTTACGGCCGATAGGGCAGGGCAGGCCAGCATAAAAACCATTATTTGCGTGGCCCGCCTGGTGCCCATAAAAAACCTTGAAGGGCTACTAAACGCATGGCGGCTTATTGAGCAGCAAAACGCCGGCTACCAACTGCTTATTGTAGGCAACGGCCCCGAGGGCGAAAAACTGCGGCGACAAAAGGCACTATTGAAATTGCAAACCCTGAAATTTATAGATGCGGTAGATAACCCAAAATTACCGCAATATTTTGGCAACGCGGGGGCATTTGTATTGCCCAGTTTTTCTGAAACCTGGGGGCTGGTGGTAAACGAAGCTATGGCCGCCGGCCTGCCGGTATTGCTTAGCAAAACGGTAAACGCCGCTACCGATTTACTACAGGAAGGCGTAAATGGCTTTAGCTTCAATGCGTTTGATGATAGCGATATCGCGCGGGCCATATTGAACTACATGCGCCTGGATGAGCCGGCAAAAATGCTGATGAGCCAGAAATCGCTGGAGATTATTGATGGTTTAAGCTATGAAAAAATGGGTAAACAGCTTACCGATGCTTTGGCTTTAATTACCAGTAAACCGTACACCAAGCCAGGCTTTGTAGCATCGGCTATTATAAGCCGCTGGCATGGCCGGTACAATACCGGAGGGTGGGATAAGCTATAACCGCCTTTAATAGGCGTTCTCTTCGCCTTTTAAAGCGTTCCAAACGGTTAGGAAGATAATCTTCATATCAAACAAAAACGACCAGTTTTCCAGATACCATACGTCTGCCTCCACGCGCTGAAGCATAGCTTCGGTTGTGCGGGTTTCGCCGCGCAGGCCTTTTACCTGGGCCCAACCGGTAATGCCAGGTTTTAAGAAATGCCTCACCATAAACCTATCAATCAATTGCGAGTACTGTATAGTGTGACTAAGCATGTGCGGCCGTGGGCCAACTACGCTCATGTTGCCTTTTAATACGTTGAAGAATTGGGGCAGCTCGTCAATACTGGTACGGCGCATTATTGAGCCAAGGCGGGTTATGCGCTTATCGTTCTTTACAGCCTGCACTTTATCGCTATCGCTGTTTACGCGCATGCTTCTGAATTTGTAACACCAAAAGGGGTTATTATCCCGGCCCGAGCGGAGTTGCTTAAACAACACAGGGCCCTTAGATTCCAGTTTTATCAAAATAGCCAGTATAGGGAACAACCAGCTGAAAAAGAATATGATAATAAACAACGAAAAGCAAATATCGAACAACCGCTTTACAAAGCGGTTCAGCATATTTTCTAATGGTTCTGCCCGTACAGATATTACCGGGATGTGCCCAAAGCTTTGAATAAGTACCGGTTTGATGCCGTAATCGTAATACTCCGGTATAATCCTGAAACGGATAAGGTTTTTTTCGGCACCTGATAGCAGCTTCTCTATTTTGGAGGTTTCGGCAAGTGGCAGGGTGCAAAATATTTCGTCTATCTTATTGTTCAGCACATAGTCTATACAATCGTCGGTAGATCCCAGATATTTATCCTCATGGCCAACAGCATCGGGGCTGTCATCAAAAAAGCCCATTAATTTATATCCCCTGTCGGGGTTGCCTCTAAAAAACGAATGCAAATCGTTGCTTATACGCCCGCTGCCAACAATAATTACCTTGCGCGAGTCGTAAAGGGAGGCCCTGTCGCTCTTGCGGATGCTGAGGAATATTAGCTTCCATATCCATAGTGTTACGCCAAATAGCGTACACGAGTAGATAAGGTAACCGCGTGTTATGTAATAAGCTTTGATGCCTATTACCGTTACAATTACGCAAATAAGGGCAATGAAAATAAGGTAAGTTTTAATTACGTTGCGGTAGGTGTTTACCGCATCCCGGTTAAGCACTTTATCGTAAAGCCGGGTTAAATTGGCCGAGAGCAGCCAGGTAAGGTTAAAAACCAAAACTATCGGGAGATAGTTTTTATTGGTAGCCCACAGTATATGTACTTTATCAACAATATAGTAGGCTATAACCATACTCGTGTTTAAAACCAAATAATCAAAAGTAAGATTGATAGATTTTATAAATGTAGCGTAGCGATGAACCATGTTATAAATGATTATTAATAAACTGAAATTTTCAGTTGCTTAAATCGTAAAATATCCATTCTTAATTTAACAGATGGCAAACAAAACTAAGTACCTATGCACAAATAAGCGGTGTAAACAATTGGCAATTAATTGCTTATAGTACCTCTTGTTGGTGCATATATGATATTTGCAAATTGCAGGGGGTGCAACCACTTAGTAAATATTTATTCAAATTCTATTAAATTAAACACTTAATAAATTATGACACTAAATTATACAAATTTCTTAAATAAAAGGCCACTTAGTAGTTTATTGTCGTAAAAAGTAAAAATACTTAACGGTGTGTAAATAGTAATTGCTACGCGTATTATTAATTAAAAGATAAATTTGTTGTAATGGGGTAATGGTCAGAAAAATCGCTTTTAATAATATTGAAACTAAGTACTTTAAACTGCGGTTTTACAAATACATAGTCGATCTGCAATTTTGGGAACCAGCTGTGATAAGTTACACCAAGTCCCGACCCTTTTTCAGCAAATGCATTTTTTAAACCTTTACTTAACTGGTTAACGGCAAACGAAACGGGTGTATCGTTAAAATCGCCTGCAATAATATATGGATAGGCGCATTCATCCATGTGTTGCTTTATTAAAGCCACCTGCCTGCTCCTGGTTACAAATGCACTCACCAGGCCATTCTCAATGGCATTTGTTTTGGCAAGATCTATTTTCCCGTTTATATATTCCTTTTTGTTACCAATGTGGATAGATTGGAGATGAACGCAATAGACCCTTATTACCCCGCCGGGCAATTTTATATCGGCAAATATCGCCTGGGTGGCAAATACGCCGCTATCTACAACTGGTCCTGAGCTAATGATGGGATATTTAGAGAATATAACATTACCGGATGAATCGCGGCTACGTTTATTATAAACAGAACTAAAATAGTAGAAATTAGTATTCATCGCTTTTTTTAGTGCGTTTACAATCCTGCCTTTTTCTCTTCTTATTACCTTGTAATCCTCGAAAGCTGCAATATCCGGCTGCTCTTGTTTTATCATATCAATAATGCCTGTACGGCTGGCACCGCTATCGATGGTACCATAACCGTTAAAGCGGTTTACATTGTATGCTATTAGTTTAATAACGTTTGCGTGTTTTGGCGGGTCGGTAATAGCTGGAGGAGCAAAGCGATAGTTCAATAGCATGAATTTAAACCCCGTGATTATGCAAACGAGGGATAGCAAAGCGTATAGCCGCTGCCGCATAAGCCAGTAGAGCATAAAAACGACATTTATAATTACAAAATGCTGGTACGCGAGCCCTAAAATAGCTATCAACCAATACCGCTGCGGATTGCTATAAGGCGCCAGGTAGCTAAATAGCAGCAGGGCGGCAGCTATAGTATTGGCAATTAATATTAATCGGTTTGTAAATACTGATTTGGTGCGGCTTTTTTCTTGCATTGTTTTATAATAGCAATATTAAAAAATAAGCACAGGATTGCATAGTTGAATAGGGGCTTGCGCAACAAATTTATAAATTATGGGCCCCATCTGCTGGAATTAGCGCTTGGTATCAAAATTGTTATTTAAATTAATAGCATGCGTTAACAATGTTTTTAGGAATAAGCTGTTATAGCAACAGATATGTAAAAACATAACCTATCTATTTAAGTTATTGTGTTGTTTATCAATTCATATTAGTTAGTTAAAGATGATACAAGTTAGAAGCAACGATTGGTTTAAGATTTTTATGGTTATCTCTTTTATCGCATTGTTGGCTGGTACGGCCAATGCGCAGGATGCTGTAACAAAAGATGCTATATTGGCTAAGGTTAAAACAGATTTACCTAAATGGCGGGAAAACCTGTCTGCGCAGCATCCCCGGCTTTTTTTCACCCCTTCTACGTGGAAGGGGTTGCGTGCGAGGTATGCCAATGCGCGGGGGCGCGAAAAAGAACTTTTTGATGATGTAATTAATTATGCTGCCGATATTTCTAAAAAACGTTTGCGTGCCTACCGTTCGCCGGAGCAACTTGTATCGGCAAAGAATGCGCTGGCATCTGCCCAGGCCGAATTGTGGCAAAGGCCAATTGGCGACGATATTGTTACCTTAAGCCTTGCCCTTGCCCTGCAGGACAACGCCGATGTCCGTAATAAACTGCACGAAACCGTTATGGCGGCTTGTAATTATCCAACCTGGGGCATCCAGTCCAGGGGGATACATTTGGCTACCAGCAGTATGGCTCGCGGCCTCGCAATTGCGTACGACTGGGATAATAACATCTGGACCAACGGCGAAAAAGAGCTGATTCGCCAGACCATCAAAAAACATGTTAACGAGATTGAAGAGGGCTTGCTTGGCAATTCCGACTGGAGTAAGGGCTACGAAAACAATCACAATCACGTAGCCGTAGCCGGTATGGGCCTGGCAGGTGTGGCTTTTTTAGATGAAATACCCGAGGCTTCTGAGTGGATAGCAGGCTCGCTTCTCGATTTTGATAAAGTTTCAAAAACATTAAATGATGATGGCAGCACAAACGAAGGGGTAGCTTATTGGAGTTACAGCCTTACTTACATTTTACAATATATAGAATGTACCCGCAATGTATTGGGCACCAATAGCCTGTACCAGGATCCGTTTTTTAAAAATGCTATAAATTACAGGCTTAACTCATCAACTTCCGGTTTTGGTTCGATATTGCCATGGGGAGATGTAAGTTATGGTGGTTATGGCCCTCAGTTTATATTGTACAAGCTGGCATCAGAATTTAACATCCCCGATGGGCAATACATGGCCGATAATTTGCCCGAGAAATGTACAAATGCGGGTGGCGGAATAGCCTGGACCGCCCTGTGGTATAACCCTGCTATTGCCGGAAAGCCACCTGTAAATCTTGATTATCATGCAACGTCGCTTGATATTGTAACCAGCCGCGGAGGATGGACGGATAAGGATTATCTGTTATCGATAAAATCGGGTTTAGCCAGCCATAGTCATACACACTTGGATTTGGGCGCGATAATATTAGGATTTGGTGATGAATGGCTGTTAAGCACATCGGGCTACGGCACGGGTAAAAACCAAGGCACTGCTTTTTGGGAACGTGGGGGTAACGGCGGTCGCTGGGCGTTTTTTTCAAATGCTACCGAATCGCAGTCAACACTGTTAATTAATGGTACAAACCAGTTAACCAATTCCGCAGCCCGCGGCACAATAGATGAATTTATATCAAACGGTGATATCTGTTGGACGGGTGTAAATTTAAGTAAAGCTTACAGCGGCGTTTCGTATGCCAGGCGCGAAGTGCTTAATTACCGCAACCAGTATATTTTAGTATTTGATGATGTGAAAACACCGGCAGATGCATCTGTTGAATGGCTGGCCCAGGTACCCACTAATGCAACTGCTACCTCCAATAGGGTTGATGTAAGTGCAAAAAGCGGCGCTTCGCTACAAGTGAAAGCTATTTGGCCCGCCACTGCTAATTTTACCACCCGGGTTGCAACGAGTAAATTTTACGATTTGCCGCGCGATAAGCAACAGACCTATGAGTTGAAGGCCAACGGTACGCATGTGCAATATGTTGTAGCTTTATTACCGGCAAAGGCTGGAGAAGTTACGCCCGTTAAGAACATCACTGCGCAAAATACAGCATCGGGCTTAACGGTTACCGTTACCGGGAATAACTGGATAGATCATATATTGATAACCGGCACTCAGGCCCGTGTTGCACGTACCACAAATGGCGCAGAAAAAGTTATGTTAACGGTAAGCCGACATGCCAATTAATTAGCATCATTGCTGGTAATAGCAGCGCGTTTTTTTATGCTTTTGGCCAAAAGGTAAATTACCACACACCATAGCACTATAGAAAAATAGAGATTAAGCTCTGGTGAATTTGGAAGGAATATGTTTGGTGCGTGTATGTCATTCATTAAATAATATACACGTGCACAAACAGCCCCTATGAAAAGTAAAGTTGCCGTAATTTTAAAAGAAGTAGTTTTTACTGCCTTTTCTAAGCTGGTGTATATGCCTGAGTAATCTACGTAAGCGAGGTAAAATATAGACAGGTAGATAAAGTTGATATTGAAAATAAGCAGGTTCCCTATATGAAAAAGGGCAGCTGTAATTAACCAAAGCCTCCAGGCTTTAGGGGATATCAGCAAGCAAACCAATGGCGTTAATTCAAAAACCACCGCCATATAATCCATTATTTTAAAGCCCCAAAATGGCAAAAACTTGCCAACATACGGCGCCAGCAGGTAATGGCGCATACTGTTAAACTGGTTATAAAACCAGGCACCTGAACCATTTTTACTAAAATCAAGGTTTATCCAATTCAAGGCTTTTTCTACCCCGGCAGTAAAAAAGGCAAAGCAAAGTATAATACTTAGTAGTGCCAGGCATTTTGCATTTACCGCCGCTGTTTTTTGCTTATCGGGTATAATAGCTAAATGGTGGCCCCAGTCTGAAAACGACATAATAAGCAGCAGCAACAAGTATAATACAGCAGAGTGGCCTATTTTGCCAAAAGAGTAAGAGTAGTTAATAGCTATTATGGCAGCTGCAAAATAAATAATAGATGATAACCTTGTTTTTAAGCCGATAGTAATACAAATTGCCGCAGCTATAAGTAGCACATCTACGCCGAAAAAGAAAGAGGTGCCGGGGAAGCCGCTGGTGAAATTAGCCAGGCTTAGGATCGGCGGGTCGAAAAATGCTTGCGGTACCGATCCTATCCAAACAAAATTCAAAAAGCTTAAGCAAAGTAAAAACAGCCCGGTTAATATTCGGAATACACTGAGCGATTTACTACTTACGCTGGTAGATAAAACTACCCGCTGCCAAAATGTTGTGTTTTGTTTATTTAACCAGAGGGATAAGGTGTTCATCTGTAATATGGCTTGAAATAACGTTCCCGGTTTCAGTTGAAATAGTATTTTCGATGGTAACCACTTTCATCTGTGTGGCAGATAGGTGCTTACTGCTAAACTTATTCCTTATCCACGTATGCATTTCATCAAGTTTGGCCTGGCTTAAGTGAGTGTCTTTTAAAAGATGCAGAAATTTTAGCGTTTTATATTTGAGCTTTTTTGCCCGGGATAGTTTTTTATTATCTACATCGGCGTTGGTATTGGTGATGTAGGGCAGCAGTTCGGGCAAGGGGATAGGTACCGGCTTTAAAAACTCTTCAGGATTTATTTTTTGCCAATGGCCGGCGCTATCTGCTGCATAAATTTCAGAATATGCAACTGTGATCTTTTTATCGGTTTGCTTGAGGTTGTACGCGCCTGATGGCAACATAACGGCAGGGAAAGGCTCAAAACCTATGCCCCTAAGCATCAGGCAACCAAAGAGTATTACAATAATGAGGATTGTAGATCTTAATGAAAACATTTGATAGCTTTAGGTATTACTGCATAACACTATTAACGTTCAGTACAAGAAGTATATCGAACATTTTAAAGCTGTTATACCGCGCAAGTAGGCGGATATAACAGCTTTGAAACATAAAGGCATAAGCCCCGTAATCTGTCAAATGGTAATCAAAACCCGCCGATAGGCCCTATTTTTTATCAAACAGATGGATATTCTCTACCGTGTTTACAATGTTTGCCTTTGATGATGCACCGAATAAAATCGATTCGATATTTGGCAACCCGCATACATATTCTATAGCTTCTTTAGGAGAAATGGCACCGCCACCCAATACCTGCATCGCTATCGCCCTAACTTCGCGGGTTCTTAATGTTTCTTCGTAAATTTCTTTACCGCCGCTCATTCGGAAGCCTACTTTGTTAATTGATGAGCAAATGATAGGGTTTTTAATACCCTCGCCTTCAAGTGCATCAAGCAATTTAGGCATATTCATGGTGATAAAACCAGCATCCGCATTGTACTTTTTCTTTACATAGTGCTGGAAAGCGGCCAACACTTCGTATGCACGTAAGCCCAGAAAAAGATCGGTAATAACGTTTTGTAAAAAAATAACAGGTGTATTAATGCCTTTAAACATTTTCATTTCGGCATCTACCAAAAGCTCCATAATAGAAAGGTAATCTTTTGATAAAAATGCCATACCCCCCTTAAACATCGAACCAAAAAAGTTGCCCGGTACGTATTGCTTTAATGTGCCGGCTATACCCAATTCGGTTACAGCGTTGGCATATTTGTGCGCATACGGCATACATGGGAATATCTTAAAATCCTTGTATTTTTCCGGATCGGCGCGTATTATGTTACAAATGTTAGCAATCCTATCATGCGTGGTACACATAAAAGTGTTTATACCTGCCGCCCGTGCTTCGTCTAACGTTTTTATAATCGCACTATCTTCTCTGAATTTAATGGATTGTGCCCGCGATTTTTCATCCGAAATGTGATTTACCGCAAAGAATTGATTATCTCCAAATAAAATTCGTTCCATAATATTAAATAGCGCTTTGTTTTATCATTTCTATCGCTCTATCCGTGTTCCAGGCAGAATGAAATGTGTTTATAGTATTAGGCACCTTGCCTAAGGCAGCTTTTATAAAGTAGTCTAACTGTGCCGAATATTCTTCTCCGCGCAAGTAAAAATCTACCTCCTCTGTCAAATCGGTTATGTATTTAACCGTCCAGCCTTTTGTGTACCCTTCAATTGGGTTATCTTTTATGTAAACTTTTAGTTCGTTTGCGTCAGAAACAATTTTACCGTTTGTGCCCACTATTGTTAGCGAGGTGGTCATTTTGCGGTGGGTTTCGTCGCTCCAGTTAACCGATAGCAGGCCTGTAACCTTATTCTCCAGTTCTAAGGTCGAATAAACCGCGTCTTCTACTGTTGTAGAGAACACAGATTTAAGCAAGCTTGCTTTGGCAGCGGCAACCGGCGAAAGTATATCGTTCACCAGGTCAATAACGTGCGATGCATAATCCATTAAACAGCCACCACCTTCAGATGGGTCCGACCGCCAGGTATCCTGTTTAGGGCGTATTACCACCGGGCCATAGCTTTCTGCAACAAAGTGGTATATTTTACCTAATATGCCACTTTTAACCAAGCGCTTTACTTCGCCAAATGTGCCGATAAATTTATTATGGTAGCCTATTTGGTTTACTATACCTTGTTGTTTTGCCAGGTTCACCAATTCTTCGCCTTGCGCGGCAGTAAGGCAAAAGGGCTTTTCGGCAAAAATGTGTACTTTGCTTAAAAGCAGATCTTTTATCATGCTGTAGTGAAACTTGGTGGGCACCGCAACTACTACGGCATCCGGCTTTGTTTCGCTCATCATTTTCTTAAAATCGGTAAAGCAATTAAATTTTCCATATTTGGATAGAAAATCATTCACCATTTTGGAGGTGTCGCAAACACCAACCACATCCACATCCGGATGGGCACCCAAAATCGATAAATGAGAAATCCCCATTTTTCCAGCACCTATAATTGCAACTTTAAGCATTTTTATTTTTTATTATTAAGATTATAATGAATCAATAAACGTTTTTAAGTAATTAATAATTTCCTGTTTATTTGACACATATTTATTGGGCACGAAGTTATTAATTTCCTTTAAAATCTCTTCAAGCGAATCGTTTTCGTTCCAGGGGTAAATGTACCCCATTTTTACAAATTCGTTGTGTATCTCTATCTGATGATCGTCAATATGTTCGCCATATTTATGTAACCTGGGTACCGATATCATCTTTTTCCCCATTTTTACACCTTTCATGATAGAACCCGTACCGGCATGTGTAATTATTATTCTTGCATCGCTGTATAACTTATCCAGCGTATCATGATCAAGGAACGGTTGTAGCTTTAAATAATCCGACTGATATTGCGTATACCCGTTTTGCACAATTACCTCTTCATTAAGTTTCCCTTCTTTCAAAAGTTTCTCAATCGCTATTATCGGCCTCGGAAATTCTATATAAAACGTACCTAATAAAACTAATATCATATTTAATAGATTCCTCCTAAATATACCGACTTTGGATATAATTTTTGAGCTGTTTGCCATTGAACTATAAATTCATCGGCGATAGGATATATTAAGCTGGCAGATTTTGCCTTAGTATCAATCCTTGCAAATGAAAGTATCCAAACCACTTTTACAAAGAGCAATTTCCCCAAAATGCACATCGGCACAGCTGTATGGCTGCCGGTTGTAATTATAGCTTTAGGGTAATGCGTTATTAACAGCCTGAAAGATAAAAATAAATTTGTAAAAACACTCAACCAAAATTGTATACCCCGGCCACCCTTCGGCCTAGGTTTTAAAAACCTCACGTTGTATTTTTCTGCCAGGGCAGCAGTAGCTTCTGTTTTCTCAGTAATTAATAAGTAGTCATACTGCGTAAACAGGTCTTTTATCTCTAAAACCTGTGCCAAATGCCCACCATCAGAACAAATTAAAATTATCTTCTTTTTCATTATAATGGATGAATATTTAAAAATAACATAAATAATTCATAAATGTACTATTATACCCGCAATACAAAGGTACTTTTTTTTAAATTTATTTAAAAGACAAAAGTTAGTTCCCGCGAATATTTATATAATTAATAAATAAACATTGGGCTAAGGTTAATAAACGCAACGCGCGCCAATTATTTACAGGCTTGTTTTTAAATATTAAAAAAAAGCTGTTTTGTTGATGTAATATTTCACAGCATGTAGTTCAAGCGACAACCGGCACCCGCGAGCCGTTTGCAACGCGTGAAAATGTTTAAATAATGGCACCAGTTTTTTAAGCCTGCAAGCTATGGTTTAATTGGCTTAGGCCATAGCTTCAATCCAATTGTATATATTTTGGGCACGCACCTCCAGCATAAGATTTTTAGCCATCGCCAACGACGCTTCACTCATCTTTTGGCGCAAACCCGGCGTGTTTTTTACGGTTAAAACCGCTTCGCGTATCTCTTCGATATTTGCCGGGTCAATTAATATAGCGTTATCGGCATTGAGGATGTCTTCGTTAAACGGCAAATTAGACGATACGATGGGCAGCCCGCAGGCCATAGCCTCGATAATAGCGTTGCTGCAGCCTTCGTTCATGGTTGGCAGTACAAAAACATCAGATGCACTTAAAAAATCGGGGATTAATTGTGGGGCAACACTTGTTTTATGTACACAGTTTGCGTTATTAGGCAATAATTTTCCTTTGCCTGCAAAAGCCACCTGTGTATCGGGTAAGCCATCAACGGCCTCGGCTGCACGCATGATGCCTTTGCGTTCGCTAAACTGCCCAACGTACGATACCAGGAAGGCATCCCGCCCGAACCCGAACTTATCTCTCGATTGGCTTTTATCGCGCGGGTAAAACGAACTCCCTTTTATGCCATTGGGAAACACCTTCACCTTTTCATCCGGGAAAATGTTTAATTCCTGCAGTACTTTTTTATTGGCTGTTGATACCGATATAATACCGCTTAGTGTGCTCAGTTCCTTTTTTATTTTTTCTTTGCCGAAGGCCGCGATAGACCATATAGTACTTTCTCCAAACGCTGCAAAAGAGGGGATGTTGAATTCCCGGCCCATACGCGCTGCGCAAATGCCGGCTGGTGCTAAAAAGTGCCCGTAAACCACATCGGGTTTAGTTGGCAGTTTTTTAAATACTTTACGCACTGCCGCAGTAAACACCTGGGTGGTTAAAGGCGAAGTTTTTAGGCCAGCTATTTTTACCTGCCCAAAGGATATATACCTTGGGAAATACAATTTTATAACCGCGCCGTTTGGTGTTACCTCTTCTGCCTCCAGCGGCAGTTTCGAAAAGGTAGACAGGTATTGGTTTACAGGTACCGGCGATATCACTGTGCAGTTTACTCCCATATCGGCAAGCTCCCAAATAAGTTTTTGTACAAAAACTTGCCGGGTAGGTGTTAATACATTGGGATAGCGGTTGCTAATAAAGCAGATGTGTTTCATGAATGTTTTGCCTAAAACAAATTTTATTTACCTGATGCCTTTTTTATTTAAAAGGGAAGGCATCAAATACTTCTTTTTGTTTCGCAGCCATCATAGCAGGCGTTATTTTAAAATTATCAATAATTTGATTGATAGATGGAATTTCTTGCGTGTTTGAATTTATTGGGTTTGATTTAAGGTCGAAAGCTGAATAATAATCATCAAATTTAAACCCGTCGCCCTTTAAATTATCGGTTACTTTTATCCACTGGTTGGGTATGCCAAAGCTATCAGCCAGTATAAGCCCATGCAGGCTGCTTGATATAATGATATCGCTTTGTGCAATTTGCCTGATCACTTCCATTGGGTCGTCCCTAAGGTTGATGATGAACGAATTTGCGTGCGATTCTTTTATTTTTTGGAAGATGGGCTCCTGCTGCTCTTTAAAATGGGGGATAATACCCACGGCGTATTTTTTTTCAATTGGCTTATCAAATAAGTAGGGGGTTATTAAACCGCCATCGCCAACCGGGATATCTAAAGTTTTGCCAATAATTTTCTCAACACGGGCTTTTGTTAATTTACCACGTACCGAGCAAAAGTTCATGTCGCGGTAAAAACCGTGGCTATCACTTTGGTCGTTAGATATAAAACCGGTGCACCAAACGTTCATCGGGCCTTTTGTGAATTTTGCCCTAAACTCCTGCCAAAGAGACCAATACTTTGGGTAAACGTGGGTATCTGCTAAAAAGCAGTCCATACCGCTGCCTATTACGCTAAGCTCGGCAGTTGCAGGTTTGTGCCTTTCTAAATCATAACCAAAAACGTTTCTGATCAATAATTCGTTTAGCAGGTCGCCCATGTTTGGCACATCGGCATAGTAAGTTTTTAATACTCTTTTCATTTGAGATAATTGCGATATTTACAATAAAATGGGCTTACAAATACTTTTTAATTATTTAAAGCCGAATTTGTTTAGCAAATGTAATAATTTACTTGCTATTTTCAAACGGCTGTATAGTATATTAACGGTTATTTAATATGGCTGCGATAAAAAAAGTTTACTTCATTAAGGGTTTCATGTTTTTATCCAGCACGTGGTTTACTTTTTCTACATAATTTGCTTTTATCATATCTTTATCAGATATAAATGTTTCAATAGCTTTTTTGTAATAGTCGGCGTATTCGCCTATAATTTTTGCGGGGTTGCCGCCAGCCAGTTTACCTGATGGTATTGATTTGGTAACCACTGCACCCGCACCTACTATAACATTGTCGCCAATTTGCACGCCCGGCAATATAATTGCATTCATGCCAATAAACACATTATTGCCTATTTCAATTTTTTGGTATTGGTAGCGGCGGCCTTTTTCATCGCGTATAAGCCAGGTGCTGCCGTTATGTGTAATAATGCGCACATTTGAGGCTATGGTTACGTTATTGCCAATGCTAACTAAAAATGGCTCGGAGCCAAAATTTGTAATATATAGGCGGCAGTTTGTACCCACCTTTACACCCAAATGCCGGGCGTAGCCAACTTCGCCTTTAAGGGGTACCAGTATTAGCCGGGATAACACGTTGCTTGCTTTTTTGAGTACTTTTTTTAACTTCATCAGAATAAGCTTTGTTGTAAAATATATGGACAGCTAATGCAAAATTTACACAGCATTTATGATATATCCATCTGTAGCATCCTCCCTGCTTTTTATAATAGCAGGATTGCCGAATACAATGCTGTTTGATGGAACCGAAATATTTACAAAAGAGTTGGGCGCTATCAAAACATTATCGCCTATTGTTATTTTGCCAACAATTACGGCATTTGTTCCAATCCACACTTTGTTACCGATAACCGGAGTACCCATTTTATCCCCTTTAAAACCTGCACCAATGGTAATGCCTGGGTATAGCGTGCAGTTACTGCCTATTATAACTTTACTGTTTACAATAAGGCTACCAAAATGTACGATAAGCAAGCCTGGGCCTATTTTTACAGTTTTAGGTATCTGAAAACCCAGCTTAAATGTTAACCGCCGATAAAATAACCTTCCAATTATCCCTTTAGGGCTCATTTTGCCATGAGTACTCACCTGCCTGAAAAAATAGGTGAACCTAAAATTGGCCGAACTTATTAACATCGCAGCAATGCTTTTTTTACCCCCGCTGTATCTATACAAATCTGCCTGAATTAACTTAGCGCTCATATATTTATTGTTTAAGTACTTTTAGTTGGCCAGCGCCCGGTATTTCTCGTACGTATCCTTAACTGTGATATTTAATTTTACCCTGTTGGGCTCAATTGAAACTTCATTATTTATATACTTTTGTATCAGGGACACAATTTCATCTACATTGTTTTTAGGGTCGAAATAATGAATGTTGGGATAGTCTGCATGTATTAATTCAGAATACCCCGATTCCACATTGCTCAATATCATAGGGATACCAGAATTAAAAACTTCGAGAACGCTATTACCTAAACCCTCCCAAAAGGGCAGGTGGATGAAGATGTGCATTTTTTTTATGTAAGAAAAGTATGTTAATTCAAATCCGTGGAGTTTTATAATATCGGTGTTATTGTATTTGGCGATGATCTTCTGTAACAATTCCTGTTCTTTCCCTTCGCCAAAAAAATGAAATTGTATCTTGTATGGTTTATTGGCAAAAATCTCCACTATTTTTCCAATAGTTTCGATGTTTTTTTGCCACGTGAGCCTGGAAACCAACCCCACATGGAAGTAACCCGGCTCTAAAACAGCATCTTTAACCTCATCAATTATGATGAGCGGGTTATAAATTACCTCAACCTGCTTATCTTTAATATTGGTATATGTCAGCAGATCTGCTTTCACAATTTTAGAAATAGCTATGCACTTGTACGCATGCTTAAAGAGGTATTTTGTTAAAAATGCCGAAAATTTATCGGTGACGCTTTTCTTGGATTTTTGGTACTCTTTAATTGTATTGGCCACTCTTATAACCACCTTTATGCCTGCGAGTTTTCCAACAATTATAGCCACAAGGTTTGGCTTTATAAGCGTTGAATATAATGCCTCAATTTTGTGGTTTTTTAAGGTGCGGTAAAGCGCTGGTATAGAAAAGAATATTTTTTGTTTGTTTAAATAAATGACCTTTATGCCCTCATTTACCATAGAAATATACGGGCCTTTTTGCCGGGCAAGTATCAATATAATTTCGTCGTTGTTTTGGCTGGCGGTATAGTTCAAAAAACCGACCATCATTTTTTCGGCCCCGCCACTATTTAAGTCATTCATAAATACTGCAATTTTCATAGTGGTAGTTTAATGTAAATAAAAAAGCCAATTAATACAAAAACGCCTGATTTAAAACCATCAGCCAACCATTACGCTACTGCCAGCTCTTGTTGCCTGCTCGCAAACCTGCTAAAAGAAATATACAAAACTATTACGCAGGAAATATTTGTTATTACAGTAGCTGCAACAATGCCATATATACCGAATTTATACACCAATATAATATCAAGTACTATGTTCATTGCCAGCCTCAATATCGACATCCTAACCAGTATTTTGGTTGCTTTGAACGCTATTACCGCCCTGTTTATAATTTGAGTTGCCGAATTGAAAACAAAACCAAGCATATTGATAGTTAACAGCATGGCTATTTTTTCCCGGTTATCGATTTTTAATTTGGGGTATAAGAAATTAACTATGGGCAGCCTTACTACAAATATTACGATGCATAAACCAAATGTGCCCGCCATCATCAACAATACAATTTTGTTTAATTCTGATTTTTTAAACCTGTTTTTTGTAACATCTGCTGACCACTTAGAAAGCATTATGGTGAGAAATGATGTTAACATTACGTTGAAAACCATAAACATTTTATCTCCATAATCCAGCATCGATATACTACCAAGTGCCAAAAAAGACGCAACGATTTTATCGAACAACGGGGAGGATGCGGCAATGGTGGAGGATAAGGCCTGAAAAGACCCGGATTTTAAGAACCCTTTAACAACACTTGGCTGGCGCTTGCTTATAGCAATATTGATTTTGTTTTTATACCTGATCACGTAGGTTAGATGTAAAAACTTTGCAAACTCGCCCAGGTTGTATCCAAGGATCGCTGATGATATACCCAGCGATGAATGGAAAAAATAAATAGTCGCAAAAATGATTATTGCCCGCGAGAATGGCGATGTTGCCGCAAGGTTAAATTGATTTAACGTATTAAGAATACCATAGTAAAAGGCATTTAGCACAATGAAGAAGAAAATGGGCAACGAGATGGAAAGATAAAAGAGGAAGTCGCTGGCCACAAAACGGCTGATAGTGAAAATTACGGCAAAGGAAAGTACAGCCAATGCACCTACATACTTTAATATATAGTAGAAGACTGTGGATGTAAACTCTTCGAATTTAACCTTATCATCCATGCGCTCTTTTAAAAACGGCACGCAGGCAGAGCTAACCGAGCTAGAGAAAATAACACCAATAAAATTGATGATGCTGTAGCTGAATAAAAAAGCATCAGTATGTTTGGTAACACCGTACGTATTTGCAATATACACAGGCACCAAAAAGCCCAGGATGTTTGCAAGCATGGTAATAAAAACCAGCTTAAAAGTTTTTGCCAGCAGTTTGCTTTTAAGGATGTCTTTATTAAAAACTTTTTGTAAGGTAGATTTTACAACATTTGTTGACATATTTTGTGTGTCCCCAGTCAATTATTTGTAATAACTCTTAAACCACTCCGAGAACTTGGCCAGGCCTTCGGAAATTGGGGTGTGTGGCTTGTAATCAAAATTATCAATCAGTTCGCCTACATCGGCCCATGTTGCAGGTACATCGCCGGCCTGGATATCCATAAATTCCATTTTGGCCTCTATGCCTAAGGTCTTTTCAATCTCTTTAATAAAAGTCAAAAGTTCCACAGGTTCGTTGTTTCCTATATTATATATCTTATAAGGTGCCGTAGAGGACGAAGGGTCTGGTTTTTTACCTGTCCAGTTAAGGTCGGTAGTTGCAGGGTTATCGGCTACGTTTATTACACCATCAACAATATCATCCACGTACGTAAAATCGCGGCGCATTTTGCCATGATTAAACACCTTTATCGGCTTGCCTTTAGCAATTGCTTCAGCAAAAATAAAGTAAGCCATATCCGGGCGCCCCCATGGGCCGTAAACTGTAAAAAAACGCAGTCCGGATGTCGGTATACCATACAAGTGGCTGTAAGTATGCGCCATTAGCTCGTTAGATTTTTTTGTGGCCGCATATAACGAAACGGGGTGGTCTACGTTATGATGAACCGAGAATGGCATGGTTTCGTTTAGGCCATATACACTTGATGAACTCGCGTACACCAAGTGTTTTATTTTAAAGAAACGCGATACTTCTAATATATTTAGAAAGCCTACAATGTTTGATTGTACGTAAACATCGGGGTTTTCTACCGAGTAACGCACTCCTGCCTGGGCCGCAAGGTGAATGATAATATCAAACTGCTCGCGTGCGCACAAGGAAAGTAACTGTGCTTTATCTTCGAGGTTTATCCTTACAAAACGGTAATTGGGATATACGATGCTTTTAACCTCTTTATACCATTCAATTTCGTTTTTTTGAATACCGCTTTCTTCCAACCTGGCGTATTTAAGCGATGAATCGTAATATTTATTAATGTTGTCTATTCCAACGATATTATCGCCCCTATCAGCCAATTTTTTTACAAGGTGATACCCTACAAAACCCGCACTACCCGTTACTAATATCTTCATTGATTACTTCTTGTTTAGTTATGATAACCGTAATATTCCGCATCCACATTTTCGGATCGAAAACATAAGTGCAAGCCACGAAAACACTGATGGCCGCTGTAACACTGGCCAAGGAAATGTTAGAGGATGCGCAACCCAAAAACACACCCATGATAAATAACCTGTTGAAAAGTGAAAAAGCCTTCAGCCTTAAAAATAGAAAGCGTAACAAGGTGAGGGTAAAAATAGTGGCCATCACCAACCCAAGCCTCAGTATCCAAATTATCCAGAAATTTTCGATAATGGTGATATGACTTGCTTGCTTTACTATATCTAGCCTACCCGTAGACATCCCCCAATACAAGTTGCTATCCGATACTACTTTAAAAATATCAAATACCTGTAAACGCACGTTTGCGCTGGAATCGAAATACGCATGTGCCATTAACCTATCGCCGAAAGATGTTTCGGTAACAAGGTAATAAATACCACCCAACCCTATAATAAGGATAATACTTCGTATAAATTTAAAGAGGCCGGAACGCGCTGTGTCGGATTTCTTAAACATATCCAAAACAAATATTATCCCAATCATCAAACAGCATATAGCCAGCGAGCTGCGAGCACCAAAACATACAACTGCAGTTAGCCCCAGAAAGAACAATATATATTTCTTAAACATAGGCATATCAGATACAATGATAAATGCCATAATGGTAGCCGTTATAAGGGCGTTGTTGAGGGGGTGGTTCTGTAATCCTGTAGACCGGAAACCTGTATTATCCAACTCCCGGTCGATAAAAGGTGGAAAAAGGTGGTTTACCAGCACCCGCTCTACAATCGCTATCCCGCAGTTAATTATAAAGAAGGTGAGAATTATTGTTTGTATTTTTTTTAAATAACTTACCTCAGATGTTTTTAAATACATCGAGAGCAGGATGCCCGGGATAATATTATTGGTGAAAAATACCAACCCGTAGGTAAAACCTTTATAAATACTGTACAGCAATATTAAAGCGATGATAACCAAAAAGGTGACTTCTTGTTTACGGATAGCCAAAAATGCCCCTTTATTTGCCCTATTGAAAAAGTATAAGGTAAACCCTAGTATAATAAGGTATACAAAAGGAAATAGTTTTTGGTAGGAGGGGGCGTTTTCTTCGGATACCATGTAGCCAACCGCACCCAATACATTGGCACCTATAAACAGCATGATCAGAACCGACCACGACATCATCCAGCTTACAATCTTATCAAGTTGTTTATTCATTCACCCTAACTTAGCAATTAAGTACGTATAAAACATGTTAAAAAACGAGAACCGAGCGATTCTCGTTTTTTAACTGTGCGTTATTATTTACCTATCGAATAAACTTTAAAACCAATGGCCAAAAGTTTTTTTCGGTCTACGACGTTGCGGCCGTCAAACAAAAAGGCAGGTTTGGTCATATTATCATAAATCTGTTGCCAGTCGTAGGTTTTAAATTCATCCCACTCGGTCATCACTGCTATAGCATGTGCGCCTTTGCAGCATTCGTAGGCATCTTCAACAACTGTAACCAGTTCGGCGTTTTTGATTTCGCTGCGGCTTTGCAGGTAGTTTAAATCGCCCAACACTTGTGCCTCGGCAACCTTCGGGTCGTACACGGTAACGTTTGCCTGCTCGTTCAAGAGGTCATCAGCAACGTATATAGCCGGCGATTCGCGGGTGTCGTTTGTGTCTTTTTTAAATGCCCAGCCCAGGAAAGCTATTTTTTTGCCCGATACCGTGTTGTAAAGGGTTTTTACAATCTTGGTACCGAAACGCCTTTTTTGGTGGTCATTCATGATGATAACCTGTTCCCAATAGTCGGCAACCTGCTGCAGCCCATAAGAACGTGCTATGTAAACCAGGTTCAATATATCTTTTTGAAAACACGACCCGCCGAAGCCTACCGAAGCATTTAAAAACTTAGGGCCAATACGGCTATCGGTACCAATAGAGCGGCTTACTTCTGCTATATCTGCACCGGTATGCTCGCAAAGTTCTGATAGCGCGTTGATGGATGATACCCTTTGCGCCAAAAACGCATTGGCAGTAAGTTTTGATAACTCAGACGACCACAGGTTTGTAGTAAGTATGCGTTCCCGGGGCACCCAGTTCGCATAAACATCTACCAGTGATTGGATAGCGGCCTGCCCTTCGGGCGTAGTATCGCCGCCTATTAAAATACGGTCTGGCGCGTGCAAGTCTTCAACTGCGGTACCTTCCGCCAAAAATTCCGGGTTGGATAGTATCTGAAACTGTACGTCGTTACCGGTGTTTTGCAAAATGCTTTTTACCGCTTCGGCCGTGCGTACCGGCAGGGTAGATTTCTCTACTATTATTTTGTCTGTTTTAGATACCCTGGCTATCTGGCGCGCGCAAAGCTCGATATATTTAAGGTCGGCAGCCATGCCCTTACCTGTACCATAAGTTTTGGTAGGTGTGTTAACCGATATAAAAATCATCTCGGCGTTGGCTATGGCTTCATCCACGGCGGTGGAGAAAAATAAATTCCTTCCGCGCGCTTCGGCCACCACATCAGAGAGGCCCGGCTCGTAAACAGGGATATTGTTAGTGTCCGGATCGTTCCAGGCATCAATCCTGGCCTGGTTCAAATCAACAACAGTAACCTGAATGCCGGGGCATTTTTGTGCAATTACGGCCATTGTGGGCCCGCCCACGTAACCGGCACCAATACAACAAATTTTAGATATTTTTTTAGTCATTGTGTTGAATTTACGCTAAATGTATTTATTGTTAAGTGTTTTTATAACTTAATAAACTCAAGTATAAGCCATACATGCACTTGCTATGTATTTTACCGGCAGTTTAGCCTGTAAAATACATAACAATGGCGCACAGCCGCTGCCTTGCGTTATTAAAATCTCCTTAAGAACGTCCGTAGTTTAGAGCCGATAGTTTCCTTTTCCTTATCGGTATACGTATTATATGAGCTATAGTAACTGTTTGAATAGCCGTAGCCATAGTTGAACTGATCGCGTTTGATACCGTTGAATACCAGCGTAAATTTGGGGAACCTGTTGGCGGTATCCACCTCATTGATAAACTCAAGTTCGTCTTTAAGGGTGTGGCCCTGCCTAATCATGTAAACCGAAGCATTGGCGGTACGTGCAATAATGTACGCATCTGTTACCAGGTGTATAGGCGGCGTATCGATGATTATATCATCATAAGTTTCCTTTAGGGTATTTATGAGCAAATCTAACCTGCTTTTTTCCAACAATTCAGATGGGTTGGGCTGTATAGGGCCGCAACCTAAAACATCGAGCCCCGGGATGCCGGATGGTTGTATAAGTTTAGTTAAATCGTTGTGCGTTTCTACAAGGAAATCGCTGATGCCCGGATGCTCTGGCGATAGGTTGAATACGCCGGATATCTTAGGTTTACGAAGGTCCATCTCCAGTATCACGGTTTTCCTTGATGCATAAGCCAGAGTAACGGCAAGGTTGGAGCTAACAAAACTCTTGCCCTCGCTACCTATACTTGATGTAAATAGGGTAACGCGCCCTTTGTCTGTATTGCCATGCAGGTGCGATAAATTGGTACGCAACACCCTGAATTGCTCGCCGATGGCAAACTTGCCCCTGCCTTGGGTAACCACGATAGGGGTGGTATCTTCCTGGTAAGAAAGTTCTCCCAAAAGCGGTACTTTAACTGCATCTTCAATTTGTTTGCGGTTGCTGATGCGTTCGTTTAAGCTTTCACGGGCGTATAGTAAGCCTACTGGTGCAGCTAAGCCCAACAATAAGGCAATTGCATACACAATGGAAGGCTTAGGCCATTTTGCTTTTGCCGCATGCGCGTCATCTACTATTTCAGAATCTGATACGGTTGATGCATACCTTAATGATATCGACTCGCGCTTCTCAAGCAAAAATTCGTAAATCTTTTCCTTGCTTTCCTGCTTGCGCTTCATCGCATTATAGACTTTATCCTGCTGCGGTATTTTCTTTAAGTTGGCCTGTATGCCTGCCTGGAATTTCCCGGTTTGCTCTTTAATAGCGTATTGCGATGCTTTTAAAGCGGTGATTTTGTCTTTGAAAGCTTTTCTTAAGCCCGCCAACTGATCATTGATTGAGCTAAGCATAGGGCTGGTTGGCGGCGTGGTGGCAAGCATTTCCTGCTTCTTCATTTGCATGTCTGTGAGCTTATCATACAAAGCCATCAAGCTTGGGTCTTCCAGGTGGGCACTTGTAGGAGGCAACGCGTCTGGATATTGGTTCAATGTTTTTTCCAGTCCGTTCAAAATGCTCAATTGTATATCGGCATCGCTCAATTGCTTTATATTGGCCTGGCTGATATCCCTGAAACCCTGGCTTTGCGAAGCGATATCCGTCATGCTTGATGAGCTTAAGAAATTCTGTATGGCTGTTTCGTCAACGTTGAGGTCGCGGTCTAGCGAATCGAGCCTTACCGTGATAAAGTCGATAGCTTTTTGTGCGTCCCTGTTTTTAGAGGCCATGGCATCATCTTTATATTGAGCCATCAATTCGTTAAGTACGTCCTTGCCGCGGGCCGGGGTTTGGTCTGAGGTTGAAAGGTTAACGAAAGGCGCGTCTTTATTTTCTAGCTCTACTTTTACTTTGCTTTGCAAATCATCCGTTACCTGATCCGGGTCCTGCACCTTTAATTCAATCGTAGTACCAATATAGTTATTCAGTTCGCTGGTCGCTACTATTTTCCAGCTGCCAAGGTCTTCCGTCCTTATCACTTCGCCGAATTTGTAATCTTTATCTCCGGTTTCAGGGTTTTTTAAGGTAAAGGTAGATTTGTTTTTAACAACCACATCTAGCGTTACGCCATTACTGCTTAAGGTAGAGTTTGCCTTAACATACTGGAATTTAACAGGGCTTTTACCGTAAAGGTCCTCCTTATCGGGGCTGCTTGCCAGCGTGTAATTTACCCACAGCTGCAAATCGGTTACAACCTTGTACATTATTTTTTTCGATTGCATCACCTCTATCTCGTTTTCTACGATAACGGGTGTGCTTATGGGATCCAGCTGCTGGGCGTCGCCGCTTTTACTGATAACGGTACCCTCAGAACTGGTTGGGCCCTTAAACTCAAGCGTAGCCAGAATAGGATAAGTTGGCTTTGTTACCTGCAGGTAAAAAAAAGCCAGCACAATAAATAATATAACCGCTAAAATAAATAACGGCCAATGGAAAAGATATTTTTTTACCAGGTTTCCGCCGTTAGCCGAGTCGCTTTCCGAAGAAGGTAATGTAAATGTGGTAATTTGAGTATTTTGCTTGCTCATACGAAATAATTATCTGGTTAAAAGGACAGCAATAATTGATAAAACAGAAATGACTAAACTAGCTCTTTGAAACGTAGAGCCATCATTTGCTGCGCGTTGCTCGTTAGGCTGCACATAAATAAGATCGTTCTTTTTAACGTAATAGTAGGGTGAGTTGAACACATCCTTCGCAGTAAGATCGATTGGGATATATTGCCTTTTTCCATCAAGTTCACGCACCAGTACAATTCTTCTTATACCGGTGATATTTAAATCGCCGGCCATGCTTAAAACTTCGGGGATGGTGGTGCGTTCGTTATAAATCATATAAACATTGGGCGACCTCACGTCGCCCATTACCGATACCTTGAAATTTTGATACCGCACGTTTACGTTTGGCTTGCTTGTGTACAAAGCCAACTTGCTTTCCAGTATCTTGCCAAACTCGCTGGTTGTGTACCCCTGCGCTTTTACCGCCCCTATAAGCGGCATGAGAATATTGCCATCGGTATCAACATAATAGCCAACCACAGCGTTCTGCTCAGATCTGTCTAAGTTACCGCCGCCGCTTGGTCGCTCCAGGTTGTAATTGAATAATGCCGAAGCTTCTACATTTAAACTAGTTACGTGGATACCCAGCTGATCGCCGGGTTGTATGGTAACCGGGGTATAGTTTGTGATGTTTTCTGTAGTGATACTGTCTCTTCTTAAATCCTGGAAATATGGGATGTTTTTGTAAGGAGTACAAGACAGATTGAAAAGAACTAAAGCAGCAATAAAAATGGCGAATAAGTGTTTCAATTTCATATTTAGTAATTTAACGATAGATTTAAACGGTAGTAATCTGTTTGCATAAGGAAGGTAGTATGAATAGTGATTTTTGTTGTGAATATAGTAAGACTAAAGGCGATGAAAGATATGATTTTTAATGAAACCAAATATAATGGGGCTAATTTAAAGGTAGGGGGGTAATAAAAGTCTTTAAAACTGCCAGCCATTCTTCTTGCTTGTAAATCTATTATGTCGTCGATATAATTAATGCGAAAATAACAAAAAATATGAAAAGGTGAATTTTAAAAGATTTTTTTTGCTTAAATTATAGTTTATGTACCTATATGTTTACGAATTTTTAATTTTAGCTGTTTTTTTTGACTCCCGCTTTTCTTCAGTAAATATATAATTTTATGTCTTTAGACTCAAGTATCATTGCCAACGCCGACGATTTTGGCCTCAATGCCTCCGTAAACAAAGCTATATTATTTTGCTTCGAAAAAGAATATATAAATAGCGCCACCTTGTTAACCAATACCCCCGGTTTTGAGGAGGCTGTACAAATAATTAAAGAAAATGCCTGCATCAGCAATATTGGCGTGCACGTTAATTTGGCCGAAGGCCGACCGTTAACCAGCGTGCCCAAGCGCCTGTTGAATGAAGATGGAACCTGGTGCCTGGGACAAACGAACAATATACTTGCGCGATTTACCAGGCACGAACAACAGGCGCTGCTACAGGAGATACACGCACAAATAAATAAAGCTTTGCAGTATGGCGTGCCGGTAAGCCATATCGATTCGCATTATCACCTGCACACCTTGCCCTGGCTAAGCAGGTTGTTTTTGCAGGTTGCCCGTCATTATAATTTAAGGGTAAGGCTGGCGCAAACCTACCGCGAAGGGAGTTACCTTAAATACTGGTATCGCAGGTATATCAATCAAAGGCTTATAGATAGCCATTTGAATTATACCGATAAATTCGAAACCGTGGCCTGTTTTTTAGGCAATAGGCAAACCCGCCCTGGCCATGAAACCGTAGAAGTGATGCTGCACCCCGGCTTCGACGCTGCGGGTGCCCTTACCGATCACTACGATAAGCCAACTATGGAAAATTGGATAAATTATATAAAGCAACTGCAAAACTCTTAATTTCGTAAATATATTCGAAGGCCAATTTATCGTATTTAAAGATTTGCGTTTTTAACTTATTATTTGAGGGCTTAATAAATTTATATTTAAATTGTTACAATAACTGCACGGTAAAACGCCCTTAATGTAAGCTGTTGATTGATAATCTATTGAAAATAAATAATGTTAAATTAAAAATGAAAATTCATTTTTGTTATAAAATTTATAATTTTAACGCCGTATAGGGCATTAATTTTAATTAATAAATTGCGGGGGATTGAAAAAAAACAAATATTTGATGATTGCCGGGCAACACGCCGGGTGTTAATTTAAGTTTATTAAGGATATATAAAGCATTTTTCATATGTTTAACGGATGTGTTTTTATATGAAAGGTATTAAACTCCAGGGCATCTCAGATTTATTTACTTTTTAATGAAATAATGGATAAATACCGCACTTTAAAATTATTCGACTACAATATTTTTACCTCGAGCTTAAGCGACATAAATCTTAAACAAGAGTCAAAGTGTGTTATTAATACGCTAAATCAATATTCTTACGTAATTGCAGAGAAAGATTCTGAGTTTAAAACAGTGCTTACGGCATCAACCCTGTTGCTCCCCGATGGGGTTGGCATAGTTGGCGCCGTTAAAATATTAGTTGGCGCAAAAATCAAGAAAATTGCCGGTGCCGATTTGCATAACCACCTCCTGAAATCGTTGCAGCAGGTTGGCGGCAGGTGCTTTTATCTGGGTTCTTCCCATGAAACGCTTGCCGGCATACGCGAGCGGCTGTCTATCGAGTACCCGGCTATCAAGGTTGGTGTTTATTCGCCCCCTTTCAAGGAAAAATTCAGCGATGCCGATAATGCCGATATGGTAAAGCACATCAACGAGTTTAAGCCCGACGTGCTTTTTGTAGGCATGACCGCGCCAAAGCAGGAGAAATGGGTGTACGAGCATAAAGAAGAGCTGAACGTTGATATAATTTGTTCCATCGGCGCTGTTTTCGATTTCTACTCAGAAACGGTTAAGCGCCCGGGCAAGTTCTGGATAAACCTTGGTTTGGAATGGTTCATTCGCTTATTGCACGAACCCAACCACCTATGGCGCAGGTATCTGGTTTATGGCCCGGTGTTTCTTTACCTGGTGTTCAAAGAAAAAATCGGCCTGATGACCAAAGGACAAAAGCATTTATCTGATAAATGACTGATCCTGGCTCTGGTTGGATCTTGTGTTTAAACAGGCAGGCCGCCCCCCTCGGCCATTAGCCTAAAAGCCCGCACTGTTGGGTTTACCCCAAGCATTGTTGTACCTTCGGTTACAAATAAACGCACCTATTATGTATATTATTTGCAGATTTAAAGCGGCGTGTGGTTTTGCCGCAACCTTGTTGATGATATCCATTTTGCTTGCCTGCAACGGCGCTACGCCCCCGTTGGTAAGCTACCGCCCTTCAAAAGCTATTAAACTGAATGGCGTACATGACAGGGTAATAAGCGGGCTGGATATAAAAGGCGATACGCTGGATTGCCTGGAGCTGAATAACTGTTATAACATCACCGTAAAAAATTGCCGCTTCCGTTTTTCTAAAAAAAATGGCATCATACTGCTTAGTTCCCGCAATATAAAGGTAGTGAACTGTTACTTCGAGAAGCTGGCATCGGGCGTGTATGCCGTAGAGTGCCATCAGATAGATGTGAGCTACAATAATTTCAGGAATATACAAGGCCCCTTCCCACGTGGCCAGATGGTACAGTTTAACGAGGTAACAGGTCCCGGCAGCAAAATAAACTACAACAACGGCGAAAACCTGCCCGGCCAAAGCGCTCCCGAAGATGCCATAAACGTATTTAAAAGCAGTGGCACTGCCGCCAGCCCTATACAAGTTATAGGCAACAGAATAAGGGGCGGCGGCCCCAGCACCATAGGCGGCGGCATTATGTTGGGCGATAACGGTGGCGCGTACATCCTTGCCAAAAACAATATCCTGGTAGATCCTGGGCAGTACGGCATGGCCATAGCGGGGGGCAACCATATCAGCATCATCAACAATACCGTATTTGGTAAACAGCAAAAGTTTACCAATGTGGGGCTTTATATATGGAACCAGCACACCTCCGGCTGCTCATTAAATACCATTACCAATAACAAGGTTAATTTTACCAACGCCGCAGGCGAGCCAAGTGCCGGCTGGAACCAAGGCAACTGCGGCAAAGTTGCCGGTTGGGATACCAATATCTTCAACGCCAAAATAGATGCTTCCATATTGCCGAAAGAGATTATTCCGGCGCAACCCCAATAATTTTTGGCCGCCGGATGATGGGCTTGTGGGTACCGTGCCAAATAATATGCGCTTTAAAGCGATAATGTTATCTGTTTATATAAATTTGCGGGAGCAGCAAATAGCTATGCGAGCAAAAAAACGCATCCATATAAATTGTCCCCTATAAAATGCTTTCCTTTATCAAAAATAGGGCACAGGCATTCTGGAGCGCGGGCAGCGAGCGCGGCCTGAAAGTAAAAAGGAATATCGTATATACTTTTTTGATACGCGGGCTAAGCGTGCTTATCGGTTTTATGCTGCTGCCCCTAACCATCAACTACCTCAACGCTACGCAGTATGGCATATGGGTAACCATAGCGTCATTGGTGGCCTGGATAAACACCTTCGATATAGGATTGAGCAACGGCCTCCGCAATAAGCTGGCGCACTCTCTGGCCCTTGGCGAACATGGTGCCGTGCAGCGCGACATTAGTACCACCTATGCCTTGCTTTGCGGCATTGCTGCCGCGGTATTCGTGGTGTTTTACGGCGTTGGCCTGTTTTTCAACTGGAACTGGCTACTGCGGGTACCCACCACTGTGCAATTCGATATTTGGCCGGTGTTGGTTATTACCCTCGCATCGTTCTGCATACAATTTATACTGCAGCCGGTAAACAGTATCCTTATTGCGATGCACCAGCCATTTAAGGCATCGCTGATACTGCTGTTGGGGCAGGCGCTTACTTATGTGTTGATATGGGTGCTCTCTATTTTTACGCGGGGCAACTTGTACCTGCTGGTGCTGGTGGCCTCGGGCTCGCCGGTGCTGGTGCTGCTGCTGGCAAATATTTACCTGTTTGCTACCAGCCTGAAGGCTTTTGTACCACGGCTTAAGAACGTGTTGCTGCTGAACGCCAAAAGCTTGATGAACGTGAGCGCGGCGTTCTTCTTTATACAGATAGGCGCGCTGATATTGTACGAAACCGACAACATAGTCATCAGCCGCATACTTGGCCCGCACGAGGTTACTACCTTTAATATACCGTTCAAATATTTCTCGGTTATCAATATCGTATTCTACATTATCATAACCCCTTACTGGAGCGCCTTTACCGATGCTTACGCGCGCGGAGATTTTGGGTGGATACGCGGTTCAATCCGCAAAATGCGCAAGCTTTGGGCCGCTGCTGCCGTATTCGCTTTTGTACTATACCTGTTTTCGGGAATCGTTTACAGGCTTTGGATAGGCAAAGGCATAGTTGTACCCAACATGTTATCATTAAGTATGGCGGTGTATGCCATATTGCAAACCTGGATGGTGATACACGCCTACCTGCTCAACGGCGTAGGTAAGCTCCGCGTGCAGCTGATATTGGTAATTGCAACCGGCATTATCAATGTGCCCTTGTCTATATTCCTCATCAAACAGGTAGGTTTACCGGGCACCGTGCTCGCCAATATCATCGTAATGCTGGTAACCAACGTATTTATCACCTGGCAATGCAAATTGATAATGGCTAACAAAGCAACCGGTATCTGGGCCAAATAAAGCCCTTAATTCAATTTTGGTGCTAAAGTGTGGTTTACGCGATTTCCATACCCTGGTCTGCTTTCAGGTTGCGTATCTGATAAACTACACCCATAACAAACGCTATGATGAGCACGGTAAGGCAACTGATTATGGCCGGAGAGCCGGGGTCGGTAGCGATGGGGGAGGAGACAGGCAAGCGCGTCAACGTTTCTACAATAGCTGGTATCATCGAGAAAAAGAGCGTACCGCTCATTAGCACGGTTTCTACATACCTGGCATTTTTGCCCAGTATGCGGAACGATTTTGCATAAATAGCCAGCGGCAGCATAATCAGTATCATCACCCCCAAACCATGCGCCCCCGTGAAATGACCCGTTTTCATGATGGGGAAGGCCGTAAGGCAGGTGAGCACCGTTAATATAGTGTACCATTTGCCCACGCCCTTAAGCGGGTTGATTTTTCCGTAACGGAACGACGTGTAGAACCCGGCAATCAAAGCTAATACACTAATAGACGTGTGGATGATGCCCAGCGTGGTAAGATGGTTTGGCATGGTTGTGATGTTTAAGGTGGATGATGTAGTTAATTAATTATAGCTAAGATAGTTATAATTAATTCTATATATTAAAATATATAACCACAACCTCGCTTAATCTCCGGTACGGCAATCCTTTACCTCAATAGCGCATTAAAATCGCCATAAGGGACGGTACTGTTTGCGAAACCAAATGTGCCGTTGCCTTGTACTTCTGCCGCAGCCTTGATAAAAGCTCCATAAGCGGCCCTTGCCAATGACGAGCCCAGGCTCACTCTTTTCACGCCCAGATCTTCCAATTGGCTAAGCGAAAACCCCGTGCCCGATAGCCCCATTACCACGTTGAGCGGCTTTGGTGAAACGGCCTTTACAACGGTTGCAATGTCCTCGGCAGACTTTAATCCGGGGGCAAAAAGCACATCGGCCCCGGCTTCGGCATAAGCTTGCAGGCGTTTGATAGTATCGTTAAGGTCTACAGCACCGCGTATCAGGTTCTCGGCCCTTGCGGTAAGCGTAAAAGGGAAGGGGAGGCTTCGGGCCGCTTCAACCGCTGCGTGGATGCGTTCTACAGATAATTCAAAAGAATATATAGGTGCGTCGGCTTTGCCGGTGGCATCTTCTATAGAGCCGCCTACCACGCCGGCTTTTGCAGCGAGCAGGATGGCGTTTGCGCAGCCTTCGGGGGCGTCGGCATAACCGTTTTCCAGATCGGCAGCTACGGGTAAATTAACTGCTGCGCTGATGGCCGCGCAGTTGGCCAGCGTATCATCCAAAGTCACCGCGCCCTCGCCATCTGGTTTAGCCAGGGAATAGGCAAGCCCGGCGCTTGTGGTAGCAAGTGCCTCAAAACCTAAGTTGGCCAGCATCCGTGCCGATCCTGCATCCCAGGGGTTGGGCACTACGAATATCCCGCTGCGGCTGTGCAGCGCTTTAAAGGTTTCGGCTTTTTGGTGTTGGCTGGATGGGGACATATTTTTTCTTCTTTTTGATATACATTATATATAAAGCGATATATAAAGCGGTGGCCTGTGCGATTCCGTGCCATTGGGAGGGAATTCGCGCCTGGCCCCTGCTTTTTTCGAATTTAAAACTCCCTCCCAGCGGGAGGGGTGCGGCTGGCTGAGCGTAAAGGCGGGGAGGGGTTCACGAACTATGCCTCGCAAACCCAATAATCAACTATCCAAAACTTCCAAAGGAAAATTCTTCGGAAGCCTTATTGATTTGTCTTTTTTGATAATGTCGATAATAATCCCTTCTATTCCACGCAAAACATTCTGCATATCGTATTTTATTTCAGCCTCGCTGAACCGTAGAAAAGTTACCCCGAAACCTTCCAGTTTTTTCTGCCTTATTTCGTCCTTGTTAAAAGCTTCCTCGCCATTATGCGACATGCCGTCGATTTCTACAGCCAGCATTAGTTCCTTACAATAAAAATCTACAATGTAATTATCGATACATCGTTGCCTATCGAAATCCAAACCCCATAATTTATCTTCTCTTAGCTCGTTTCAAAGCAAAGCCTCGCCGAAAGTCATATTCTTCCTTAGCTTACGAGCCAGGATTTTTAAGTTTGGATTGTATGGGATAATTTTAGCCATTTAATGGAGTACTTTACTTACTGCGTCGCGAAACCCCTCCCTGCACCCTCCCGTTGGGAGGGAATCGCACGAGGCCGCCGCTTTTTTGTTTGTCATCAATTCCCAAATCCCAAACCCTATAATGGTATATTCCCATGTTTCTTCCTGGGGTTGTTAACTACTTTATTCTCCAGCATCTTAAAGGCCTGGATAAGCTTGATGCGGGTTTCGGCGGGCTCTATTACTTCATCTATAAAACCACGTTCGGCGGCGCGGTAGGGGTTGGCAAATATTTCGGCGTATTGCTGTTCTTTTTCGCGCCATTTGGCTTCGGGATCCTCAGCCGTGGTTATTTCGCGTTTAAAGATGATTTCTGCCGCGCCTTTGGCGCCCATTACAGCAATCTCGGCCGTGGGCCAGGCAAAGTTCATATCCGCACCAATGTGCTTGGAGTTCATTACGTCGTAAGCACCGCCATACGCTTTGCGCGTGATAACAGTGATACGCGGCACGGTAGCCTCGCAAAAGGCGTAAAGCAGTTTGGCGCCGTTGGTGATAATGGCGTTCCACTCCTGATCGGTACCCGGTAAAAAGCCCGGCACATCTTCAAAAACCAGTAGGGGGATATTAAAGCTATCGCAAAAGCGCACGAAACGGGCTGCCTTCTGCGAAGAATGAATATCCAGCACGCCGGCTAAAAAAGCAGGTTGGTTGGCTACGATACCTATACTGCGGCCACCCAGCCGGCCAAAGCCAACAACTATATTCTCCGCAAAACCTTTATGTACTTCTAAAAACGAGCCGCCATCTATCACTTCTTCTATCACCTCGCGGATATCGTAAGGCTGCGAGTTATTATCGGGCAGTAGGGTGGTTAGCCTGGGGCGGCTTTCGGTGCCTATGTCATATGGTAGGGCAGGAACCTTTTCTTCGCAGTTTTGCGGCATATAACTCAGCAGCTTTTTTACGTGCTGTATGGCATCTATCTCGTTGCTGCAGGCAAAGTGGGTTACGCCGCTTTTGGTTGCGTGGGTATTTGCCCCGCCAAGCTCTTCGGAAGTTACTACTTCGTGCGTTACGGTCTTCACTACGTTGGGGCCGGTTACAAACATGTAACTGGTATGCTCTACCATCAAGATGAAATCGGTAATAGCGGGTGAGTAAACCGCGCCGCCCGCGCAGGGCCCCATAATGGCAGATATTTGCGGAACCACGCCGCTGGCCATGGTGTTGCGGTAAAATATATCGGCATAGCCGCCAAGCGATACCACGCCCTCTTGTATGCGCGCCCCGCCCGAATCGTTAAGGCCTATGACAGGAGCACCGTTCTTAAGTGCCAGATCCATTATCTTGCATATCTTTTCGGCATGGGTTTCTGATAAAGAGCCGCCGAACACGGTAAAATCCTGCGAGAAAACGTACACCAGCCTGCCGTTTACCGTGCCGTAGCCGGTAACCACGCCATCGCCGGGGTACTTTTCTTTTTCCATCCCGAAATCGGTAGAACGGTGCGAAACCAGCATGCCGATCTCCTGAAAGCTACCTTCATCAAGCAGGAAGTGAAGCCGCTCGCGTGCAGTGAGTTTGCCTTTTTTATGTTGGCTTTCTATACGGGCAAGGCCACCGCCTTCCATGGCTTTTTGCCGCTTTTCTGCTAAGATTTCTAACTTTTTATTCACTACGAGGGTTTATTAGGTGTGGCGTTAAAATTAGTAATTAAAATGTAAGATTGTGATTGGGTTGTTTTCGGTATCCATATTTTACTATATTTGCAACGCATGAAAGCAAAAGAGTTTAAACTTTCGGTTGTTATTTTGTTTATGAGCATCTTTGTTGCAAAGATGGCCATATCCATAGCACCTGCTTTTTTGTGCCTGGATAATAAAGCAGTGAACGCGGTTATTATGCAGCTGGAGCACGAATCCAAGACCGAAAAAGAGGATCCGGAAAAGGACGCCTTTAAAGAGAAAAAGGTTTTTGACGAAAGCTTCATGCATTTTGTGGCACACAAAACCTTTGTTGTTGAAACCAACGTACTGCACAACCAGGAAAATACCCTTTACACGCAGGTTTACCACCCGGTAGTACCTACCCCTCCTCCAAACGCTTAATTCTTTTCGCCGGTTAGCCAAGCTGACCGGACACAATTGTCGTACGCTTTTATGCATACGCTCAAATGGCATGCCTTGTATGTTTCTGCTTCGGCGTGGCTATATGGCTGTTTAGTCCCCAACACATTCTAAAAATTCTATTATGCAAATTAATCAAGGAGGCATCGCCGGCGGCGATCTCAACCTGAAGAAGTATTTCCTGTCTAAAAATCTAAAAAAAGACCTACCCGCAAGTATCGTAGTATTTCTGGTGGCATTGCCCTTATGTTTGGGCATAGCGCTGGCATCGGGCGCGCCGCTTTTCTCCGGCTTATTGGCTGGCATCGTAGGCGGGGTGGTAGTAGGTATGCTTAGCGGTTCGCAACTAAGTGTAGCCGGCCCGGCGGCAGGCTTAACCGTTATTGTATTGAATTCTATAACCAAATTAGGCTCTTTCGAAGCTTTTTTGCTGGCGCTGGTTATTGCCGGTGCATTGCAAATAATTTTAGGCATAATTAAAGCCGGTACCATCGCAAATTACTTCCCCTCCTCTGTAATAGAGGGGATGTTAGCGGCCATCGGTATTATATTGATTATGAAGCAGCTGCCCCATGCTGTTGGTTACGATAAGGACTTTGAAGGCGATGAAGGTTTTGCGCAGCTAGACACCCACAATACCTTTTCTGGCGTGTACAGGGCCCTTGCGAGGGTGAATTACGGTGCCATCATCATCAGTACAGTATCGTTGCTATTGCTTATTTACTGGCCGAAAATTAAAAAGCTGGCCGTTGTACCTGCGCCCTTATTGGTAGTAGTAACCGGGGTGGTGCTGGCCGTTGCCTTTAAAGGCACCAGCCTTGCCTTGGATGCCGACCAACTGGTAAACATCCCGGTAGTAGCCAGCGGTGGCGACTTCTTTGGGTTGTTTAAAACGCCTGACTTCTCTATGCTTAGCAAGATTGACCTTGTGCAACTGCTAATAACCGCCGGTACTATTGCTGTAGTGGCAAGTTTAGAGACATTGCTCAGCTTAGAAGCTGTTGACAAAATAGATCCTATTAAAAGAATATCACCTACAAACCGCGAGCTGGTTGCTCAGGGGGCTGGCAATTTAGTGAGCGGTTTGCTTGGTGGTTTACCTATGACGGCGGTTATCGTGCGGTCATCGGCCAACGTTAACGCGGGTGCGCGCACCAAGGTGAGCGCTGTTGTGCATGGCGTATTGTTATTGCTGAGTTTGCTATTCATACCCAAGCTCATCAATTTAATACCATACTCCTCGCTTGCTGCAATCTTATTATTAACCGGTTATAAGTTAACCCGCATAAGTCTGTTCAAGCAAATGTGGCATAAAGGGTTGAACCAGTTTATACCCTTCGTGGTAACTATCATAGCGGTGTACTTTACCGATTTGCTGATAGGCGTGGGCATAGGTATGCTGGTAGGCGTATTTTATATACTGCGCACCAACTTGCGCAATCCATACTTTTACCAGATAACTACCCGGGGCGATAAAAAAACGATCAGCATAAGGCTTGCCGAAGAGGTTTCTTTCCTGAACAAGGCCGCCATACAGGTAACATTAACCAGCCTGCCCAAGGGCAGCGATGTTATTATAGATGGCTCTAACTCCAGGTATATAGACCCCGACGTGCTGGAAACTATCCACAATTATAAACACAATGCTTACACCAAGGGTATCATCGTTCAGTTGATTGATATTAAAGACAGGTACGATGTGCCGCCCTTCGAAGAATTGATTTACAAACCTTAATTAAAAACATCAATATGTCGACCATAGAAAACAAAAACGGCAACGGCCAAAGCTTGAAGCCATCCATAGATGTAAGCCAGATAAAGCTTGCGCAAAAACATAGCTACGAAAAATTGAAAGAGGGTAACGCCAAATGGGTAGATACGCGTTTACAGGAAGACCCCGATTACTTTACCAAGCTGGCCAAAGGCCAACAGCCCGAGGTATTGTGGATAGGCTGCTCAGACAGCCGCGTACCCGCTAACGAGGTTACCGGCACCCGCCCCGGCGAAGTGTTTGTACACCGCAATATTGCCAATGTTTGTGTACACTCCGACATGAACATGTTGAGCGTGCTTGATTATGCCGTAAACGTGTTGAAGGTAAAGCACGTAATTGTTGCCGGCCACTACGGCTGTGGCGGTGTTGCAGCTGCGCTTACCCACAAGCAATTCGGTATTATTGATAACTGGCTGCGCCACATTAAAGATGTGTATCGCCTGCACGGCAATGAGCTGGACCGCATAACCGATCAAACCCAAAAGGTAAACCGCCTGGTGGAACTGAACGTAACCGAGCAGGTTTACAATTTGTGCAAAACATCCATCATACAAAACGCCTGGATGGAACGCCATGACCTGGAAGTACACGGCTGGGTGATAGATTTAGGCAGCGGCAAGGTTAAAGACCTGGGCCTAAGCAGCAGTAGCCCGAATAACCTGGGCTATGTTTACGAACTTGACAGCGCAGACGCCATAGCTGCGCATTAACGATTCTCATTGTGAGAGGTTTAAGTTTAACCCCCGGATTGCGCGATGCAACCGGGGGTTTTTAGTACCTAAGTTTTTGCAGGATAAATTATAAGCCATTGATGTAGCTATTCAGCCAATCGTAATGGGCGCTGTACCAGCTGGCCATGTATTGGCTTTCGGCATCAATATCCTGAGTAAAACCCCATCTTTGCTTTTCGCGTGCCCATGCGTTCGTAGTCATCTCCCTTTTTTGGAAAGCTTCTATTCGGGCTTTTATTGTAGCCTTACTTAACTGGTTGCTTTTAAGTTCATTCCACCGGGCTTTAAGTTTCGAGATAAAACCTTCGGCATTAGTATTCATGAGTTTGGAAAACAGCATGTTATTAGCCCCAAGGAATGTAAAATCCGACGGGGTTTGTTGATAATAAGTGCCATCATAGGTGCGCCCAAAGGTGGAATCGAGGTCCCATGCAGAATAAAAGAACTTTGGATCGGTGGTTTTATCATAAAAACTCATAAAAACATTCTTGGCCGTGTTATCCACCGCAGCAGTTGCATTTATAAATATGAGGTAGTCAACCATATTATCAATGTAAACCCTACTACCAATACCACTTGCGAAAGTTGCTTCTGAGGACGATACTATAAAATTGTCGAGGTTATAAATCGGCTTCCAATCGGGCGCGGGTTTGTCTCCAAGTTCAGGGTACTCAAACGCCCAGCCTGCCCAGGCAGCGTTGCTGTTGTTGTAGGCCAGTATGTCCCAAAATTCGGTGCCGCTATCGGCACCATCGGCTTTATACATGGTGCCACCGCTTTTTTTAATTTTAAGCTGTTTGCGGTCGAGTTTCTCGGTGAGGCAATACATACCAAGGTATTCGTTATTTTGAAACACTTCAACCATATAACCGCGGGTGCCGTTGAAAGCTGCTGGTTCGGTGGATAAGTAAGGCACGTTATTAAAGCTATTCCAAATATCGGTGCAAAGGCGGTTGCGCATTTTGCCCTGGTCTATATACATCGCATCCAGTATCCAGTCCTCATCTGTTCGTAACCCCAGCAGGGTTCTGTCTGTTTTTGCAAAAGCATCGTCGCGCATTTTTACAGCATATTGCTTTTTAGGATAGGTGCGTGAGGTGGCCCCGCGTATTTTTATAACGATGTTCGATTTTACAAACCACTCGCCGCCATGAGTTTGGTAATCAGGATCGGTAAGTGTAAAGGCGGCGTTCACATTGACATCGCCAATTTCATAATCAGTTTTTATTTGCACTATTGGCATCCCGGTAATCACCAAGTTATGGCTCTCAGTTCGGCCAAACTCATCATAAGCTTCTATTTTGGCGGCCTGGTTTGTGTTAAGCGGGAAATTTACAGCGGTATTATAATTCGCAGTAACAGCATCAAGTCGTACATACCGCGCCGCAATTGTATCATAAGTAACAGCATAATTATTTAGCGGTATACCAGGTGTGGCCGGGAAATAATAGGTATCGGTACTTTTTACGTATGCCCCGCATCCGTTATTTATTTTAAAGCCTTTTAGTTTTGGTGGCGCAACAAAAATAAGCTTGGTCACCACGGTTTTTGTGCTGCCGTCTTCGGCCTTTATGGTGTAATGTACAGGTGTATTAAAATCGGCATTGGCAATGGCATTTACGATGCTTGCGCCGCTGTTGACCGTAATTACCGGCAACAGGGTTGTAGATATACCTTCGGGTATGCGTATTTTGATGGTATCGTGCACCATGCTCGCAAAAACATCAACCGGTAATTGCGGGTTGGCGCTTTTCTCCAGCTTAAAAGATACAATTGTTTTTAGCGATGTTTTGGGTTTGCAAACTACGATGTAATTTTTAACGGTTCCGTTGGGTGCAGCAACCGTGTACAATACCGGGCGGGTAAAATCTTTTTCTTCCTTATTGCCGGGTATTACACGGGCACCTTCTGATACCATTACCGTGGCAACCAATTTTTTAGACATGGTATCGCTTGGCAGTATAAAGGTTACCGTATCATTTATGATATCGCCGTGTATATCGACGCTTAATGCAGGGTTATCTTTGCTTTGGATAGTAAAATCGAGCAGGGCCTTGTCGGACGATAGAAACTCCTTTTTACAACCGCAAATTAAACAGATTATCATAATTGAATAAAAAAACCTCATAGGCGAAAGGAATAGTAATTCTTAGTTAAAAAAAGTTAATTCGTTGATATTGAACTCTTAAATATAATTTTTAGCAGCCTTGGAATTCTATAGTGTATCAAAAAAGTTACAATATAAGTGTAGATTTAACACCTCGGTAAAGTTAACATTAATTTAACCTTTGTTTGAGGCGTAGGGATGTCCCTGATGCCCGGATTGCGCGATGCAACCCGGGGGGTGGGAAATTGACATGAAATGGTTTAATATTACTGCTCCACCATTAAAGTAAACATCGTTTGAATTCTGCTCAATGGGATTTGGGTATAAAAATGTATTTTGGAACAACTACAAACCATCTTATGGAAATACGTTGCCCGGAATGCAAACGAAAGCACATTATATCATTTAACAAGAAAACGTACTTTTTAAGAGCAGCTTTATATCTTGCTGTAATTTTATTTTGCTGTTGGTTCGCATATGGCTTAATTCAGGAGGGTATAGATCCGGTAGTAATTCTGGGGGTACTTGGGTCGTTTGTTGCTTCTGCTATAGCTTTGATTATGTTTTTCATCTATGTTAGAAAAGGCATTTTATTTAAAGGCACAAGCTATAAATGCAAATCTTGCCAACTTCAATTCAAGTTAGACTAGACCACGATATGCACTGATTATTGCACATCAGGTAATCCTTTCATCAAGAGAATCAAGGTTCAGATATCCCACATAATTTATATATGTTTATGGGGTATAATGCTTACCGGCCAATAACCCTTATAGATGCTCCGCCAATCTAAAACAGAACGTACCCTGCGCGGCAATTTGTTGCTTGCTTCGTCTACAGCGATGGTATCGGGTATAACCAATGTGGCAGGCGTGGTGGCTTTTTTGGCCTTTACATCTAACATTACCGGGCATGTGGCCAATTTGGCCCGGCACATGGTGGAGCAGAATTTTTGGGAGATACTCATCTTCGCCATCTGGCTGGGAATGTTCTTCGCCGGCGCTTTTTTGGCCACCTATATAGTGCGTAGTTACGAGGGCCGCAGCTATTATAAAGCGCATTCTATCCCCATCATCATCGAAACCGTAATCCTGCTTTTCGTGGCCATTTATGGGCATAACTTTTATAAGGAAACGCAAACCGAGCGCGAAATTGTAATAGCGGCCATCCTGTTTGCTATGGGTTTGCAGAATAGTTTGGTATCTACCATATCGGGCGGGCTCATCAAATCTTCGCATCTCACCGGGTTGTTTACCGACCTTGGCGGCGATATTGCCGACTGGGTGCACGCCAGGAAAAACGTTACCGAAACTACCCGCCACAAAGTGTACATCCGCACTACGGTGCTGGGGTTTTATTTTGTGGGATGCCTGGTAGGCGGCTACCTGTTCGACTTGTTTGATTTTGCTATATTTTATTTTTTACCTGCAATACTTTTAACAATTTTGTATTACGATCTTTCGCCTATCGCGCTGCATAAACTAATGCGGCTATTTTCGCGAAGCAAAGCATCGGCATAAATAAGAAACACAAAACTACCTATATAATATGTGCGCTAAAAACCTGATACACGATACCAGCCATATCACTTACGAGAGCCTTTTAGAGGGCAACCGCCGCTTTGTTGAAGAAACGCTGCAGGAAGACCCCGATTATTTCACCACCCTGGCCAATGGCCAAAAACCGCCAATTTTGTGGATAGGCTGCGCCGATAGCCGCGTACCGGCCAACCAGATAACCAATACCAATCCGGGCGAGATATTCGTGCACCGCAATATTGCCAATATGGTGATACATACGGATATGAACATGCTGAGCGTATTGGATTATGCCGTTAACGTATTGCAGGTTCGCCACGTAATTGTAACCGGCCACTATGGCTGCGGGGGGGTTATCGCAAGCATGAGCAACAAGCAATTCGGGCTTATTGATAACTGGCTGCGCCATATTAAAGACGTTTACCGAGTGCACGCCCGCGAATTGGACGCAATAGTAGACGAAACCGACCGCGCCAACCGCCTGGTAGAGCTGAACGTAATTGAAAACGTAAGCAACCTCTGCAAAACCTCCATCGTGCAAAATGCATGGCAAAACGGGCAGGAGTTGAACGTTCACGGCTGGGTGTACAGTTTGGCCACAGGCATTATCACTGATATGAAAGTTAGCGCCAACAACAACTCGAAACTGGATGAGGTGTTTAGGTTCGAGAAGTAGAGATTGGAGTTAAGAATCAAGAAGCAAGAGTTAAGAGGCAAGAGTCAAAACCTTGCTCTTATTTATTGAAGATATCTTTGCTCCACCCCCTGAATTCGTAGTATTTGGCTTTGGGTTCGCCTGTCCAGCCGTTGATGCCTTTTTTGGGGAGGACGATGCCATGAATATAAATAACCGGTATTAGTGCCAATCCCAATAGTCCGAAAGCATAAATTCGCCCGGCATAATTGGAAATACAAATGATGATGGCTAAAGTGATAATATACTTTAGCAGCTTACGCCACTTGGGGCTACGCTCTTCGAAATGCCCGAAATAAATATGCCCGAGGAGGAAAAAAGTAGTCACAACGGCTACTTCAACCCAAAGTGTATCTGTATTCCACATAATTAAGGTTTGGCTTTTATGTGGTAAAGATAAATATGTTTAAAGCAAAAAGCCCAACTGCGACAAGGAGTTGGGCTTGATATTTTTATCTTAATTCTTGTCTCTTGATTCTTGACTTCTTGATTCCTTAACGCTCTGGTTCTATGAAGGGGTACCTATAATCCTTCGGCGAATCAAAGGTTTCCTTGATCGTTCTTGGCGATACCCAGCGCAGCAGGTTGATCATCGAGCCTGCTTTATCATTAGTACCGCTTCCGCGGGCACCGCCGAATGGCTGCTGACCAACAACGGCACCGGTTGGCTTATCGTTGATGTAGAAGTTACCCGCAGCATTGCGCAGCTTGTAGGTAGCATCGGCAATGGCATAACGATCTTGCGACAGCACCGCGCCGGTTAACGCGTAGATGGATGTTTTATCGATGATGCTCAGCGTCTCGTCCCATTTGTCATCTTCGTAAACATATATAGTGAGTACCGGGCCGAAGAGTTCTTCGCACATGGTAACATAATATGGGTCCTGCACTTGCAGCACGGTTGGCTGCACGAACCAGCCCTGGCTTTTATTGTAACTGCCGCCGGCGATGATCTCTACGCCATCGTCCTTTTTGGCAGCGTCGATATATTTAGCCAGTTTATCAAAGCTTACTTCGCTTATAACGGCGTTAATGAAATTCTCAAAATCTTCGGTAGGGCCCATTTTAAAGGTGGCCATTTCGCGCTGCATGTGCTCTTTTACCGCAGGCCAAAGGCTGGCCGGGATGTAAGCACGGGATGCGGCAGAGCATTTCTGTCCCTGGTATTCGAATGCGCCGCGTAGCAGGGCAACGGCAACCGCATCGGCATTGGCGCTGGGGTGAGCCAGCACGAAATCCTTACCGCCGGTTTCGCCAACGATGCGCGGGTAAGTTTTGTATTTGTGTATGTTGGTACCGATAGTTTGCCAAATGTGCTGGAAAACCTTGGTAGAACCGGTGAAGTGAATGCCCGCAAAATCGGGGTGGTTAAATACTACCTCGCCTACTTCGGGGCCATCGGCGTAGATGAGGTTGATCACACCATCGGGCACGCCGGCTTCTTTAAATATCTGCATAATCACGTTGGCGGCGTACACCTGCGTATCGGCAGGTTTCCAAACCACTACGTTGCCCATCATGGCGGCACTGGCAGGGAGGTTGCCCGCAATAGCCGTAAAGTTGAACGGTGTAAGCGCGAAAACGAAACCCTCCAAAGGGCGTTGCTCCAAACGGTTCCAAACGCCTTTGCCCGATACAGGGGGCTGTTGGGCGTAAATCTCCGTCATGTATTGCACGTTGAAGCGCAGGAAGTCTATCAGCTCGCAGGCAGAATCAATCTCGGCCTGGTAGGCATTTTTGCTTTGGCCAAGCATGGTGGCCGCGTTCAGTTTATAGCGGTAGGGGCCGGCAATCAGGTCGGCGGCTTTTAAAAATATGGCGGCGCGCTGCTCCCAGGGCAGTTTTTCCCAGTCGGCTTTAGCGGCAAGGGCTGCATCTATGGCGGCAGTAACGTGTGTTTTATCACCATAATGGAACACGCCCAAAAGGTGTTTATGATCGTGCGGCGGGCGAAGCTCTACCAGTTTCCCGGTGCGCACTTCGTCTGCGCCAATGTACATAGGTATATCCAGTTGCTGTGCGCGGGCATCGGCAAGGGCGGCTTTAAGCGCCGCACGTTCCACGCTGCGCGGGCCGTAGTTTAAAACAGGCTCGTTTACCGGCGCCGGAACATTAAAAAATCCTTTTAACATAGGTAATAATTTAAGGCTGCAAAGATAAGGGGAAATAAATAGATGTGCGAATATGTGCCAAATGTTCGCGTAGCAGAAAGCTTTTGTGACGGGCGAATGATAGGAGCAGCCTTGCCGTAAGTGTCCCACTTCGTAAGTGGGACACTTATTTTCAACTTGGTATTGATAATCAAACAGTTGCAGTTTTTAGTGGAACACTTTGGAACATCCCTCTTGTTGATATAAACCTTGTAATTTGTTTATTATTAGTAGGTTAAGCAAATGTTGCTTTGTTCGCTTTTTTGAGGTGGAACACCTTTTTGAAACAGGTAACGGCTGAATTTAATGAAAATCCTGATCAGGGTTTACACTTTAAATTTAGTCCGGCATTGGGTTTACCCTTTTCTACGTGGACGCAACGCTCAGCACATCGTTCATTGCGAGCGATAGTGCGGCAACCGCGAATAGGATAAGTGGCCGCAATGCTCAGTGTCTGAACCCTGATGCGCATGATTATTTGATTCCCTGATGCCAGGTACATCAAGGCAATCCTTAAATCAAGCAAACGGCGAAGCCCTCTTGAATGCCAATTAAAAAACAATGAACCGATGAAAAATCATGGTTCAGAAATTTGAAAAGCAAAGGCTGTGGCACTTCTGAAAACGCAGCCCCGCTATTCTCTCCAAGGCGCTGATAGAAGCGGGCTTTCCGCTGCTATCGGGTTTATCTCGGAAAGGGATACTGCTTGGAAAACACACAATGGCTCGCCAACATCCTCAGCGTCCTTTCGAGGCGCGAAGAATCATTGGCAAGCAAGGTAGCTTGCTATTGGCAACCTTGCATGCGGGCCACAAGTGGGGACACTTGCGTAGGCGGGGAGGCTTACGCCGCTATCCGCCTATGCCTCCATTAAAGTATATTTTTATTATTATATCGTTATAATAATATATAATACTATATTGTGAAAAAAACCCAACCCTTACATCACATGAAGAAAAAACACACACTACTGCCCCGCATTGATTCGTTGGTTGTCTTATGTCAAGGCTTATCAATTTTATTTTTCGTGCTCCTAACGAGTTGTAATTCTCAGAGGAAAGTGTTTGATGAAGCTAAGCCCTACCAATCATTCAGGGGGTTTGAGCCAACTGATCCCACCGAGTACGATAAAATGGTTTCCATTGTTGAAAATGACAAAATCGTTTTGAAAGAAATAAAGTTGCTGAAAACAGAACAAATTTTAAGCTTTTTAAATAATGAGACTGTGTTGGTTTCAATAGGCCAACTGACCGCAGAGGGCGGATTTTCGTATTTACCAGTGGTAGTTTCTTCCAAGGGTTCTAGCTATAAGGTAACAATGGATTATATGAAGTCGGCAACACTTCCAGTAAAAGATTCAGTAACACACGATATTATAGGCCTGCGCCGGGTAGGCGTAGGGTTAAGGCTGATTTCGCTTATTACAACGTTTGAGGCAGGTATAAATATCGGAGACTTGTCATCTATTGGAATTGCGACCAAGGCAGGCAAAATGTCTGGAACGTTGATGGTTGAGGTAATCGGTATTAAATCTAAAGATGTTACTACTTTGATACCCCTTCCTTCGGAAATTAACCAAACTACCATACAGAATGCAATGCAAGCGCTGGCAACTATAAAATCAAAAATTTACGACGACCAGACAAAATTATACCCGCAAATAATGGCAATTTCTGATTTCAAGGTTAACAACACTGGAGGTTCTGTCAAGAAAAGCGGAGCACAAGCAGATAGTATTGCGATTGACAATAAGATTAACCTTCAATTTGATAGCAAAAATAATAAGGCAGCTTATCTGGAGGCGCAAGGATTTAAAAGTCTCTTTGATAAAGAAATTGACCAGGCTATTATCAACTTTGCCGATTGCTCAAGGGCATTCCCTGCTTATCATAGTGTTTTCGAGATCGCGAATTACCTTCGCACCGAGCAACCTCAATTGATCGATAAAAATTCCCCGAAATGGAAAGATGTTTATAAAACCATACTGACAAAATACTCCTGGAAACTCGATGCCGATGTTCTTAGCAAACTTAAAGTAAAAGCTAATTAATAATAAGGCAGAGACCAGATCAATACCTCAAATATATATAACAACATAGGGTACCCAGTATTTGACGAACTCCCCGCCGCAAATGTCCCCGGCTTGTGGCCCGTTTGCAAGGTTACCTCTATGCATTGCACATTCGCATTCGTTATTTGCCGTCATTTTAAAACTTTACGGCACCAGAAGCCGGGGACACCTGCGGCAACGTGAGGATAAGAATAAAATTTTAAGGGAATTTAGATGCGTTAACCTTTTTTATTAACTTTAAATATTAATCGGACCTAAATACTTATTATTTTGAAATTTCAGGGCATTAACTTAATATTCGGGGTCTTAGCATCATTAGTTGGGTTTATTACACTAATTATTAGAGATGACGTTGCGTACTCTATAGGTTTAAAAAGCCCGTTAACAATTTCGGTAGCGTCCGCAGCTATTATTTTATATGGAATTGGCGCAACTCTTTATTCATACCTGCAGGGTAATAGCATTCGAATCAATTTCCCCAATATTGACACGCCTTTAGCGACGAACAAACTTCAAGAGCAGATAGATTTTTTAAAATTAGAGATTTACAAGTTTAATGACGCTAATAGTGAAGTGAATAAAAGTGAAATAGAAGTATTAATAAGAGAGTTAATTAATAAGAGTCTAAACAATGAGGAGTTTACCAAAGTTTTCGAAGCTAAGTTTTTAAATCAATTATCGGAAGAACAAAAAATTAGTAGAATAAACCAAGATTTCGTTGAGATAAATCGAAGGATTGGATTTGAAATTGTCCGACTATCAAAAAGCGCGAATATAAATTTAGTTTTTGGTAGTATAACAACACTTATTGCTGTCGGATTCTTGGGCTATGAAGTATTGTATAAGCCTGTTAACTTTACTGAAATGGTGCCCCTGCTTTCTCATTACATACCAAGGATTACTATTGTAATATTTGTAGAAGTGTTTGCGTTTTTCTTTCTTAAGATTTATAAAGCAAATCTCAATGACATCAAATATTTCCATAATGAAAAGACAAATATTGATTTAAAATTAGTGGCGATTAAAGCCGCTATTGCCACAAAAAATGAAACTATTATACAGACTTCAATAACGGAGCTTGCGAAAACTGAAAGGAATTTCATTTTGAAAAAAGATGAATCAACCATAGAAATTGAAAAAGAACGACTGGATTTTCAATCAAGTAAAAGTGTTTTAGATGCATTGAAGGATATAATTAAAAGTAAATAAATTTTGGCCTTGTTTGGTCGTCATGAACAATCTCCGCCTTGGCGCACGGTTGGTTACGCAAAAACCTACTCATTAGGGTCCGGCTAATCACTCACATACCCTCTTCAAATATCACCGATACCAACCCGGGAAATAGTTTATCTCCTCGTCTGGCGCATGCAGCGCAGGGTAAGAGCGTTGTGTACTCGTGCCTTAGCAGTATAGGCAATACTTTGCAAAAGGTTAGCACGAGTATGCGCCCCCACGTGCCTTACGCCACATACTCGCGCTAGGCAAGGATATTGGTGAGTAGTTTATTAGGTGAGTCGATGAAATACCAAATCCGAAATCGAAATCCGAAATCAATCATAACACTTCCTCGGCTTGTGCCCCACTTTGCAGATCCACCATACAATTAGCGTAATTTTGTATTTTAGTACCCATAAGCCGCAATTGCAAATTCCATTAACGATTATTGAACCTAAGCCAACAATGAACAAAATTATTACCGTTTTAACAATTGTGCTGTTTGCAAGTTGCAGCAACCATGGAAAAAAGCCTGACCACGTTGTAACTGATAGCGGCGCTGTTAAATCGACAAAACCCCCGATAGCACAAGACGATAGCATAGGGCTGGCTAGTGACGACATTACCCCATCGCAGGCGGAAGAGCGGATACGGCTGGAAAGTACTTATGATAACGTGGAGGTTATAGACACCGTTTTCGATAGCGGCAAGGGCCGCTTTAGCTTACGTGTGAAATATTACTGCTTAAAGGATAGTAATATCGTAATCCCGAAAAGGTATTATGATGCCGAAAATCCAACAGATTTTGTAACCCATCCTTTTGTCTCCGATGTGATATTACTAAACGGCAGTGATACCGTTTTAAACAAGCAATTTACTGCGAAAGATTTTTACCCGTTTTTTAAAGACCCATTTGTTGGGGCCTTAAAAAAGTACGGCAGCCTTTTGGGGCCTGGTGTGTCGCATCACGGCAACGAAGATAGCTTTGAGGTGAGTTATTCCCTTTCTATCCCGGCAACTGATTTGGGTATTCCGGTAGGTGTGATCATACAAAAGAACGGCGATTACAAAATTAAAACGGGGTATTAATTTCAGCCAGTGGTGACAACACCAACCTTAGGCTCAAATTTTTCCCTACCTTGCATCAACCAATCCGCGCTGTTATGACCATCGAAACCCTGCAAACTATTTGCCATAGGCTGCCCGGCGTAACCGAAGATATTAAGCTGGAGAGCCATCTTTGTTTTAACGTGGGCGATAAAACATTCCTGTTCACCTCACCGGATAGTTCGCCGCCCTCGGCATCATTTAAAGTGCCCGATGAAGATTTCGAAACCATTATTGCTAAGGACGGCCTGGAGCCACAGCCATACATTGCCCGCTATAAATGGGTACTGGCAAAAGATATCAGCACGCTGAGCCACCAGGAATGGGAGCATTATATCAAACAATCGTACCAGCTGATAGCGGCGAAGCTTCCGGCAAAAATAAAAAAGGGGCTGGGTTTGTGAAAGTTCCCTTCGGCACCGGCCAAACCAGGTCTGCCGCCAGTGTAAACCTACAGCAGGATTAATCATTAAAAAAAACCGATAGCCGGATTTTGTTTTAAAAGATGTTCCATATTGCCCGATGGCTGAGAGGGAAATTAGATGCAATGGTTTCTTCTTGCGCAATATAATAAACTGCTACAATACCAGTGGCGACACCATATTGACACCATTGTGAAATTTACAAATACCTGATTAAGAACTACTTGACAATGTTCACGGTGTTCACGCGGCGCTGCGTGAACACTTATCGAGGACTTTTGGCGGCTTACTTACTTGCTGCTACAAAACCACAATGCTGTTATCATATCAATTTGCCCGGCTTATGATTTTAGCGTGTTTTTCCAAAAGCCTACCCCGCCGCCTTTTGCTGCCCGGCAACCTGTTTAATCTCCTGCAGTTCCAGTTCGTAGGCGCGCATGCGGGCGTGGAGGATGTCTACCTCGGTACGCAGCATCTGAATTTCGGTGATGAGCTTGGCCGATTCGGGTTTGTGGATGTTTTTTTCGCCGGTGCCCAGGATGAGCCACTCGGGAGAGTATTTAAGCTGGAAACACAGCTTGCGGATGAGGTAGTAGCTGATGTCCTGCTTTTTGTTGATTACCTTGCTGATGAAGCCCTGATCAACCCCAATAGCGTTTGCCAGTGCAAGCTGCCCGCCATGCTCCTTCACTATAACCTTAATCCGTTTTACAACTGCGTCGTCCGACATAATCTTTGGCTGCAATTATAGTAAAAAAGTTCATAGATAACAGTTCATAGTTGATAGTTCATAGTAGCTTCTGCCATGAACTATCATCTATGAACCATGAACTCCCTCCATCAATTCCTTCCATGAACTATCACCCATGAACCATGAACTCTTTTACCGCTTCGCTTAAATCATAAACCGATACGGTTTTTATTTTGGCAGCGATGATGCTGGCTGCGGCAGCAGAGCGGTAGCCGGCGGCGCAATGCACCACGATGGGTTTGCCGGTCGGGATTTCGCTTAGCCGTTCGCGCAATTCGGGCAGGGGAATAGCCAGCGCATCGGCAAACAGCATGCCTGCGTTTATTTCGGCGCGGTTGCGTGCATCTATTATGGTGTATTTAGAGGTGTCGGCCTTAAATGCTGCTTCGTCGAAAGAAGCAGATTTCTCAATAGCATCCTCCGGCATGAGCAGGGCCGCTTTGATGTTCCGTTCGTAGCCTATTTTGGCCGCCTTGCGGATCATCGTATCCAGGTCCTCATCCGTATTGGCGATCAGGTAAAATGGCTCGTTCGGCGCAACTATGGAGCCCAGCCAGGTCTCGAATTTTTCGCCATCCTGCAGGTTGATGCTGCCTTTTACATGGCGCTTGCGGAACAATGCGTTAGCGCGGGTATCTATGATGACGATGCCTTTCTCTAATTCGGTATTGCTGTCTACCTTTTTAACATGGTTGATGCTCTCCTCAAAACCGGGTGCGCCGCTTTTGTTCAACTCTACATCGTAACCGAAGTATTTGGGCATAAAGGGCTGGTCGGCCAAAAGGGTCTGCACAAATTTCAGCTCGTCCATCAGTTGCAGGGCGTAGTTTTCGCGCAGCTCTTTGCCAATGGTGGTCTGCAGATCAGGGCTCATGCTTTTGCCACATAGCGAGCCGGGGCCGTGCGCCGGGTAAACGGTAACGTCTTTGGGCAGCACCATCAGCTTTTCGCGGGTGCTATGGTACATATCGCGGGCAAGTTCTTCCTTTTTGGCGGTGATATTGCCTGCGTTTTCGCGTAGGTCGGGCCGACCGACATCGCCGGCAAAGAGGGTGTCGCCGGTAAATACGGCGCAGTCGCGGCCTTTCTCGTCCTCCAGCAAAATGCAGATAGAATCGGGCGAGTGGCCGGGGGTGTTGATGGCTTTCAGCTTGATGTCGTCCAGTTGTATCACGTCGCCATCGTCGAAGGTTTCGTGTGGGTATTCGGCACCCGCCAGTTTGCTTACGTAGATAACCGCGCCGGTGGTTTGGTGTATCTCCAGGTGCGAACTCACGAAATCGGCGTGGGGGTGGGTTTCTATCACGCCCAAAATATCGGCGCCGTGTATGCTGGCAAAATCGTAGTAAGGCTGCGGATCGCGGGCGGGGTCTATCACCACCATGCGGCCATTGCGTATGATGGCGTATGATGCATGGGCCAGGCCCTTATCGTAAAACTGGTTAACTATCATAGCGTATTATGGCCGCAAAGATAATGTTTCGGACGAAATGATAGGAGAGGGGAATGTTGGATGGAGGTAAAGAATTGGGGTTGAGTTTTACCTGTTATTTTTTATTATCCGTATATTTACAATTATGACAACAATAACCTTGCAAGTACCCGACAGCCTTGGCGAGTATCAGAATGATACCGTGAGGTTTATTGCTGCAAAATTGTATGAGTCGGGCAAACTTTCTTTGGGCCAGGCTGCCGATATGGCAAGTTTATCCAAACGCACTTTTGCCGAATTGTTGGGCGATTATGGCGTTTCCTTGCAAAATTATCCTGTATCTGAGATGCTTAGCGATGCGGACGGAATATAAGATAGTTATTGCTGATACCACCTGTTTTATACTGCTCGACAAAATTGGTGAGTTAACACTTTTAAAAGCTCTGTTTGGGCAAGTAATTACTACAACGGTAATTGCACAGGAGTTTGGCACACCGCTACCTAAATGGGTAATAGTACACGATGTAAAAGATACCCATTTTCAAAACTCGCTCGATATCGATGCTGGTGAAGCCAGTGCTATCGCACTTGCGATAGAATCAGAACCCTCTCTTCTTATTTTAGACGACAACAAAGGGCGAAAAGCTGCACGCAAATTAAATTTACACGTTACCGGCACGTTGGGCGTACTTTTAAAAGCAAAACGAATTGGCATCATCGCCGCCATAGGACCGATAATCGAAAAAATACGAAAAACTAATTTTTGGTATTCCGAAGAAGTATTGCAAGAAATACTTTCGCTCGCTAATGAGCTATAACTACTTATTAAACCACCTCACCACTACCGATAATCTCGATAATTTAAGCAAGGCTGCCAGGAAACGATTTAATGGGATTGTTTTCATATCTGTGCTGCGATATATTTTATAAACTGCCTTGCATGTAAATTATTATCGCTGAGGTTTATAAATACTCATTCTTAATAGTGATGAGCGCCGAAACTCGAATGGGTTTCAAACCATTAAAAAGCGCGGGAGTGTGCGATTCCCCTCTTGAGAGGGGTGGAGGGGTGTGTTTTACGCTATGCATTAAGCCGTTTGCATGGTGGCGAACACACCCCTGCTCTCGCTCAACCCCGCCCGCCCCCTCTCAAGAGGGGAATTAAAACCTAAAAGCCCCTAAACTCAATCTGTATTAAGCCCTAACAATTTGGCGCAAATACGTATTTTTGCGGGCTATGATTATTGCTAAAACATACTCCCCAAAAGAAGCCGAAGAAAAGTGGTACAGTTACTGGTTGCAACACAATTTTTTCCGCTCGGTGCCCGATGAGCGCGAGCCGTACACCATTGTGATACCGCCGCCAAACGTTACCGGCGTGCTGCACATGGGGCATATGCTAAACAATACCATACAGGATGTACTCATCCGCCGTGCCCGCATGAAGGGCAAGAATGCCTGCTGGGTACCGGGAACCGACCACGCCAGCATAGCTACCGAAGCCAAAGTGGTGGCCATGCTGAAAGAGCGCGGCATCAATAAAAAAGACATCACCCGCGAGGAGTTCCTGAAATACGCCTGGGAGTGGAAGGATAAATACGGCGGCATCATACTGGAGCAGTTGAAGAAACTTGGCGCATCCTGCGATTGGGAACGCACTAAGTTTACTATGGACGATGACATGAGCGAAGCCGTTATCGACTACTTCATCCGCCTGCACAAACAGGGGCTGATATACCGCGGCGTACGCATGATCAACTGGGACCCGCAAGGCAAAACCGCCGTTAGCGACGAGGAAGTTATCCGTAAGGAGGTAAATCAGAAGCTCTATTATATACGGTATTATCTTGCCCGAGCAGAGTCTGAATATCTCACCATCGCCACCACCCGCCCGGAAACTATTATGGCGGATGCGGCTATCTGTGTAAACCCTAACGACGAGCGTTACACGCACCTGCATGGCAAAACAGTATTCATCCCGCTTATCAACCGCGAGATACCGGTGATACTGGACGAGTATGTTACCATGGATTTTGGTACTGGCTGCCTTAAAGTTACCCCCGCGCACGACCTGAACGACTACGCCCTCGGCCAGAAACATAACCTGCCTATCATCGATATTTTGAATGATGACGGCACCCTGAACGAAAAAGCCCAGATACTGGTAGGAGAGGACCGCTTTGCCGCCCGCAAAAAAATTGCCGTACTGCTGGAAGAAGCAGGCGCATTGGCCAAAACCGAGGATTACACCTCGCAGATTGGCGTGAGCGAGCGCACCAGCGCGGTAATAGAACCTAAGCTGAGCATGCAATGGTTCTGCAAGATGCAGGAGATGGCAAAGCCCGCATTGGACTACGTGCTGGAAGGCGATGTAAAACTCATCCCCGAGAAATTCATCAACACTTATCGCCATTGGATGGAGAACGTGCGCGACTGGAACATCAGCCGCCAGCTTTGGTGGGGCCAGCAAATACCGGCTTACTACCTGCCCAATGGCGAGTACGTTGTAGCTAAAACCAAAGAAGAAGCTTTGGTAGAAGCACAATTAAAAAGCCCTGCCTACACCCTTGCCGATTTGCGCCAGGAAGATGACGTACTGGATACCTGGTTCTCATCGGGCCTGTGGCCGATATCGGTTTTTGATGGCGTGCGCAACCCCGATAATGCCGAAATAAACTATTACTACCCAACCAACGATTTGGTTACCGCGCCGGAGATATTGTTCTTCTGGGTGGCGAGGATGCTGATGTCGGGCCACGAGCTGCGGGGGCAAAAGCCATTCAGCAATGTGTACCTCACGGGCATCGTAAGGGATAAGCTGGGCCGCAAAATGTCCAAATCCCTGGGTAACTCGCCCGATCCTTTGGAACTGATGGCTAAGTATGGTGCCGATGGCGTGCGCGTGGGCATGCTGTTATGTTCGCCTGCCGGTAACGACCTCATGTTCGACGAAAGCTATTGCGAACAGGGCCGCAACTTTGCCAATAAAATATGGAACTCGTTTAAACTGATACAAGGATGGGCGGTAGATACAAGCCTGCCGAATAAAAATCAGATTGCGATAGAATGGTTCGAGAGCCGCTTTAACCAGGCTTTGGTACAGATAGAAGACGACTTTAAGCAATACCGCCTGTCTGAAGCGTTGATGGCTACCTACAAATTGGTTTGGGACGATTACTGCGCCTGGTACCTGGAGATGGTGAAACCTGTTTACCAACCCGGTGCCGAAAAGCAAAGCATCGATGCAGATACGTACGCAGCTACTATCAATTTCTTCCAAAATATCCTAAAGGCGTTACACCCATTTATGCCTTTCTTGACCGAAGAACTATGGCATGATGAACTTTTTGGCGAACGCGAGGCTTTAGATTGCTGTATTGTGGCGCAATTACCCAGCATTGGGGAAATAAATACTCAGCTGGTTGCCGAGATAGAAGTTATCCAGCAGGCAATTGCACAAATACGTAACGTGCGCAACGCTAAACAGCTGTCGCCAAAAGAGGCTTTACCGCTCGCGGTTAAAATAAATTCGGCAATCGATTATAAAAAATACGAGCCGGTTATTAAGCATTTAGGGAATATCGTAGAACTATCGGTTGTAAATGAGGCCTTGGCCGGAGCCGTAAACTTCATTGCAGGTACTGATGAGTTTTACGTTGCTTTGAACATAGAAATAGACGTTGAGGCAGAAAAGGAGCGCCTCGAAAAAGAGCGGGAATACCTTATCGGCTTCTTAAAATCGGTAAACGCCAAACTAAGCAACGAACGTTTCATGGCTAACGCAAAACCCGAGATAATAGAAAATGAATTGAAAAAGAAAGCAGATGCAGAATCGAAACTGAAAACGGTGGAAGATAACCTGCGCGGATTGGCAGGTTAATTGTATGAAGTTAAGGCTGTTTATGATTTATGATTGGAATATTTCGTATCTTAAAACGCCGAAAATCTAACATCAATTAATTGAGCCAAACGCCCGTAAAGTATTGAATGTGAATTTCTTTAATTTCTCTATTGATAAAATACTTACACGAGACCTGTCGATCCTCGATCAGGCGCGTATCCGTTTGCTTTATTATGGTTTTATTTTAGTATTCGTAGCGCTTTGCGCTTTATTCCTGAGCGTGTACCTGCAGGGCCTGCCGCTCCTAAGCGCAACATCGGGCATATTGATGTTCTGCGTGGCGGCTTTATTTAAATACCTCACCTTTAAGCCCCATTGGCAGCGTATATCGCACATACTACTTATCCTCGGCACCATCGTAAACTTATCTACGGTATTTGTGGTGATGCAGGAGGTAAACATCATCGTTATCCAGATTATCATCCTGGTGGTTGTGTTTAGCTTTTATATGCTGGGGCAAAACTGGGGTATGTTTTATTCGTTGCTTAACCTGTTGCCGGTGCTTATTTTCCTGGTAATGGTTTACGATCATAACTATTACATCGATTTTAAACCCGAAAAGGTAGACGAGGCTACCATCATCATCGGCGTGTTTGCCAACTTCATCCTTATCATATTTATCCAGAGCCACTTTTATACGGCCTTCCTCAAGAATATCCAGGAGCTTAAAGCCACGGGCGAGGAGCAGGCGGCATTGAACATCAAATTCGAGAAAGCGATAGAGAAGGCCGAGAAATCGAGCCAGGTGCAGTCGGATTTTCTCTCCACCATGTCGCACGAGATACGCACGCCGCTTAATGCTGTTATAGGCATGAGCAACTTGCTGATGATGAATAACCCGCGGCCAGATCAGGGCGAGAACCTGGATATATTGAAATTCTCGGCCAACAACCTGCTGGCCATCGTTAACGACGTGCTCGATTTCAATAAAATAGAATCGGGGAAAATCGTATTCGAGAAGATAAAGTTCAACCTGGTAGATCTGCTGCATAACATCTGCGGCGGCCAGATTATGAAGGCCGAAGAAAAAGGCCTGTTGTTTAAGCTGGATATAGATAGCGCACTACGCCGCAAGGTGGTTTTTGGCGACCCGACCCGGCTAACGCAGATCATCTTCAACCTTACCAGCAACGCGATCAAGTTTACATCGGCGGGCAGCGTGTGGGTGAGGGTAACTTGCATAGAAGACCGCCACAACAATATTACCGTAAGCTTCTCGGTAAAAGATACCGGCATTGGTATCAAGAAAGAGAACCTTCAGAGCATCTTCGAGCCCTTTACGCAGGAGTCTATCACCACTACCCGCCAGTATGGCGGTACCGGCCTGGGCCTGGCCATCGTAAAACGCCTGCTGGAACTGCAGGGCGTTAAAATGCATGTGCATAGTGTAATTAACCAGGGCTCGGAGTTTTCATTCAATATAGAGTTCCCGGTATCTACCGAAGCGATTGCAGCGCCGGTGCAAAAACAACAAATAACGCAGGCAGCAATAGATGGCGATACGTTTGAATATGAAAGCCTGCGCGTGCTGATAGCCGAGGATAACCCGGTGAACGTAATGTTGATGAAGAAGCTGTTCAGCAAGTGGAAGATAGTGCCCACTATTGCCGAGAATGGCGAACGTGCGGTAGAGATTATGCAATACGGCAACTTCGATATTATCCTGATGGATTTGCAGATGCCGATAATGAACGGCTTCGATGCAACTATAGAGATACGCAAAATGCCCGATCCTACGAAGGCAAATATCCCAATCATCGCGCTTACCGCTTCGGCCCTGTTTGATATTAAGGACCAGGTAACCGCCGCGGGCATGGACGATTATGTAGCCAAGCCGTTTAAGCCCGACGAACTGATGGAAAAAATACAGAGCCTGGTTGCCAAAACTGCCGTGTAATGCCCTATAATTCTTTATAAGAAGGCAACTCCTCTAAAAAACGGTAAGATTGGTTTTCACGATCGATACGGCAATAGTAGTGGCTTAGCCCATTGGTTACCACCAATAAACCTACCTTATGCACCATATTATACCGTGCCGCCTGGTCGAACGTAGCCTGGCTAATAGCTACCGAAGGCGCCTTGCATTCTACCAGTAAAATTTTTTCGCCCGATGAATTGTGCACCACGATATCCGATCGTTTGGCCATGCCATGCAGTTTCAGGCCACCCTCCAGTTTGATAAGCGATTTTGGGTACAACTTGTGTTTGATAAGGTACTGCACAAAATGTTGCCGCACCCATTCTTCGGGCGTGAGGATGATGCTGCGTTTCCGCAGCTCGTCGAAAACGCTCAGTTGCCCCTCATGCTCGGTAAGCTTAAAGGCGTAGGGCGGCAGGTTGAGCGGTAGTAGCAATTCCATTTGTTTTGAGTCGAAAGCCAAAAGTAGTAAGTCTTAAGTCAAAAAAACAAAATGCCCGATTTTAGTTAAAACATAGATTTGACTTCTTACTTTTGACTTCCGACTTTTAACTTAGCATGACTGCTCCCGAAATTATAAAAGACCTTAAGGCCCGCAAATTTAAACCCCTGTACTTGCTGCACGGCGAGGAGCCGTATTTTATAGATCTGGTGAGCAACTACATCGAGCATCATGTGCTATCTGATGGAGAGAAAGGTTTTAACCAAACCGTATTATACGGCAAGGATACCGACGTGATGACGGCTATCAACGCCGCCAAACGTTACCCCATGATGAGCGATTACCAGGTGGTGATGGTGAAAGAGGCCCAGGATATGAAATGGGGCCGCGACGACGATGACAAGAAAAGCATCAACCCCTTGCTGGCCTACCTGGAAAACCCGCTGCCAAGCACCATATTGGTTTTTTGCTACAAATACGGCAAATTCGACAAACGCAAGAAGACTTATAAAGCTATCGATAAAAAGGGGCTGATATTCGAATCGGCTGCTTTGTATGATAACAAGATACCAGGCTGGATAGAGGGTTACATTGCGGATAGGAAATACCGCATCAACACGCAGGCTTCGGCCATGCTGGCAGAATACCTGGGCAACGACCTATCTAAAATAGCCAATGAACTGGATAAGCTGATGCTGAACATCGCCGCCGGCGACGAGATTACCCTGAAGCACATCCACGATAACATCGGCATCAGTAAGGAGTATAACGTATTCGAGCTGCAGGCGGCACTCACCAAAAAGGATGCCTATAAGGTGAACCAAATTGTAAACTACTTTGAGGCCAACCCCAAAGCCAACCCCATAGTACTGGTTTTAGGCAACCTCAATAACTTTTTCAGCAAGGTGCTGGCCTATCATTACGTAAAAGATAAATCGCCGCAGAACCTTGCACGCGAGCTTGGCGTAAACCCCTATTTCTTAAAAGACTATGAACAGGCGGCCCGTGGCTACAACCTCGGCAAAACCTTCCAGGTGATTAGCTACCTGCGCGAGTACGACCTCAAGAGCAAAGGGGTAGAATCTAACACCGGCCCCGGCGGGCTGATGAAAGAACTGATGTTTAAGATATTGCATTAATCACCTACACCAATTGGTAAATATGACCGAAGCAAAACCGGACGCAGCACCCGACCCACTGAAGCTGAAATATGTAGATGCACTGCGTGGTCTGGCCATTTTGGGGGTGATAATGGTACATTGCGGGCAAAACGGCAATAATCAGCATTTAACTACATTCGTAAAATACGTCATACTGAACGGCAGCAGCGGCGTGGCCCTGTTTTACTTTGTGAGCGCTTATACACTAATGCATTCTATGCACGCGCGCGCAAGGGCGCAGCATGAGCCGTTGAGTGATTTTTACCTGCGCCGCTTTTTTAGGATTGCTCCCATGTTTTACGTGGCCATTATATATTACCTGTGGCAAGATACCGGCGGCCACCTGGGCAATAGCTTGCAGGCATACACGGCGGGGAATATTATTTCGCATTTTACATTGTTGCATGGCTTTCATTACTGGTGGATGAATACCCTGGTGCCCGGCGGCTGGTCCGTTGCCAACGAGGTGCTGTTTTATGCGTTGCTGCCGCTGCTGTTCCGCCTGATAAACAGCACGCAAAAAGCCGCCTGCTTTTTCCTGATAACGCTTTATTTGAGGTACCTGCTTGATTTTGCCCTGCGGAAATATGTTGTTGGGCATGATGATATACTGCTGGAGTACACCCGCCTTTATTTGCCGGCCCAAATGCCTGTTTTTGCCCTGGGGATATTATACTATTTCGTAATAAACGATGGCTATAAACTTAAGGTTAGCCCGGCAGTTATTTTGGCGATGGCAATCACCTTGCTTATGAATATTTTAGGGGTGGTTATACTGCCGACTAACATATTGTGTACCATTGCTTTTTTTGTACTGGCTATTGCCCTGAGCAAAAAGGAGTTTAAGTTTATGGTAAACCCGGTACTCATCTACATAGGCAAGGTAAGCTATAGCGTGTACCTGTGCCATTTTGCGGTATTTTATTGGCTTGGAAAATATAACCACGTAGACTATTTTGCTGCCACCAACCTGCCCGGCGCGCTGGCCAATTTCGCACTGCGGTACCTTGTAGTGGCTCTGCTGGCAATTGCGGTATCATCTATAACCTATAACCTGATAGAGGTGCCCATGCAACGGCTGGGTTATCGCATCATCAAAAACCGTAAAAAAGCATCAGCTGAACTGCTTTGATAGCTACTGTACGAAGGATGTAAGTAATAAGCAAAATTCCTGCATTATTATGCAACTACTTTTTTGTTTATTCGTACAAAGAATAAATATTATATTAGACAAATCATCATAGCAGTAGTCATGAGCGCAGGAGTTACCATCATCATAATTTTATTTTCGCTTGCAGCGTTGCTGATATTAGGCGTAATATTTTTCAGTATCCTTAAATACATCAAGCGGCAGTATTACCCCAACTGGAAATTCCCCGATTATTTCAGCGTGGGGTACGCCGAATACTTATATCATAAGTTTATCAAAAAAGACCTGAAATAAGGGTTTTTAAGGTCGTTCGCATTTCCGTTTATCGGGCCTTTTTAGCATTTTTACTGCATAATACTTCTACGATATGCAGTACTGGCTCGTAAAATCGGAACCATTTAAATACAGTTGGGATAAGTTCAATCAGGAAGGCCGCACCTTTTGGGATGGCGTGCGCAATTACCAGGCGCGTAACAATCTCAGGGCCATGGCCACCGGCGACTTGGTAATGTGGTACCACAGCAACGAGGGCAAAGAAATCGTAGGCATAGCCCGCGTAGCAAAAGAGGCCTACCAGGACCCCACCACAGAAGACCCGAACTGGGTAGTGGTTGACCTTGAACCCGTAGAGAGCCTTAAACGCCCCGTAACCCTCGAAGAAATAAAAGCCGACGAACCATTGAAAGATGTAGGCCTGGTGCGCCAGGGCCGGTTATCGGTAATGGGCCTTAAACGCGAAGAGTTCGACCGCATACTGGAGCTGGCCGAAAAATGAAGCATCAGACTGCCCATACCTCCAAATCATTAATCAAATCACTTGTAGCAGCTTGCCTGTTCACCATGCCGCAATTTGCTAAGGCGCAGGATGCTTTTGCCCGGTTTGCTAACTTATTTACCGTGCCCGCCCATTATGTGGTAAAACATGTGAATAAAGCACCTGTGATTGATGGCAACATAGGCCAAGCCGAATGGCAACAAGCCGCCTGGACTACCGATTTTGTAGACATAGAAGGCGACCTGAAGCCGAAGCCATTTTTGCAAACCAACCTGAAGATGCTTTGGGATGATAGCTGCCTGTACATAGCCGCCCGCATACGCGATCCGCATGTGTGGGCCACCCTTAAAAAGCACGACGATATCATTTACCTCAACAACGATTTCGAGCTGTTTATAGATCCTTTGAACACCATGCACCAATATTACGAGGTGGAGGTAAACGCTTACAACACCATATTCGATTTATTGCTGACAAAACCTTACCGTAACGGCGGCAAGCCCGTTATCAGTTGGAATGCAGCGGGTATACGCTCGGCGGTGCAGATTCAGGGAACACTAAACAACCCTTCTGACCAAGATACCGGCTGGACGGTGGAAATGGCCATCCCTTTTAAGGCCTTGAATGCCACGGCGCAGCAAATCAAGCCGGGCAACGGTTCCATGTGGCGCATCAATTTTTCGCGCGTGCAGTACGATACCGAAATAGTGAATGGCGATTACCGTAAATTAAAAGACAGCACCGGTCGCACCCTGCCCGAGCGCAATTGGGTGTGGAGCCCGCAAGGCGTTATCAATATGCATTGCCCCGAGCGCTGGGGTTACCTGCTCTTTAGCAAGGGGAAGAAAGCTGCTAAGTTTAAAATGCCCGACGCCGAATTGCAGAAAAAATACCTTTGGCTGGTATATTATAAGCAGAAAGAATGGCTGAAGGCCAGGGGTAACTACGCGCCAACGCTTGCCGATTTGCAACTGGATGGCGCGGTTAAGGTGGCGGGGGGCGTCAATGCCTTAAGCCTGGAAGCCAGGGGGCGAACTTTTATTGCCCGTATAAGCGGCGGTAGCAATAAAGCTGCTTATACAATAGATCAGGACGGTTTGGTACAACAAGAAACTGCTAAATAAAATGAATAAACGGGAATTTTTAAAAGTGGGCATGCTCACTGCCGCCGCAGCGCAGTTGCCTTTAGGAAGCTTTGCCGCAAGCAAAAAGAAAAAAGGCATGAAAAATTGGGTATGGACCAACCCAAACACCAAAGATACCGACGAGGAACTGCCGGCCCGCTACGCCGCCTATAAAGCCGCAGGCATTACCGGGATATTCTTCGAGGCGGATAGCGAGCGGCATTTCCGTGCGGCAAAGGCGCAGGGGCTTGAAACGCACCGCTGGATATGGACCTTCAACCGCGCCGAACTGGTGAGCCAGCACCCCGAGTGGTACAGCGTGAGCCGCAAAGGCGATTCCTGCGCGGATAAGCCGCCCTATGTGAATTATTATCGCTGGCTGTGCCCATCGCGCCCCGAGGTGCAGGAATATCTGGAAAAGACTGTTACCGATATTTTAGCCTTGGATTATGTAGACGGCATCCATCTGGATTATGTGCGCTATTGCGACGTAATTTTACCAGTAAACCTGTGGGACCACTACAAGCTCGACCAAACCCACGAACTCCCCGAGTATGACTTTTGCTATTGCAACGTATGCAAGGCCAAATTTAAAGAGAAATACAACTACGATATCGACCAGGTACAATACCCCGATGCCAGCTTATCCTGGCGCTTGTTCAGGTACGGAAACATCACGCGCGTGGTAAATAGCATTGCAGATATTGCACATCGCAATAAAAAACAGATTACCGCGGCCGTGTTCCCCACGCCGGAGATTGCCCGCCGCAACGTAAGGCAGGACTGGACGAATTGGAACCTCGATGGAATCTGCCCCATGATTTACCATGGCTTTTACAAAGAAGGCGTAGGCTGGATAGGCGATGCAGTGGCCGAAGGCGTACACTTTTTAGCAGGCAAATTCCCAATTTATGCAGGCGTGTATCTGCCCGATTTTAAGAACGATGACGAAGTGAAGACCGGTATCCAAAATGCGCTTAAGAACGGCGCGGCGGGTATATCTTTCTTCGGCAACGTTACGCGGGGCGTATTGGATGCCTTGAAAGGCGAGATTGCCAATAGTAAACGAGCATAGCTAAAGTTTCCCGAAAAAACTCGAGATATCGAAATAGACATCCAGTTTGGTACCTTCGGCGGTGACGATATGGATGATGTCGTAAGGTTTTTTATCGTGGCTGCTTAGCGCCTGCCCCTGTGTTTTGGCACCGGGGTATTTTACTTTTATCCACGCATATTCGGCATCTACGCCCTGGCGTTCGTGCGTTTCGGTGATGATAATGGCGGTTTCGAAGGATTTGCCATCCTGCACGGCGCTTGCGCCAGCCAGCTTTTTAGTACTACTGCATGACGCGAAAATGAACAGCAAAAGGGCAAAAACAACAAATAATCTTTTCATAACGAGGTTGATTCAGGTTACTATAAATGTAATAAATTTTTATAGATACCTAAATTTTCATCGTCGAAGCAGATGAAGATCACTTCATCTATCCCTTGGTTATCCGCCAGGAATTTATCCACTGTTTCGGTGGCTATTTCTGCGGCCAGCTGTTTGGGGAAACGATATACGCCGGTACTGATGTTGGGGAAAGCAATGGTTTTGATGCCATTATCCAAAGCCAGGTTAAGGCTGTTGGTGTAGCAGTTGGCCAGTTGTTCCTCCTCTTTAGCTACGTTCTTCCCGCCGTTGTAAACCGGGCCAACGGTATGGATAACATATTTAGCGGGTAGGTTACCGCCCGAGGTGATGACCGCCTTGCCTGTTTTACAGCGGCCCTGTCTGTCCACAATCTTTATACACTCTTCCAGTATTTGCTTGCCGCCGGCGCGATGTATGGCGCCATCCACGCCACCGCCGCCCATCAGGCTGCTGTTGGCCGCGTTTACGATGGCATCGATGGCCAATTTAGTAATATCGCCCTGCTGTAATTTTATCCTTGCATCCATAAATTATAACGGCTATCAAACGCAACCGTTTGCGTGAGATTTTACTCCAAATAAAGCAAATTTCGCTTATAATCTATGGTGAATTTATATTGCTTCAAAATGCCGCCGCCAATGCTGCCATCTATACTGTTATCAGCAAAGCCACCTGTTTTTGCCATGGGGATGCGGGAGGCTACATTGGCTATTTGTTTGTTCCCGATGCCGATCTGCTTTAAAGTAAACGTTCGCGCGTAAATGGGGCCGCCAATGCCATAGCCGGTAATTGTAGTATCAGATAATGGGTAGCGATTTTTGATGCCTGTACTTTCGGCATAATGGTTAAATACCGTGAGCGCGGTGCGGTCACCCGTATCCATGATGAGGGTGGCGGGTTTGCCGTCGATAGCAGCTTTTATCCTGGGGATATGGTAATACATGCTGAAAGGAATGCCACTTGTGCCGGCGTATGAATTATAAAAATTGATGGTTCGGTTGGGATAGTCGAACTGGACCGCATAATCTTTCATGAAGTTATAGCCGATGGCGCCATCCAGATAGGGTAGGTGCAATTTGTTCTTGATTTCCGACAGGTCCACCACATTGAAATCGCCATTTATGATTGTAGACTTACCGATGCGCGTAGTATCTACAGTAGTTTCCCAGCTCGATGCGCGTTTGGCCCCTGCGCCGCTGGTGGTGCTTTCGTTCATCAGTTTAAGATGCAGGGCGCGGGCCGTAGTCACATCTATTACGTCCGTTGCGCCGCAATCCAATATAAAGTGCAGGGTTTTATTGTGAATCTTCACCTCAATAAACGGGCGGTTATCTACCAAAGTAAACGGGATAGAGAATTGCAGTTTATTTTGCGCCGATGCGGAATTGCAGCAAAGCAAAACTATGGTAAAGGCAAGCAGGCAAATATTTCTCATCATCCGTGTTTTTAGTTGGATGGATGGGAGGGTGGAAAGTTACATGGGCAATAATTACTTTTTCTGCGCGGCAAAAAACAAAGCCTTCAACTCCGTAGCGTCATCCGGTTTCATCTTACCGCCCAGTATCAGCCTTAACTGGCGGCGGCGGAGCGCACCGTCATAAAGTTCTATCTCGTCTTCGGTTACGGGTAGCAGGGCGGGGACATTTACCTTGCCGCCATCCTTGTCCAGGGCTACAAAGGTGTAATAGGCTTCGTTGCTTTTATGGCGGGTGCCCTGTGGGATATTCTCGGCATACACGTCCATCCGCACCTCTACAGAGGTGGTGAAAGCACGCGTAACCCGGGCTTCGATGGTGATTACATCGCCCAGTTTGATGGGGTGGTGGAAGGAAACATTATCTACCGATGCGGTTACCACCACGCGGTTGCAATGCTTTTGTGCAGATATGGCAGCCGCTATATCCATCCAATGCAGCAGGCGCCCGCCCATTAAATTATTGAGGGTGTTGGTATCGTTGGGCAATACCAATTCGTTCATAATAGTGAATGATTCTTTAGGCGCTTTTCCAGTCATAATTGCAAAGATAGATATTTCAGTTGGCAGTTTTCGGTGGGCTGTGTGCAGGCTGATGGGGCAATTTTACCACAAAGAACACAGAGGTAAAAGCACTAAGAACACAAAGATTAAAAACTGATTCAAGTTAAAGGGACGTTAAAAATGGGAACTTTGCCTTTGTGTTTCTTTGTGCTAACAAACTCGCAAATCCTTTGAACTCTTTGTGGTAAAAGACAGCGCTAAGGCCTCACCGTCCTTAACAAACTATAGCCCACCAGCTCCTCCCAGCGGGCACCTGCGGGGCGGGCGTAAACCAGTAACTGGTACTCGTTCTCAGTTTCGAAATAAGTGCCCTCCAGGGCGGCGTAATCGGGTTGTTTGGTGGTGTTGTTTACCCACACGTACATATAATCGTAAACGCCTTGTTTCAGCAGCAGGTCGGTGTAGAAGCGGCCGCGGGCATCAAACTGCATACGGCTTTGCTCGTTTATCTTAAAATCATTAAACTGACCAATGATATACGGCGTGCCCTCCACTTCGGATTTATTGGTGCCCACATTGAAATAAACATGCGCGTAATCGGCATCCGTGCGTGCATCGCGGCCATCCTGATTAATGATGTAGTATTTGCCGTCGTTATCGTAAAGCAAGGTGTAATTGGGCAGGTTGCGGTTCGGGTCGCCCAGCAGCATTACGGTGTTGGCGGTGTCGCGATATATCCTGGCAATACGCTCCGAGTTGAGTTTTAACGAGCGCGTATCAAAATGCCTGAATTCGTTGCCGCCGGTAAAATCGTTAATGTTTACATCGTTATACACCAGCTGCGTGCCGCGGATGTAGGTAGGCACGGTGTTCATCCTGCCGGTTTCGGGCCGGGCGTTTTGCATTACCAGCACGCGGATATCGCGGTTGGGGTTCTGTACGTTGAGGCCGCCATAATCCACCGTAAAATTCAATTTTTGATTGCTGCGCCTCGCCAAAACGTTGTTAGATGAAGTGATAGTGCCCCCAACCCCAACGCGGCTGTTAAGCACATACATGCGGCGGGTGAGTATCAGTTTAGTCGGGTCGCCATCTTCGTAAATCTTCAAAACATAATTACCTGCTATTTTTGGTGCGATGTTTTGATTGGGCAAGGTGAGTTCGTAATGCGTGTATTTTTGGAACGTGGCCGATGAGTAGGTGTAGTTGAAAAGCCTGTCGTCCATAAAAGTTTGCAGGTATTCGGCAGGGGAGAGGTTGGACGATTTCCAGTTTGCATCGCAATGCTCTATAGTGTACGAGAAGTTGCGGCTACCACCGCTAAGGTCGTCGAAGCCTAATGTTACTTTTTCGTCGCTGTTTAGCGAAATTACCGGGAAGGCTGCCGCTTGTTTATCTACTTTATAAAACTCAACGCTTTTTATTTCGGGGTGGAAGATGTTATTGCCGTAGGGGGATTGGGCGAAGGCGGTGCTTTGGATGAAGAGACAAAGGACTACAAGGAGGGTTGAAAAGCGGGGGCATGTGCGATTCCCCTCTTGAGAGGGGCGGAGGGGTGTGTACTCTCCACAATGCTTCGCGAGGTTTGCACAGCGGCGAACACACCCCTGCCACCACACAAGCCCACGCGCCCCCTCTCGAGAGGGGAACAAAGGCGATCTTTCGAGACACTGATAGGCTTGCAGTGCGGCTTTGCGTGCCGATGATTGCCACGCTATCGCTCGCAAGGACGAGGTGGCTATTGGCGACAAAGCCAACGGCGAAACGGGCAACGCTTTTTTCATTATCACAATAATAGCACAAAAACGCGCGCGGTAGGGAATTATTTCGGCAGGCGGCGGCGTGTATTGAATATCAAATGTAAGTCGCCTGTTTTTATTTCTTCACAAAACACGAGCAAGTTGGCGGAAATTTTTCGGGCAGGATGGGTGTAAGTTTCGCCCACTTTGTAATTAATTTTCCGTGGATATTTTCGAGGATAAACAATGCTTGCCCGCGTTTATAAGCTCCGTAATCTGTTCCATCCAACGTTTTGTTGTAAACGATGGTAATAGAATTCCCGTTCACCTTAATATCCGTGAGCAGTTTAAGGAAAGTTTGCTGCCCGTTAACATCTAAAATACCGGTGTAAGCCGTGGCCCCCGCTTTTTTAACAATTAACTGCCATTCCATCACCATCGAGTAATCCGCAATTGCTTTTAAAGGTTCCTCATTGTATACGTACTTACCCTCCCATGAAACTGATTTAGGTTGCTCCTTGAATGCCATACCCAGGATTAGCAGTGGAAAAATTAGCAAACAAAGCGCTTTTTTCATTATCACAATAATAGCACAAAAACGCGGGGGCGGGAATTTACTTCAGCAGGTTTTTATTTCATTGCCGTCGGTTTTAACCGACGGAGAGCCTGGAAAAGTAATACCGGCTTTAGCCAAACGCCGAGCACCGGTTCGGCTAAAGCCCAACAGGTACCAAACAAAACCGTCCCATAAATGGGACGGCAATGAGAGTGTTTTATTGAATTAGTTTTTCAAAAACTCCCCCTTTAGCGGCCTGCCTGCCGGTAGGCAGGGCTGGGGGGCTTACGCTTCCAGCTCCATTATTTGCTCGGCAAGAGCTTCCCATTTTTGCTGCAGGCCGCCAAGCTCCATTTTTTTAAGCTGATAGCTGTTGTTTATCTGCTTCAACTTTTCGGCCTGGTTAAAAATGGCGTTATCAGCCAGTTGGGCCTCTAAGGCTTTTATTTCTTTTTCTACCAATGCAACGTTATCCTCCAGCTTTGCCAAATCCTGGTTAAGCTTTTTCAACTGCTGGTGTTTGTTATCGCCACCGGTCTGTTGTTTAACCGGGGCAGATTCCTTCTTCTCTTCCTTTTTAGGCTGGGGAGCAGGTGTAGCTGCAACCGGCTCCAAAATGCGTTTGGCGTTCCATACGTCGTACTCGGCGTAGGTGCCGGGGTATTGTTTTATCTTTTGATTTTCGATAAACCAAATTTTATTCGCCACATTATCCAGGAAGTACCTATCGTGCGATACCACGATTACCGTACCTTCATACTGCTGCAGTGCCTGTATCAATATATTCACCGAAGCCATATCCAGGTGATTGGTAGGCTCATCCAGTACCAGGAAGTTAGCATCCGCAGTAAGTGCTTTGGCCAATGCCACGCGCGATTTCTCGCCACCCGACAGCACCTTTATCTTTTTGAAAACATCATCGCCGGTAAACAGGAACGAACCTAATATCGAGCGCAGCTCGGTATCGGTATGTTTTGGAGCGAACGCCTGCAGTTCCTGCAATATCTGGTGCTCCAGGTGCAACGACTCTAACTGGTGCTGTGCAAAGAAGGTTTGCGTAACGTTATGGCCTGTTTGTGATGTGCCCTCAAACTCAGTATCGGCCCCTGCAACAATGCGCAGCAGGGTAGACTTACCTTTACCGTTGGCGCCGATCAGGGCAATTTTATCACCTTTTTCGATGATGGCTTCGGCATCATCCAAAATATCGATGGTTGGGTATTTTTTGGTGATATGTTCCATGGTAACCACGTGCCTGCCGCTTTGCTTGCTGAAACGGAAGCTGAAGTTAACCTCCGGGTTATCATCATCCACGTCATCAACACGCTCCATTTTATCCAGCATTTTTATACGCGACTGGGCCATCTTAGCCTTAGAGGCCTTCGCACGGAAACGCTCTATCAAGCGCTCCTCCTGCTTTATTTTTGATTGCTGGTTTTTAAACTCGCCACGCTGTATCTCGGCACGTAAGGCTTTTTCTTCCAGATAGAAAGTGTAGTTGCCTGCGTAAACGTTCAGCTTTCCCTTGCGGCTTTCTACCGTGCGGTTAATAACTTTATCCAGGAACCACCTATCGTGCGATACGATGATGATAGCGCCGTTGAAGGCTTTTAGGTAATCTTCCAGCCATTGGATGGAAGGTAAGTCCAAGTGGTTGGTAGGCTCATCCAGTAAGAGGATATCCGGTGCCTGCAACAGTATCTTGGCAAGCATTACACGCATGCGCCAGCCCCCGCTAAAAGTACTTAGCTTACGCTGGCACTCTGCCTCGCTAAAACCAAGACCGGCCAAAATTTCGTGTGCTTTGTATTCGATGTTGTAACCATCCAGCAGTTCAAATTCGTGCTGTTTATCGCTAAGCTTATGTAAAAGGTCCTCGGTATAATCTGTTTCCAGTTTTTTCAGCAGGGCCTCAATCTCGTCGTGCAGTTGGTTCTGGCGCTCAAAGGCTTCCATTGCAACGTGAACGATGTTCTTGTCGGATGAGTAAGAGAGCAGATCCTGGTTTAGGTAACCCATAGTAAGGTCCTTAGCCATCGATATCGTACCCGATGTGGGTTTGTAATCGCCTACGATTATCTTCAGGAGGGTGGTTTTACCGGTACCATTGGCCCCTATAAGGCCAATTTTTTCTCCCGGTTTTATATGCCAGTTAGCTTCATCATACAGCGCCCGGGCACCAATCTCAAACGTAAGGTTATTTATAGCGATCATTTGCCGCAAAGATACGAAAACCCCCCGACCCCCTAAAGGGGGAGTATGAAAAAGATAGGATGACCAAAAAGCTCCCCCTTCAGGGGGCGGGGGGCTACCCTCTAACCGTACTCAACCATCCCTCTGCCATCAATCTTGATCCTGCCACGCTGGGGTGTACGCCATCCAGCGTCCAGTAATTGGCAGAGCCGGTTTCCAGTGCCTTATCGAATATTTTTTGCAGCGGTATCAACGGCGCATCGAATTGCCCGGCTAAATCTTTCGCTGCTTTTTGGAAAAGCGGGAACGTAGGGTACCATTTGTCGTCTACAAATTTGGTTCCTTTTAGAGCAAATGGTTCGCCGATGATGAATTTTACGCCGGGCAGGGCTTTTTGGGTACGCTCCAACAGGGCCTTATAATCAGCGATATAGGTGTCTATGGTGCCTTTGTAGCCGTTGGTAAGGCTGTGCCAAAAATCGTTTACACCGATGTGGATGCTCACTACGTTTGGTTTAAGGGCCAGGCAGTCGGCTTCCCAGCGTTCGGCCAATTGGTAAACTTTGTTGCCGCTTACGCCGCGGTTGTATATTTTGAAGTTCTTTTGTGCATGTTTAAATAATAGCTCGCCGGCAGCATAGGTGGTGTAGCCCGTGCCCAGCATACTGTTGGTGTTGGGTTCGGTGGCTTTATGGTCGCGTCCCCAATCGGTGATAGAATCGCCCTGGAAAAGGATTACGTCGCCATCATTCAGCTCCACTTTTTTCGCGGATGATGTGCCAACGGCGGCCGATACGATTTGTGGGATTGATAAGGTGGCAACGGTGCCTATAGCGGCGCTTTTAATAAAACTGCGGCGGGAGTTTTGCAGGAAATTCTTCATTATTGGCAGGTGTCTGTTATAAATGGACAGCAACTAAATTACAATTTTCCGGCTGATGTTAACCCTTAAATATTAAAAACGGTAAATTCGCGGCATGTATCAATTGCTTAAGCCCCTGCTGTTCAAATTCGACCCGGAAAACATACATTACTTTGTTACCCGCAACCTAAAGCGTCTTAATAAAGTTCCTGGCGGCAGCGCCATCAGCAAAGCTATATGGACCTCGGACGATAAACGTTTGGAGCGGGAAGTCTTCGGCCTGAAATTCAAGAACCCGGTGGGCCTGGCGGCAGGTTTCGATAAAAATGCCGAGCTCATTGCCGAGATGGGAAACCTCGGCTTCGGCTTCGTGGAAGTAGGCACAGTTACGCCCTTGCCCCAGCCCGGTAACGATAAGCCGCGCATGTTTCGGCTGCCCGCAGACGAAGCGCTTATCAACCGGATGGGCTTTAATAATTTAGGAGTAGATGTAGCTGCGGAGCGTATTGCCGCCTACCGCAAAAGCCTTAAACCGGGCGAAACGGCCCTCATCATAGGCGGCAACATCGGCAAAAATAAAGTTACTCCGAACGAAGATGCCGTAAGCGATTACATCAAATGCTTCGACCGGCTGTTTGATGTGGTGGATTATTTTGTGGTGAACGTAAGCTCCCCCAATACACCAGGCCTGCGTGCCTTGCAGGAAAAGGAACCATTGATGCATATCCTGAACACGCTGCAGCAGCGCAATAGCAAAAACGGCATCAGCAGGCCTATACTCCTTAAGATAGCTCCGGATCTCACCGATTCCCAGTTGGATGATATTGCCGATATTGTAAAGCAAACGGGCATAGCGGGCATTATTGCTACCAATACCACTATCAGTCGCGAGGGTTTGGTTTCACCGTTTAAGACCGAAACCGGCGGTTTAAGCGGCAAGCCGTTGACCAAACGTTCTACCGAGGTTATCAGTTATTTGCATAAAGCTTCAGGCGGCTCGTTTCCGATAATTGGTGTAGGCGGCATTCATTCGGCAGAGGATGCGGTAGAGAAATTACAAGCCGGCGCGGTGTTGGTGCAGTTGTACACCGGGTTTATTTATGAGGGGCCGGGGTTGATCAATCGTATATTGACACGATTGAAGGATTAAGGGATTGACACGATTTTTGTAGAGGGGTGATATTCCACGTCTCTAATCATGTAATCTTAAAATCAAGCAAATCATGGTTCAGACAAAATCTCCCCCAACAAAAAAAGGCGTACCGAACCTCAGTACACCTTCAAATCTTTTGCGGAGATAGAATTATTTGCCTGCAGCAATAGCTAAAACAGCATTGTTTTTTGCTATCTGGCTATCTTTTTTCTCTGCCGAACGGCTGCCCAACTCAATGTTGGTAGCTAACTTTAAAAACTGTACTTCTAAACGAGAGAAAGTTTTGTTTCTTCTATCTTTTCTTTTTAAACGAGTAACGCCCATGATCTTTTATTTTATAAAATATATTAACCCTGAGGTCGGAAGCGGATTCGAACCGCTGTAGGAGGTTTTGCAGACCTCTGCCTAGCCACTCGGCCATCCGACCTTTTTTAAGGACTGCAAAAATAGTAATTATTATTTGCTAATCAATTTTTATTGAAATGATTTTGCTGCAAGTTTTGCACAAAATATAGCGGTAGATACAGTAAAGGTCCGCCAATCCGTACAAATTGCTTATTTTTAAGCCAATATCTAAACCACATAACATGCAACGTACATACCGGCAATGGGTAGTGTTGGCCATAGTAATCAGTTCTGCCATTTCTCTTTATACAAATCGCGAAAGAGAAAAGAAAAATGAAATCGAGCGGCAGCAATGGCACAGGATGTTTGACGAACAACATGAACAACAATTGACCGCCGATCCCGCATTTGGTGCGTGGAACGATGCCAGGGAAAAAATGGTTTACAACAGGTATTATGAGCAAGCCGGCAGTGCACATATCAGTAAAAATATCAGGGCCGAATATGCGGCGTGTTGCGTGGGTAAGATAAAAGCAATGTTTCCCAATGGGTTAAGTGGCATAAATGATATTATTAAGATAAAGGCAATGAAGATAGATGCCGACTGCGCAGAAAGCATAGGGCATAATTTCAAATTATGGCAACCCGAGTTTGCGAAACTACTTAGAAAGAAATTTTATGCTTTCCCCGAAGTGAAATTACTACCGGAGGGGGCCAGGGCAGGATTTGTGGATTGCTTAACCGATAAAGTTATTGCAAAATTCCCCAACGGAGTAACTAAAGAACAAGAGAAAGCCCTCAAAGATATGATGGCTGCAGCGCGTCAGGAATGTGTAATAACAGCGATAGAAAAATATACAAAACCGCGTACGAAAGAAAAGCAAAGATTACCGGACGTTAAAGATACGGCCTCGGCCAATTAGCTGTTCCGGCCAACTACTTCCGAACAAAATATAGCAGTGGCTATTGCCACGTTCAACGATTCGGCGCCGCCGACGCGTGGGATGGTTACCGGATGCTGTATCACCCGCTGAATTTCGGGCCGGATGCCGTTGCCCTCATTGCCCATCACAATCAACGCTTCGTTGCCAAAATCTACACCATAGATGCTTTCGCCGTTGAGCAAAGCACCATATACCGGTAGGTTTGCAGACCGTAAAAACTCTTTCAAATCGGTATAACTGATATTCATGCGGGCCAGGCTACCCATGGTGGCCTGCACCACCTTAGGGTTGTATGCGTCAACGGTGTCTTCGCTGCAGATGATGTTGGTAATGCCAAACCAATCTGCCGTGCGGATGATGGTGCCCATATTGCCGGGGTCCTGCACGCCATCAAGCACCAGGCTGTATTTATTTTTGAGGTCGGCATCACTAAAACCCGCCCATTGGGGGATATTGACAGCGGCAACAGCATCGGCAGGGTTCTTCAGCGTGCTTATTTTTTGCAGTTCGACAGGTGAAATCTCCTGAAAGTTTATTTTTCGGGATAAATTGAGCAATTTTGAGGCAATGCCCGGCGTGTGGTAAATTGTTTGGATGCGGTATGGGGAGTTTGCAAATTCGATGATGGATTTATAACCCTCCACCAAAAACAAACCACTTTGCTGGCGAAACTTTTTGTGTTGTAGAGACGTTAGTAAACTGATTTGAGATTTTGAAAGCATATTTAACACCCGGCCGTTACCGTCTTGCAATATTAAGTATTTTGGTGGTTATTATCTCCGGTTGCAGCGTTACGCGCGGAATAAAGCCTAACCAGGCTATCGTGCGCAAGGTAACGTTAAAGAATTTCGACAAGGAGTTCTCCGAAGCCGCCTTAAATTATGTTGACAAAGAGCAACAGCCTAACAACTGGCTAAACCTGCAATTCTATTACACTTTCAGCAAAAAAGGCAAACGCAACATAGGCGAGGCACCGGCTATATTGGATAGCAACCTGGTGGAGTTCTCGCGCCTGCAGCTGCAAAAATACCTGCAGAACAAGGGCTACCTTAAAGCAAAGGTGGCCGATTCCATCGTGATAAAAAAGCAGAAAGCGGAGTTGATTTTTACAGCCACCGAAGGCCCGATGTTTCACATCAGAAATTACAAGGACAGTATTGCCGACCCCAACGTACGCAACCTTTATCGCAGCACCAAGAAGCAATACTCGCACGTGAACCCCGGAAGCCGCTTCGATACGGATAGCCTGGCTTACGACCGCGACCAGTTTTTTCAGGTGATGAAACGGAACGGTTACTTCGATTTTTATCGCCAGTACATCAACTTCGAACCTGATAGCAGCTATCGCCAAAGCGTTGTAGATCTGGTGATGATTATAGATAACCCTACCGGCAAAGCCGCCCACCCAACTTATACCATCAATAATACGCTGATAACCATTTCCACCAGCAATGGCCGCAAAATGGGCAAGGCCGATACCATACAGGTAGACTCGCAATTCAGGTACGTAGATTACTCGGGCCGTTTTAAGCCTAAAACGGTAACCGATTATATCTTCCAGAAAAAGGGGAGGGTGTTCGATATCGATATGCAAACGCTTACCACTACGCGCTTATCGGAATTGAACGTTTTCAGGAACGTACCCAGTCCCATTTACGACAAGCTACCTGATAGCACAAACCGCTTGAATACCAGGCTGGAGATAGTGCCGCTCAAAAGGATGTCTGACAGGGTGGAGGCGGAGTTTCTGTTCAACGGTGGGCGCTACGGGTACAACCTTGGCAATACCYTTACCAACCGCAATATTTTTAAACAGGCAGCTGCTCTGCAGGTGAAGATTAACTGGAGCATATTGTTCGATAGCGGGCGCAACGCAGGCGATAACAAAGGCATCCAGAACCAGGAGTTCAAAACGGGCGTTAGCCTTATTTACCCGCGCATAGTTTCTCCGTTCGATTTCCCCAACCTGGCCAAATTCGGTGTGCCGCATACTACGTTCTCTACTAACTTCTCGTTGTTTTACCAGAAAGGCCTGGTACAGCGCCGCAGTTGGGTAAACTCCATCACTTACGATTTCTTCGATACCCGTACCAAGCAGCACTCTATTACGCCCATCAACATCGAGTTTTCCAGTGGTAGTATAGATCCGGTTGCCAAGGCCGAGCTGCTTAAACAGAATCGCTATTCGTACGTGTACCTTATCGGCCGCACCACATTTACATCCGGCTCGCAGTACACCTTTCAGTATAACACCATCAAGCTGAATACCTACGAGAATTTCTACTATTTCCGCGGTAGCCTGGATTTGGGCGGCGGCACGCTCAACCTGCTTAGCCGGGCCTTTAATACCCCGAGGGACACCCTGGGGCAGCGCACCATTTTTGGCAACGCTTTTTCGCAATACATCAAAACCGAGATCGATTACCGCCTGTATAAAAGTCTCGGCGGCGAAAAGCAGTTCATTTTCCGCTTTAGCCCCGGTATTGGCGTGCCTTATGGCAATAGCAGCCAGCTGATATTCGAAAAGAACTTTTATACCGGTGGTGCAAACGATATGCGTGCCTGGTTGCCGCGTACGCTTGGCCCTGGCCAGTTTAACCGCGCCAGCTACGGTGTTGGCGGCGCTGCCGATACCACGCGCGCCCGCCTCAAATACCTCGATCAATTTGGCGAGATAAAGATGGTTGCCAACCTGGAGTACCGATACAAACTGATGGATAACTTCTTCGGCACGAAGCTGAAAGGGGCTCTGTTTATGGATATGGGCAACGTTTGGCGCCTGCACAAAACGGCCGATAACCCCAACGGAGAGTTTAGGCTGAATAACATTTTCAATTCTACCGCCATAGGCATAGGTACGGGTCTGCGTTTCGACCTTAGCTTCTTTATCTTCAGGCTTGATGCTGCGTTTAAATTCAAAGACCCACAATTTAGCGGATCTGATCAGTGGGTGCTCATTAAACACCCGGGTGAGTTATTCAAAGCCGGCGAATTTAAAAAGGCCTACCTTAAAGCCAACAGCACCGGAACAGATGGCAACGGCAACTATGTGGGTGATAGCTACAACTTTATGCAGTTGAACTTTGGTATAGGGCTACCTTTTTAGATGCCACTGGCTGAATTGGGATTTTAGATACGGTTTATATCAGCAACACCTTCCAGGCATCAGCAACCAGGCCGTTATCCAGCAGATGTTTGGCATGCAGGTGCAACTGCAACTCGCGGGTTTGGCTGTCGCCGATGGTAGCATCGAATAATTCTTTTATCACATCGCTTTGGGCAAAGACTTCGATTTCTTCATCGGTAGGTAAAGCTTCCACATTGCCCAGCTGCCCCAGGTTATTCCCTGTGAGGACTTTAGAATTGCGGATGGCATATGGAATAGCATCCACGCCGATACCTATCGTACGCACAGGCTTTGCTGCCTTAAACAGGTTATCGGCAGTAACGCGGCAATACCAGTCGCCGCCAAGGCGAGCCACAAGGTCTATCTTTTCCTGATCTATTTTACCGGTATCGTCTAAAATATCTTCGTTGATGTGGATCAGCTTTATTTCGGCTACGACAAGGTTTCCCGCGCCCGGGCCATCGCCCAGGCTTATTACGTCTTTGATAAGGCATTCAAACTGTACCGGCGATTCGGCCACACGGGGTGGTTTTACCAGCACCGATGGTAGCGGTGTCAACCCCGATTTCACGAACTCATCCACGCCCGCCGGGTACTCCACGCTGGACAGCGACACTTGCTGTACGATATCGTAGTTCACGATATTGATTACGCACTCGGGCACTGCCAGTATATTCTCCAGCGTGTGCTTGGTGGTATTGTCTCTCACCCTCCGCGCAGGCGAAAACACGCACACCGGCGGGTTGGTGCTGAACATATTAAAAAAACTGAAGGGACTTAAATTGACGTTCCCCTCCGCATCCATGGTTGATGCCAGGCAGATGGGCCGCGGCGCTATGGCGTAATGCAGGTAATTTTGTAATTCCAGCGGGGAGAGGTCGGAGGTTTTGAGGGTTTTCAATGTTGAAAAGTTTGAAGGTTGGAAAGTTGAAAGGTTATTTCTTTTTCTTTTGTGCTTCAAATTGCGTCAGGTAGTCGATAAGGCTTTTAGTTTTACCCGAAAAGGTTATGCTTTTGTTGTAAAGCTCATCAAAAATTGGCTTTTCAATTTTCCCTGCCGAAAACAAGATGGTAAGCTTATTCCTGAACTCTCCTGATGAACCTTTGGCATATCGAAGGAACCGTATAAAGTCAGGGTTATTATTATACTCAAATCCTTCTGCAATATTGTCCGACATTGAACACGCTGCTCGCCTAATTTGGTCTTTCATTCCCCAATCAGACTTTAGAGGGTCATTGTCGCACAGTAAATAAACAGCAACTGCAATATCAACAGCAATTTTCCAAATTTCCAAGTCCTCGAATTTTTCAGCTTTTGCCACGTCGCTCAGTTTAACTTTCCAACCTTCAAACTTTTCAACCTTACAACTTCTTCAACGCAAGTATCGAAAATTCACTCTCACTCTTCTTAATAATATTCCCCAGCATCCCCAATCCCGTTATTTCCATTTCAACCAAATCGTTCGGCTGCAGCCATTGGGTTTGATAGTTGGGGTCGTGCAGCAGGCCGGTACCATTAAGCTCTAAAAAACAGCCGGTGCCTACAGTGCCCGAGCCGATGACATCGCCCGGAAGCACGTCGCAGCCATATGCGCAGCGTTCTATGATTTCGGCGAAGGTCCAGTCCATGTCAGCCATATTGCCGCTGCTTACTTCTTTGCCATTTACCACACATTTCATTTCCAGATTATAGGCATTGCCGGTGTGGCCGGGTTTAGGAGCAGTTTTGTATTGCTCCAATTCATCGGGCGTAACCAGCCAGGGGCCAATCACGGTAGAAAAATCCTTTCCTTTTGCGGGGCCAAGGTTCAATAGCATTTCTTCCATTTGCAGGGTGCGGGCGCTCATATCGTTCATGATCATATAGCCTGCGATATAGCTATCTGCGTCAGCTGCTTTTATGTTACGTCCTTTTTTGTTGAGCACTACAGCAACTTCCAGTTCAAAATCCAGCTTTTGGAAATGATCCGGCATGCACTCAATTTCGCCCGGGCCTTGTATGGCGTTGTGGTTGGTGAAGTAAAAGATAGGGTACTGGTCAAATTCGGGTATGATATCCACCTTACGGTTGCGGCGGGCGGCAGCCACATGCTGGCGAAAGGCATAACCGTCGCGGCAACTTGTGGGGTGGGGCACAGGAGCTATCAGTTCATAAAATAGCTCTTCCTTTCCCTGCATTTTGCCCTTGCGCAAATCCTCGTCAACACGTTTGGCGTGCTGCATCAGCTCATCGCCGCCCCATAAAAACTCATTCATGCTATCGGGGATAAGCTTATCGCAGGAGTTGAGGTTGTAGATATGTCCTTTGATGTACACACCTAAATGCTCGCGGTCTTCGGTTTTGTAAGATACTAATTTCATAAGTATGGTGGTTTAATTAGTGTTTAGCCGCCCGGTTTGTTAAGGCAAATAAGGCGGCTTTTCTGAATTGGTTTTCTTTTTCACATTGCGCTCCAGGAAAACGTGGAGGCCATACACAAGCGCTGCCAGCGCGGTAAGGTCTAATATGAAATTATTCATATTGAAGCCTGTCTGGCTATGGTTGACATAACCTATTCCGCCGCTGGTATAGCGGTAAAAATTCCAGGGGATGCCTACGCCAGTGAAGCCCTCAGTAGCGGTTTTATCGTTCGTAAACAAGAAGGTTAAAACAACCCAGGCAGCAACTCCAATAATTATGGCTTCTTTCCTGATCATGCTTGGTTTAATTGGAAACCAAACATAAAACTTTTTTATAATAAACAGCGGTGATAATATTATGCTTGCATATTAAAACAACTAGTCCTACATTTGTTTACCAAATATGAGCATCATTAAACAGTTTTACTTTTCCCTGGGCCTCACCTCTATGAGCGATGCTTCTTCTTTTAGGGATGCTGTGCTCGCTACTGCCGTTTTAGCGCAGTATTAACTTCGTTGTTTTAAGGTTTTGATGTTGAAAGGTTGGGATGTTACTTCCACCGCCATTAAAACTATTCCCCCATTTCAATCGTTTAATAACTAATGATTTAAGTTAAGGTTTTCACAACCTTCCAACCTTAAAACATTCCAACATTTAAACCAACCACCAATGCCTATTTACCATACTTTGGGGACTATTCCGCATAAGCGGCATACCCAGTTCCGTAAACCCGATGGCACTTTATACGCCGAAGAGCTGGTTTCTACCGAGGGTTTCTCCAGCCTCTACTCGCTGGTTTACCATGCCTACCCGCCCACCATCGTAAAGGCGCTGGGCGAGCCATACTCCGTAGAACCGAAAATTGCCCGCGAAAAGCACCTTAAGCATACCAGCCTCATCGGTTTCAACATTGAACCGGTTGACGATTACCTGCAAAGCCGCAAACCGGTGCTGGTAAATGCTGATTTGCACATCTCCATTGCCGCGCCGCGCCAAAGCATGACGGATTACTTTTACAAGAACAGCCAGGCCGACGAGGTGATCTTTATCCACGTAGGCAGCGGCACACTAAAGACCGGCTTCGGGAAAATCAAATTTGCTTACGGCGATTATTTGGTGATACCGCGCGGGACTATCTACCAACTGGAATTCGATACGTCCGATAACCGCCTATTCATCGTAGAGAGTTTCAGTCCCATCCGTTCGCCAAAGCGTTACCGCAATGCCTACGGGCAACTGATGGAGCACTCGCCCTATTGCGAACGCGACATCAAACGCCCAACCGATTTAGAAACAATCGACGAGAAAGGCGATTTTAAGATACTCATCAAAAAGCAGGGCCTCATTTACCCGTACATCTACGGTACCCACCCCTTCGATTTCATCGGCTGGGATGGCTTCCACTACCCATGGGCTTTTTCGATACATGATTTTGAACCCATAACCGGCCGGGTGCATCAACCACCACCCGTTCACCAAACTTTTGAGGGGAACAACTTCGTTATCTGCTCTTTCGTGCCGAGGAAATTCGACTATCACCCGCTATCTATCCCTGCGCCATATAATCACAGCAATGTAGATAGCGACGAGGTCTTATACTACGTAGACGGCGATTTTATGAGCCGCAAAAGCGTAGTAAAAGGGCAGATAACCCTGCACCCCGGTGGCATACCGCACGGCCCTGCGCCTGGCTCGGTAGAAAAATCTATCGGCAAGGAATTTACGGATGAACTGGCCGTGATGATAGATCCCTTCCGCCCGCTGATGTTGACGGAAGATGCGGTAAGGATTGAGGACGAGAATTATTATAAGAGCTGGGTGATTTAAGCTGTTGTAAGGTTGAAAAGTTGTAAGGTTTAAAAGTTGCCTTTCTCTTACGCATATCAACCTTACAACTTTTCAACATTAAAACCTTTCAACTATAAAACAACAACATGAGCACACTAACATTAGATAGAAAACCAGCCACAACAGATTTTTTGCCGCTTAACGGCACCGATTATGTTGAATTTTATGTGGGCAATGCCAAGCAGGCGGCGCATTATTATAAAACCGCTTTCGGCTTTCAGGACCTGGCTTACGCTGGTCCCGAAACCGGCGTGCGGGACCGTGCATCGTACGTGTTGCAGCAGGGCAAGATACGCCTGGTGCTTACCACGCCCTTGCATTCGGACCATCCCATTGCCGAGCATATCAAAAAGCATGGCGATGGCGTAAAGATATTGGCCCTTTGGGTGGATGATGCCTTCGATGCCTTTAAGCAAACCGTTGCCCGTGGTGCCGAGCCGTACCAGGAGCCAAAGTCTATCACGGACGAGCATGGCGAAGTACGTACCAGCGGCATTAAACTTTATGGCGAAACCGTACACCTTTTTGTGGAACGCAAGAATTATAACGGTCCGTTTTTACCCGGCTATAAGGCCATGCAAACCAGCTATCAGCCTACCGATACCGGCCTGCTATATGTAGACCATTGCGTGGGCAATGTAGGCTGGCATAAAATGAACCAATGGGTTAATTTTTATGAGGATATTATGGGCTTCCGCAACATCCTCACGTTCGATGATAAGATGATATCCACCGAATACAGCGCCCTAATGAGCAAGGTGATGAGCAATGGTAATGGTTATGTAAAGTTCCCTATAAACGAGCCGGCGGAGGGCAAAAAGAAGAGCCAGATAGAAGAGTACCTGGAGTTTTACGAAGGCGAAGGCGTGCAGCATATGGCACTGGCTACTGGCGATATCGTAAAAACCGTTACCGACCTGCAAAGCCGCGGTATTGAGTTTTTAACCGTACCCACTACTTATTACGACGAACTTACCGACCGTGTGGGCCACATAGACGAGGACCTGGGCCCCTTAAAGGAGCTCGGCATCCTGGTAGACCGCGACGACGAAGGCTACCTGCTACAAATATTCACCAAGCCGGTGGAAGACAGGCCGACTTTGTTCTTCGAGATTATCCAGCGCAAGGGCGCTAAATCATTTGGTGCCGGTAATTTCAAGGCCCTTTTTGAAGCGATTGAGCGGGAGCAGGAGTTGAGGGGGAACCTTTAATAGATGTGAGATTTTAGATATGAGATTTGAGACAGAAGCCGGGCCGAATAGTCCGGCTTTTTGTTTGGGTAATAGCCAAAGAGATTTTCTATCTTTATTCCACAACCCAAAAAACCTGTATGATGTTACGATTAAAACTCCTGCTGCCCTTGCTGTTCATCGGTATGGCTTGTTTTGCGCAAGATAAACCTGTTTATGATGCCGCCCTGGCCAAAAAGCTGGGTGCCGACCAGTACGGCATGAAGAAATACGTAATGGCTTTCCTGAAAGAAGGGCCAACCAAAATTACCGACCCCAAGGCCGCACAGGACCTACAGATGGCGCACCTGCGCAACATTATGAAACTGGCCGCCGAAGGCAAACTGGTACTCGCCGGGCCGTTTATGGACGACCAGCCCATCCGGGGCATCTTTATTTTTAATGTGGAAAGTGTGGCCGAGGCCGAACAACTTACTGCTACCGACCCCGCAATAAAGGCAGGCACGCTGGTGATGGACCTGCACCCCTGGTACGGCTCGGCGGCCTTGATGCAGGTTGTACCTATCCACAACACCATAGAGAAAAAAAGCGTTGCCGACTAAGCCTTCCACCGATGCGGAATGCATCATAGCCCTGCTAAAAGAGCATGCCGATGCAAAATATCTTGCCGGTATGCTGCGCTTCGGCGTGGATAATACTCGTGCCCTTGGCGTTAGGATACCTGAGGTGCGTAGAATAGCGAAAGACCACAAAAAGAATCACACGCTGGCTTTACAGCTTTGGGATACCGGCGTACACGAGGCGCGTATAATGGCCTCGATGGTTGATGACCCTGCACGGGTTACAACAGAACAGTTCGATGCCTGGACGATGGATTTTTACTCATGGGACCTGTGCGACCAGGTTTGCGGCAACCTGTTCGACCGTACGCCGTTTGCCGTAGCTAAAGCCATGGAGTACAGCGAACGCCCCGAAGAGTACGTAAAACGCGCCGGCTTCGTGCTAATGGCCGAATACGCCATGCATCAAAAAACGGCCGCAGACGATGTATTCTTGCAATTCTTCCCCCTCATGGAGCGCGAAGCATACGATAGCCGCAATTTTGTGAAGAAAGCCGTAAACTGGGCATTGCGGCAAATTGGCAAGCGGAACGCTACCCTCAAAGCCGAAGCCATTGCAACCGCAAACCGCATTATGCTGCAGGATAGCAAAGCCGCCAAATGGGTGGCTCAGGATGCCCTCAAGGAGCTTTTGAACCGGCCATAACCGGCACCTTATTTTAAACTTTTTTATGTTGACGATGTTATGTCATTACCATGAAAGCCGATACATCCGTAACCAAATTCCAGCCAATACCTTTTATCATTAGCCAGGCAATTACGCTCGTTATTGGTTTTGTTGCTTCATTATTTACGCGACCCGAAATTGCGGGATGGTACACCACATTAAAAAAGCCCGGCTACACGCCGGCCAACTGGGCATTCCCTGTAGCATGGACCACCCTTTACATCCTCATTGCCACTGCCGCTTACCTGGTTTGGAAATGTAGGGACGGTACTTCGGTTTACAAAACCGCCGTGTTTATTTATATCGTTCAACTGCTGTTAAATTTCTCCTGGTCGATTGTGTTCTTCGGGATGCACGCGGTGCTGGGCGGGTTGGTCGTTATTATCCTGTTGCTGGTATCTATTGTACTCAACATCGCATGGTTTGCAAGCTTCAAAAACACGGCAGCCTGGCTGCTGGTGCCATACCTGCTTTGGGTGGGTTATGCCACGCTGCTCAACATCGGTATTTATATATTTAACAAGTGATAGAAAAAACATTATTTTTATTGCAGGCTTATAGCCATAAAAACTCTCCATGAAAAAAATACTTTTTGCCTGCTGCCTGTTATTTGTTGCATCGAGCTACGCTTTTGCAGATACCGTAAGCATCAAACATTTCGTGGTAAAGGAAAACCCTTTCGCCAAGGATGAGATAGCCATTGTGGCCGTAGACACCGCCAGCAATATACAGGAAAACGTAAACGGCACCTTCAATTTTACGATAAACGGATTTTCGGAGGAACTGAAGTTTGAAAAGGGTACGGCCTTCTACCGACATAAACTCGATAAATCGAGCTTTATATTTGCCCGCCATAAGAACGACGAGGGCACCACCTCGATGCTCTACTACGTTTACCGGCACGATAGCAAACTCACCCCGGTAAAAATCAGTTGGATACTGCTGGTTGCCATCCCATTGGGACTTGTATTATTGGGCTACCTGTTTAAGCGTTTCATCATTATCGCGCTTATCATTTTCTGTATATTCTTATACTTTAACCATAGCAACGGGCTCAGCATACCCACATTCTTCCAAAGCGTGCTTGACGGATTGAAGGGGATATTCAGTCATTAGTTAGTGATTTAGTGAAGACGCCAATCCTAATTCCCGAAGCTGTATGCTTTCCTTAGCACACTGGCGGTTGCAGGTATGTGCTTTTTCTCGAACAAATCGTATCCCGGTTTCATCGTTTTCCAAAAGGGGAGGTTTGGCGAGGTAGCGAAAGCTTGCATATGGGCTGCATCCATCGCAAAGGGATAGATATCCAGGTTTATTTTTTCCTGCCCGGCCCCGAGGGCTTTGTAGATGAGGGTGTAAATCTCTTCTATGCGCGCATCTGTCATGGCGTAGCAGCCGATAGAGGCGCAATTCCCATGTATCATGATGGCGCTGCCAGTGTAGCCTTTTTGCTGTTCCAGTTGGTTAGGGTAACCTATGTTGATGGCGAGGTGGTAATTGCTTGCGGGGTTAAGCTGTTTAGCCGTAATGGTATAAAAGCCTTCGGGGCTTTTGCCGTCGCCCTGTTTGGTTTTGGTGCCCAACCCGCCCGAGTAATAGCAAATCTCATAGCGTTTAAGCAAAGCATACTTCGAGCCTTTTTTCGCCCATACTTCGAGCTGGTTAGTTTGTTTAAAAATGCGCAGGTAGATGCGGTAATTGCTATCGAAACCGGCATCCTTAAGCTGGCCCTGTAACTTTGGCCAAATGGCTGCTCGGGCATCGCTGGCGCGTTTGCTGTCGGGGAGTTCTACAGGGTTTTTAAATGTGAATAATGATAGACAGAGGATGAAGAATAGCTTAGGCATGCTGTTATAATTTGGTAAGCAAATATACCTAAGTTATTAGTTGATTCAGAATAAAATTTCAATATATTTTTATATTTAGTTTTTTATTCTTTAAAAATGAATTTTATTGGTATTATAAGTTGTTATGATTGGCTTTGATTCCCGGGCTTAAGCTGGAAGCTTAAGCCATGCCAGCCACGAGATACGCTGCGCTAACCTCGCGGCAGCGGAAGTGTATTATAAGTAACTGTCGTTCGATTTCCAATCTTCATAATTAAACCAAAGCTCCTTACCACTTTTTGATTTTACAATTTTTCTTTTTTTAACTTTTACCCATTTCTTTAATTCTTTATCGAATGTGTAACTGTTTTTGCTATCATAGGTTATAATCCCATGGGAATCGCAGGTTTCTATAATCCTTACCTTTAGCAGGAGTTTTTTATCGTCTTTTTGTAAAACAATCCCTTTAGCAGCGCAACTGTCATTAAATTCAGCGTCTTCCTGTTTTTTGGAAACATAACCGTTCGGATAATTATACTCCAATGTATCACCCAGGTTATAGGTGGCAAACTGCTGCCGGGTCTCTTCTAATTCTTTCCGCTCAGCATCTGCCCAATAATCTTTATAGAATTGCATCTGCTCATCCAATTTTAAAGGGTTATTTAGCAGTCGACGGTGATAACTGTGGAAGATAATCCCGCTCATATCCTCAGGATTGGAGATGCCCATACTATTAAAATATACCCAAAGCCGCGAACCCATATGCAAGCCCCAATTATTCCTTATCCAGGTGCCAAAGCCATGATGTACCCGGCCTATAAACTCTCTCTCGGGTAACTTTTTAAAAGTTACCTTATCCGAATCACTAAACATCTTATCCAGCCGACTTAAGCAATCGTCAAGGTCCTTTGGGATATAATGCCCGCGGAGGCTATCTGTTGTGCTCCTAACTGCATCTTCTTTTTTCCATTTCGCTTCAATCTGCTGGTAAGGTTTAAATATGGAATCCTGGTTAACGGGCTGGCCAAGCAATATCTTTTTAAACGCAATGAGTACTACCGTTTGTTGGTGCTGGTTGTCTTTTATTCCTTTATTGGTGAAGTATTTGTCCAGTTTTTTGGTGTCGTTATCATCGCCTCGAAGCCATTCAAAAATTGTTTTGTAAGGAATAGTGTTTGGTGTATCCCAGGGATAGCAAAGATTAATCAATTTGCCATCGTCAGTTTTTTTGATAATTGATTTTAGACTATCAGGGCAATCAGCCTGCAACAGTTTAAGGGCTTGTTTCAGATTTTTAGGGACTTTGTGGCTTTGCGCCTGCGCCAATTGGACGGCAAATGCTAGTAGGAAAAGTGCGATAAGCGTATATTTCATACGAACAAGATGCAAAGGGATTGGTTTTTCCATAAAAAACTGCTACTGTTACGAGATACGCTGCGCTAATCTCGCGGCAGCGGATTTGACAATCTTGCTTTATTTAAATGGATTACCCCAAGCTGCAAAATCAAAACTCAACTCAAGGTTTAGCTCATTTAGCATACCGATTGTTTCCATATCAAGGTGTACGCTCCCCAGCATTTGGTTGCCGGCGTGGAAATCCATTATTACGTGAATATAAGCTTTAGCGTTTGCCGCCAGCGAAAAAATACCCTCTTTATCCCTCTTCAAAAAGATCAAAAGTTTCTTCAGTTTATCTTCAAACTCGTCGGGTTCGGCATTCGGTTCAAATTCCAAAAAAATATTTGAATAAGTTGATTTTTTATTTGGCCATAAATCTCCATTATTCCAGTATCGGGTTGCTTTTAACGTTGTAAAATTTTGTAACTCAACAGCTGTTAAAGTTTGAGAAGTTGCTCTTAAACAAACCACGTTGCGTGATTCCGTTCCAATATTGATGATTTCTTTTTTGTTTGGGTCTATATAAACAGCAAATGAAAAATATTCATCTGCTACCGGTAGGTAAGCAATTAACAAATCGGCCTTATTTCTATCTACCCGTTCAATAACTATGCGCTCATCCCGATAAACAGGGGCATGAATCTCCATGTATTGTGCAGTTGTGCCCAATGTTTTGTCGCGGAATTCTGCTGCAATTAGGTCGGTAACCTCCTCGTCTGTCATAATAAACTGTTATTTCAAATGCTCCCCCTTCAGGGGGCTGGGGGGCTAACCTATATCCCCAACACCTGCTTCAGTTTCACATACCCGGTTTTGCTTACCGGTATCTTTGCGCCCGATTTCAGGATGGCCAGGTGGCTGTCTTTCTCGTAAGGGTCCAACCGGGTTATTTGTTGTATGGCGATGATGTAGGAGCGGTGCACACGTACGAAGTAGCGTGGGTCCAACGTCTTCTCGAAGAAGGCCATCGTTTTATTCTTCAGGAACGCGCCTTCGGCGGTGATTACGCTTACATAGTCATCGTCGGCTTGTAGGTATTCTACATCCTGTACCGAGATGATCTTCACTTTAGTGCCGGTTTTTACCACGATGCGCTCGTTTTGCGCGGGCGATTGAGCGGCTATCTCCAATAATGTTTCTGTAGTTTTTGCGTTAGCGGCAGGGCCGGCGGCGGCGTGCAACAAGTATTTATCAATTGCTTTTACGAAACGCTCCTTGCTGAATGGCTTGAGCAGGTAATCCACGGCGTGTGCTTCGAAGGCTTTTATGGCAAACTCATCAAAAGCGGTAGCAAATATTACGGCCGGCGGGTTCTCTACCAGTTCCAGCATCTCAAAACCGTTTATTTTGGGCATCTGCACATCCAGGAATATCAGGTCGGGCTGGTGCTGTTGGATGGCCTTGAGGCCCTCGAAGCCGTCGCCGCATTCCTGCAACACCTCAATCTGCGGGAATGCCTGCAGGTATTCCAGTACAACCATGCGTGCCAGGGGCTCGTCGTCAATAATCAAAACGCGTGTCATAACTGCGGTATTTTTATAATGGTTGTAAATATATTATCATTTGCATGGGTTTCCATCAAATCGTTGCGGGCAAATATCAAATATAATCTGCGTTGTACCCCGCTGAGGCCGAAACCGGTGCCCTTGCGGGGCCTTGATGTTTGCGAATCGTAGGGGTTTTGTATGGTCATGATGAGGTAGTTATCCTCCAGTTCGCCGCTGATGCTAATGGTTACTTCGCCCGTGGTATCGTACAAGCCAAATTTTATCGCATTTTCTACCAAAGGCTGTAAAAGCATAGAGGGCAGCAGCGCCTTGCCACATTTTTCGTAGCAGCTTATTTCGGTTTGCAGGCGGTGGCCAAAGCGCACCTTTTCTATTTCCAGGTATAAATTCAAATGCGTAAGCTCGTCACTCAGGGGCACCAGCAGTTGGTCGTCTTTCTTCAGCGTGCCGCGAAGGAAGTCAGACAGTTGGTGTATCATCTTACGTGCCTCATCGGGCTTAAAGCCTATCAGCGCGTTGATGGAGTTTAGGCTGTTGAACAGAAAGTGCGGCTGCAATTGCTGGCGAAGGTTGTAAAGCTCGGCATCGCGGGCCAGTTTTTCGGCTTCTGTTTTGCGTTCTTCAGTTTTCTTATGATCAAGCTGCGAGTAGAACAGGGCGCTTATCATGGCCATCCAGCCGATAGCCAGGAAATCGGTAAAGAGACGGATAATGAACGATTGCTTCAAAAAGTTATCATAAACCACACCGAAATTAAAGAAGGGCAGTATATACCTGCATGCCGCTGTACAGCCTGCCGCGAGGGCGCCGCACCATACCAGCAGGTAAATGTAGCTGCCACGGTCGGGCTGGTAGTAGCGCAGGTTGTTGTTGATGAGCCAGCAGGCCATGGAGAGCAAAAGGGCGCTCATGGCGCTATCTGCCAGGGCCACCATCCAAACAAAGCCGAAACTATGCAGGATATAAGCCTGTAGCGCGGCCCAAACCACCCCGCAGATAGCAAATGCCCCAAATAATTTCCCTCCTGATAATTGTGATGATGCCAAAACCTATGGTTTAATTTTTATTTAACGTTTAACGTTGCGTTTTAATTCCCCTCTTGAGAGGGGGTGGGCCGGATACGTGTAATGGCAGGCCTGCCTGCCGGTAGGCAGGGGTGTGTTGGCGACGCGGACTAACACACCCCTAACCCCTCTCAAGAGGGGAACCTTTTCGACCTTCCCTAGTTCCTAACCCCCAAAAGGGCCGATTTGTGATGCGCCCAGGCGATGTACAGATCCGGGTCGGGAGCTTCGTGGATATTGTAGTACAGTTCTGCACCGTCAGTCGGCGTGCCTATGGCGTTCAGTTCGGCAACATCTATAAATTGCCATTTTACGGTTTGCTTTTGCACGTTTACAAAGCTATCCTGGTTGGCGTGGCCTATATTGCTGGCTTTCTCGAAAGCGTGCTGCTCGGTGTCGGCGTTTATCAACCTAAGTTGTTCGTCAAACTGCGGGTTGTGGTCGCCGTTGCCGCTTATCACCCTAAAAACTAATTTCGCTACGTACCAATTCATGTTGTTGGGTATTATAGGTTATCGGATATATTAATTAGGCGTGGATTAGTAGCTGCGTATTTCCAGCCCGGCGAATATGGATACGCCTTTGATAATCAAAACCTTGTCGCTTTTCATGGCCTGCATGCTCTTCATGCGTTTATCGTCGGTGCCGGCAAAAATCGCGCTCATATCTACTATTACCTGCCAGTTGGCCGGTACGATAATTTTGGTGCCACCAAATACCTGCGTAAGATCTATGATGGCGCGGTTGCCGATATCGGCATGGGTAAAATCAATTTCGGTACCACCGAAGATGTTGGTAATATCGCCACCCCTGAAGTTTTTGGAGAAGATGGTTTTATTTACCCCGCCGAAGATGGCGGTAGCATCTAAAATATCATCGTGCGATGGGGGAGGCGTAGTGCCGCTGCTTGTACCGCCATCGGTTGGAGGCACGCCGGTTGGGGCACTGTATGGGGCAGCGTCACCAAAATCTGCAAGGGGCTTTTCGCCGCTAACGGTACCTGCCTGGTATTTTTTATCCCAAAAGTCGCCGTCGTTTAATTGCCCGGCGGTTTTTTTCTTCTTCATAATGATCCACAAGCCCATGGCTATGAAGGCTGCGGGCCAAACGATGCCGCTGGCGTTATTGATGTTCTCTGTTAAAAGGGTTATAACGCCCAGGCCGGTGATGATAACCCAGGTAGCGTTTTGGAAGTTGCTGCGCGAACCTATCCACAGGCCAATGAATACAAGCCATAGGGGTTTAAGATCTATATAATCGGGCAGTAGGAAGAGGTTGAGTTGCCTGAGCAGCATATAGCTGCCTATGAGGAGCAGTATTGCCCCGGCCATAACTGCGCCATTGGCTTTGTTAGGTTTTGGATTTATGTTGGTGTTCATGATATCTAAATTTTAATGTTACCCAAAACTAATGTAACATTTGGTTTATGCAAACCGCTTATTGGCGATGTAATTGAAGAAGTCGGTAAGTATGGATAATTTGTCGGTGAAAAAATTTGGAACGATGGATTTGGGAATACCTATATTTAGTGGCACAGGATATTAATATGGAAAAAGAATATCGCGTACGTGGTGCCATGAAGGCATCGTACACTATTTTGACAGTAATGCTTGGTGGCGCATGGGGATTTGTTTTTAGCCAGCTTGCGCCATCGCAAAATTGGGCGCTATTTGCAGTTTTATTGTTACTGATTTGCGGCGCGCTCATTTTACTAAGCATTTTTACAACAAAACTTGTCATTGTCGGGGATGCGATCTCCATATCCCGTTTTTTTTATAAACGAACGCTCCCTAACGAATTTATAAAAGGAGTCAGGTTTCGCGGGCGGCGTATTCATATCGAATCGAATAACGAAAAGTACCGGGGAATAATGGTATTTAAATACAACGATTTTGAAAATTGGGCTGATATGAGCAGCCGTTTTCGCGGATTTAAGGATTTAGATGGCTATGACAAGAAGCAGAGCCTAAAAGCCATATTGAGTGAAGAGCGTTTAGGTACAACAGAAGTGCAACGCCAAGTCTTTTATGATCGGATGCGGGGTTTTGCTACTGCTTACGCGATATGGGGCCCTCTATCAGCGATCGCTTTCATCTTGTTTGATCATGTGATCATAGCGGTTATTGCCGGTATCATTTATCCTTTGCTAGGCGTTGTTTTAATGAAGAGCAGCAAGGGGCTTGTTAAATTTACAATAAATAGTGTAAAAAGCGCGCATATAAGTATTACTATCGGCTTTTTGCCGCCGGTATTTGTAGTGTTGGCAAAAATGCTGTTGTATGGAAATATCTTATCCTTTTCTAACTGGACGCTGCCGGCTGCTTTGTTATCCTTTGTTGCCTTTGCTGCGCTTTACCTAACCGGGAGAGATGCCACCGAAGGGGCTATAAAAGGGCAAGTGTTAATAATTGCCTTAGCAGCCGCCCTTTTCGGCTTTGGTAATACAGCAATGGTAAATTGCAAATTTGATAGATCTGCACCGCTGGATCATCGCGCCACGATAGCCAATAAATATATAAGTTCCGGAAAAACGACACAATACCACCTTGCAATAAGCGCCTGGGCTACCGGCGAAGACGGGCATGAGCTAACGGTATCTAAAAGTAAGTTCGGTTATATTAACGTTGGGTCGTCGATAACGGTGCACGAAAAAAAAGGGCTTTTAAATATGCCCTGGTATTATATAGACCTGTAGCTAATTACACGCTTGGCTCCTGCTGGCTTAAACAGTGGAAACTCCCCAATCCCCAGATGATATCGGTAGAATCTATACCCACCACTTTCCTATCGGGGAAGCAGCCCTGGATAATATCTAATGCTTTATCATCGTGCTTACTGCGGTAAGTAGGGACTACTACTGCTGCGTTGCCGATGTAGAAGTTGGCGTAGGAGGCAGGCAGGCGCTGGTCGTCGTAAATCACGGCATCCGGCATGGGTAGTTCAACGATGTTGAGCTGCTTGCCGTTTAGCAGGCGCATAGTTTTGAGGCTTTGCAGGTTCTCTTGCAGCAGGTGATAGTTCTCGTCGTTCTTGTCGTGCTCTACCACGGTAACTACGGTATCGGTATTAACGAAACGGGTAATATCATCAATATGTCCATCGGTATCATCGCCTACGATGCCATCACCCAGCCAAAGTATCTGTTCCACGCCGTAATACTTTTGCAGGTAGCTTTCTATCTGCTGCTGGTTTAATTGCGGGTTACGGTTAGGGTTTAGCAGGCAGGCCGTGGTGGTAAGTAGGGTGCCGGCACCGTTAAAATCTACCGAGCCTCCTTCCATTACAATACCCGGATGATAAACCGGCAGGTTGAAATGGTTGGCGATTTTGGTAGGGATAACATCATCCAGATCAAACGGAGGGTATTTGCCGCCCCAGGCGTTGTAGCCCCAGTCTACTATGGCTTTCTCTTTGGTTTCGTAGTTCACTAAAAATGCAGGCCCATGATCGCGGCACCAGGCATCGTTGGTTGCGAAGCGGAAGAATTCCACTTTGCTCATATCAACTCCTGCCAATAGTAATTGCTGCTTGGCAAACCATTCCATCGCCTCATCGACCACGTTAATACGCACCAACTGGCCCTCCGATACAACCTTTATGAATTCGCAATATTTGGGATAAATAAGGTCTATTTTACCCGGCCAGGAGGCCTCTTTGTGAGGCCAGCTAAGCCACATAGCAGTCTGTTTAGCCCATTCGGCAGGGAAGTGGAGTCCGGTTGGTATGTTGGTGGTGCTCATGGTGTCGTGTTATTAAAATCATAAAACCATGTCATTGCGAGGAGGAACGACGAAGCAACCTCATAGGACGCTCGGGCATGCTGAGGTTGCCGCGCTATCGCTCGCAATGACATTAGGGTTATAGCATTGAGAGAACTAATCGCCGTCGATCAGGCGTTTGGTAATCGGCTGATACGAATCTATACGACGATCCCTCAGGAACGGCCAGTGGCTGCGGTAATAATCAGATTTATCCAGATCCAGTTCCATTACCACAACTTCCTCCTGATCGGGAGTGGTTTGGTGCATAATGGCGCCGAAAGGGTTGGCAAAGAACGATCCGCCCCAGAATTTTACGCCGGCTTCTTCGCCCACACGGTTCACGCTTACTACGTAAACGCCGTTGGCCACGGCGTGCGAGCGTTGTATGGTTTGCCATGCATTGTATTGCTCAACGTTGGTGGCTTCGTCCTGCGTGGTGGCCCAGCCGATGGCGGTAGGGTAGAAGAGTATCTCGGCACCCATCAATGCGGTAATACGTGCAGCTTCGGGGTACCATTGGTCCCAGCAGATAAGCACGCCTATAGTGGCGAATTTGGTTTTGAAAACCTTATAGCCAAGGTCGCCAGGGGTGAAGTAGAATTTCTCGTAAAAGCCCGGGTCATCAGGGATGTGCATCTTGCGGTATTTGCCCAGGTATTGGCCATCGGCATCTAAAACGGCGGTAGTGTTATGATAAACGCCTTGTGCACGTTTTTCGAACAGGGAGGCAATAATCACCACGCCAAGCTCGGCAGCCACAGCCGATAAAGCATCGCTTGACGGGCCGGGGATAGATTCGGCCAATGCGAAATTGTCGTAATCCTCTACATCGCAAAAATAAAGCGACGTAAAAAGCTCCTGCAGGCAAACGATCTGCGCGCCTTTAGCGGCAGCTTCGCGCACCTTTACGATAGCCTTATCCAGGTTTTCCTGCTTATTGGCAGTGCAGGTCATCTGCACCAGGCCTACTTGTACTTTTCCCATAGCATTAGAAATTTGCCGCAAAACTACCGTTTTTTGGAGATTTGAGGGCAATGATTAAAGATTAGTTATCCATCATCGTTAAAAATTACGCGGCGGTGATCAGTGGTTAAAGCAACCGAATTGAGAAAAAACGCACCGGGGATAGAAAGAGGAAGTTGCGATAGGGATAGTAGCGGAAACCCCGGAATGAAGTCCCCGCTTCTATCAGTGGGGACGTAATGAGGAGTTGCAGCGGATAGCCCGGGCCGAAGGCATCGCCATAATAATTTGTCTGAACTCGAATTTTTATAGAATTAAACGAATTGACAGAATTTTAAAACAAAGCACTTCAATTTGCATTAACCTCTAACCTCTAACCTCTAACCTCTAACCTCTAACCTCTAACCTCTAACCTCTAACCTCTACCACCAATGTTAAGTTTTGTTAACTAATCGCTCACCTCAAATCAACTAATCGCTAAATTACTACCTTTGCACCCGGATGAAAGACTTGATAGAGACCGAGCTGGAAGAAACGGAGCAAGCCATAAAGCCTAAAAGCTGGAAAGATACGCTGTGGAGCGTAACCAAGGTGTTGCTTAAAGTAGGCGTAACCGTGGTATTGCTGTACCTGCTTTTCCATGGCAAGCAAGATCTGATAGACCAGGTAAAGAGCCGCCTGCTGCACGCAAATTACTGGTGGATGCTGGCCGCGCTTATCAGCTATATGTGCAGCATGGTGTTATCATCCTGGCGGTTGCTGAGCTATTTTAAATCCATCGGCCTCAAACTCGACCCACGCTTCAACTTCCGCCTGTACCTTTTGGGCCTTTTTTATAACGTACTGTTGCCGGGCGGCATCGGCGGCGATGGCTACAAAATTTACCTGCTCAATAAAACTTACAAACTGCCGGCCCGCAAAATGTTCTGGGCTATTATGTTTGATAGGCTTAGCGGGCTTTGGGCCATAGGGCTCATTACCGTGGCGCTGATATTTTTGATACCGCAGATAGATATTCATATCGGTATCCCGCTGGGCATATTCACCCTTGCATCGGTTGTTTATTATGGCGTTGCCTATAAATTCTTCAGGGAATACACACATTACTTTTTCGAGGGGCACTTAAAGGCTGTAGGCGTGCAGGGCTTGCAGGTGATGGCGATCGTGTTTGTTTTGCTGGGGCAAAATTTTACCGGCAAGTTCTCGCCATACCTTTTATCTTTCCTGATATCAGCCCTGGCTACTATCATCCCTATCAGCATGGGCGGCGTAGGCGTGCGCGAAACCGTATTCAGTTATCTGGCCAAATGGTTCCCCATGGAGAAAAGCCTTACATTGTTCTTGCCGGGTACGTTTTACCTTATATCGCTTATCGTGGCCCTGCTTGGTGTTTATTACCTCATACGCCCCAAACGTTTGGAGGAGGGCCTGACGAAAAACGATATGGAATTGCACGAAGACCAGGCCGTTTAGTCCCGCGTTTTGGATGCCTTTGCCCGGGCGGCGGCAAGCTGGAAATTCCTGGAAATCTATAGATAAAATCCGCGCAAAAGTTGGAAAAAGCTGGAAATTTTTTTGAGGCTCAAAAAGCTGTTTTTAGCCAAAAACAGCCATTCCATGCAAATTTGGCCCTTTTGAGGTTTGCAAAGAAAAAGCCATAAAAACACCCAAAAAGCACCGAAAAACACAGAAAAGCACAGATTTTTTACGGTGTTTTGCCAAATTTAAGCCCGTGACAAGGGCAACTTAATGGCAGGTAAGCTGGTCCCAATCCGGCCCAATTCCGTTGGATTTTTCCAACATTTCTATAAAATAAAACTGGACAAGCATTTTTCAGAATCCGTAATTTAATTCGGGCATACGGGCCTCAAAAAATATTATATTCTGAATTAAAAATCTATCGAATCATAATCGGTAATTTGCTGTTTCTGTACAAGGAACCAGTTAAAACCAGCTTCCCAATGAGCCGATTTAATGATTTTAATAACCCCCAGGTTGCTGCGCTGCCGGCGCATCTAAAGCAGTTCATCGTACCGCAGCACTACGAACATTACACCCCGGTAGATCATGCCGTGTGGCGTTACGTAATGCGCCAAAACTACAGTTACCTTAAGGATGTTGCGTACTACCCCTATATACCCGGGCTGCAAAAGGCAGGGCTAACGATAGAGAAAATACCCGATTTGCAGGACATGAACAATGCTTTGGCCAAAATTGGCTGGGGGGCGGTTACGGTCGACGGGTTTATTCCCCCTGCTGCCTTTATGGAGTACCAGGCCTACCGGGTTCTGGTGATTGCTGCCGATATCCGCCAGTTAAAGCATATCGAATACACTCCAGCGCCGGATATTATACATGAATCGGCCGGGCATGCGCCCATTATCGCCGATAAGGACTACCACCAATATTTAAGCTACTTTGGTTCGATAGGGGCCAAGGCAATGTTCAGCGCACAAGATTTTGAGTTGTATGAAGCCATACGGGCGCTCTCGATACTGAAGGAGATGCCTGATGCCGACGTGGAAGAAATAAAAAAAGCCGAAGAACTGGTTGCCTGGCGTCAGGATAATATGGGCGAACCATCTGAAATGGCCCTGCTGAGCCGCCTGCACTGGTGGACAGTGGAATACGGCCTGATAGGCACCTTGCAAGAGCCGAAGATATACGGGGCGGGTTTGCTATCCTCCATTGGCGAAAGCGCCAGTTGTATGATGGATGAGGTTAAAAAGCTGCCTTATACGATTGATGCCCTAAAGTACAGCTATGATATTACCAAAACGCAACCGCAGCTATTCGTTACGCCCACGTTCCAGAATTTGATTGATGTGCTGGAACAATTTGCCGATACCATGGCGTTCCGTAGAGGTGGAGCGTATGGCCTGCAGAAAGCCATCGACAGCAAAAATACCTGCACGGCGGTTTACAGCTCGGGGCTACAGGTTTCGGGAACCTTTACGGCGTTAAAGATGGATACCGAAGGAAACGTCACATTCCTTAAAGCCACTGGCAGTACCGCCTTATCGGTAGATAATAAGCAACTCAAAGGGCATGGCAAGAGCTATCATAAAGATGGGTTCAGCTCGCCCGTGGGTAAATTGGCAGCGAGTGAAAAAGCTCTGGAGGATTTTACTGCCGATGAGTTAAAAGCCGCAGGCATAGAAACAGGCAATGACGCATCGCTCCAATTCGAAAGCGGCATTAGCGTTTATGGCAAGGTGAAAACTATCAGCGCCCACGACAGTAAGATACAAATCATCACTTTTACCGATTGTACTGTAAAGAATAAGGAGGGCGAACTGCTGTTCCAACCCGCATGGGGTGTATATGATATGGCTGTCGGCGAGCGCATCGTATCTGTATTTTGCGGCGCGGCCGACAAGTGTGCTTTTTTAGAAATTGCGTATAAATCAGCAACCGGAACCCATCATCCGGAATACGATCATATGACCCGCGAACTTCATAAACTTTACCAGCAAGTACGCAACCGCAGGCACAAGGGTGGTGATTATGGCTACCTGGGTAATGTATGGCTGATGCTGCAGAAACACCACCACGATGACTGGCTCTGCGCATTGGAGATTTTAGAACTGCTCGACCATGAAGGCGTAGAACATGCCCTCGCCGCTGAGATAAGGACCTTCTTAGAAAATAAAGCCGTCGCCGAACCGGAGTATAAAAAGCTCATCAGCGATGGGTTGTACCTGATAAAGCATCCTGTGGAAGAGAAATTGGTGGTTTAGATACAAATACTAAATTTGCAATAACATTTATCAATTCCCCGCTAGCCAGCGGGGGTTAGGGAGCTCATGAACATCATTATAACAGGCGCCAGCAGCGGCGTAGGATTCGAAGCTGTACTGGAACTTATTTTATCGGGCAAACATAAGGTGATTGCGTTGGCCCGTTCGCAGGATAAACTGGAGAAACTGCTGGAGATTGCCAAAGGCCTCAACCCCGATTGCGAGATATTTGCCATTGCTTTCGACATCGTACACGATGACTATGCGGGGCTGCAGCAATTTATCGCCGCTAATTTTGACAATAGGGTAGATATACTGGTGAATAACGCCGGCGTTCTCATCAATAAACCCTTTACCGAGCTTTTGGAAACGGACTTTGTAGAGATGCTGCAGAGCAACTACATAGGGCATGTGCGCATTATCCAAAGCTTGCTGGGTTTTATGGGCGAAGGCTCGCATATCCTTAACATAGGCTCAATGGGCGCTTTTCAGGGGAGTGCGAAATTCCCCGGCTTGCTTGCTTACTCGGCCAGTAAAGCGGCCTTGCATACCTTAACCGAATGCCTTGCACAGGAACTAGTAGGGCAGGGCATCAAAGTAAACTGCCTGGCCCTGGGCTCGGCGCAAACCGAAATGCTGGAGCAGGCTTTCCCAGGCTACGAATCGCCGGTGATGGCATTTGAGATGGGCAAATACATTGCCGATTTCGCAGTTACCGGGCACAGATTCTTTAACGGCAAAGTTCTACCAGTGGCGGTGACTACGCCATAGTTTTTGTGAATTTATTACCTGCTATTCCGCCCCATATATGGGGCGGCAATGAATTGCCTCAACACGTCTCCACCCACTTCATTGCCCTTGGTTTTCACCAACGGAATAGCAAATAACATAAATCTTCTAAGCCTTGCTCCCCATTTTCACAAATTCATTTACCACTACTTCGGTCACATAGCGCTTTACGCCATCTTTGTCATTATAATTGCGGCTGGCCAGTTTGCCCTCAATAATTACCGAATCGCCTTTTTTTAAATAGCTCTCGGCCATGTTTGCCTGGGCTCCCCAGAATACCACCTGGTGCCATTGAGTTTCGGTTACTTTTTCGCCTTTGTCGTTTTTATAACTTTCGTTCGTGGCTATAGATAAGCGCGCCAGTTTACGGTTATTATCAAATGTTTTCACTTCAGGGTCCATGCCCAGGTTGCCGATCAGCCGAACGCTGTTTTTCAATGTTGTCATTTTTGTAGTTTTAAAATGGTATCCGATTAATTGATGATACAAAGTTGCAGCGGGGTGGGAAGGTTAGTCGGGTAATAAGTGCTTATAAACGACAGTATCCGTTTGCAAGCGTTTGCAAACGGATAAATAATCGGCTATCTTTATCAGGTGAATGCAGAAAGAACCTGTTTAGATTGCGGAACGCCCTTACATGGCCGTGCGGATAAAAAATTCTGTAACGACTTGTGCCGCAATAATTATAATAATCAGCTTAACAGCAACAGCTATAACCTGGTGCGCAATATCAATAATATCTTGCGCCGTAACCGCCGCGTAATAGAAGAGCTGAACCCATCGGGCAAAACCAAAACCACGCGCGAGAAACTGCTGAAGAACGGTTTCGATTTTGAGTATTTTACCAGCAGCTACAAAACACAGGCAGGCGCGCGCTACTTCTTTTGTTACGAGCAGGGTTATCTGTTGCTGGATAACGACGAAGTACTCCTGGTAAAAAGTAAAAAAGAAACGGCCAAATTTGGAGAAGCAGGAAATTAATTTGCCAAAAATGATTAATATGAGAGGCTTTGTAATTGTTTTTTTTTGCCTTTGCCTGGCCCTGGGTTCGGCGAAAACCGAAATGCTGCAGCGGGCCTTCCCGGGTTACGAGTAGCCGGTGATGGCTTTTGAGGTGGGCAAATACATCGCCAATTTTGCCGTTACCGGCCACCGCTTTTTTAACGGGAAAGCATTGCCGGTTGCTGTTACTACCCCATAGGTTTGCTATATTGCAGCCATGAAGCTTTTCTTATCCGCTGTATTTTTCCTGATGTTTTCAACCTTGGCAGCGAAGGCTCAAGAACCCGATTGCCTGAAATTCCACGATGGTAAATTTAAACTGGTCGACCCGAAATACGGCACTTTCATTATCAACCGCAAAGGCGATACGCAAACTGAGCAGCTACTGGGCGATACTACCGTTTACACTTTTAAGGTTACCTGGATAGATGAGTGCACCTACCGGCTGGATGACGGTGAAAAATTCAAGAAGGATTTCAAGCCGCTCGGCCCCAACGACGTATTTACCGTGCACATCATCAAAACCACTGCCGATTCGTACACGCAAATTTCCAGTTCTTCATCCGTTAAGAAGAAACTGGTGAAAACACTCTTCCGGATAGAGTAGTTGATGCTACCGTGGCTTCTTGGTTCTTGCACCATAGGCGCACATATCGGCAAAAAGTCGTTTATTTTCATCGCAAAGTAATATCTCCGCCAGTCTCCCTATTTGACAAAACACTGAGATAGCCTTTGCGCTTTGCTATGCATATTTGTCAAAAAAACATTATGCCGCATCTATTCAGTCCTATAAAAATAAAAAATGTTGAGTTAAAGAACCGTATAGCGGTATCGCCCATGTGCGAGTACTCTGCCGTGGATGGTTTCGCCAATAACTGGCACCTGGTACATCTGGGCAGCCGCGCCGTTGGTGGTGCCGGTCTGATCATCACCGAGGCCACAGCCGTATCGCCTGAGGGGCGTATTTCTTATGGCGATTTGGGCATCTGGAAAGACGAGCACATCGCCAAACTAAAAGAGATTAGCAATTTCATCAGCGAGCAAGGCGCGGTAGCAGGTGTCCAGTTAGCCCACGCCGGCCGCAAAGCCAGCCACGATTTGCCCTGGACCGGTGGCAAACAAATACCATCTGCAGAAGAAAACGGTTGGGTAACTTTCGCGCCCAGCGCCATCCCTTTCGCCGAAAGCGAAGAGGCCCCGCAGGAGCTGGACCGCGAAGGCATCGCCAAAGTAGTGGATGATTTCCGTGCCGCTACTGTACGTGCTTTGGCCGCAGGTTTTAAAGTGATAGAATTACATGGCGCGCACGGATACCTCATCCACCAGTTTTTATCGCCGCTGAGTAACCAACGTACCGACGGTTATGGCGGTACGCTGGAGAACCGTGCCCGTTTACTATTAGAGATCATAGAAGCCGTAAAAGAAGTTTGGCCCCAGGAATACCCGCTGTTCGTTCGCATATCTGCCACAGAATGGACCGATGGCGGCTGGACGATAGATGACTCGGTGGCCTTAGCCAAAATATTACTGGAGAAAGGCATCGACCTGATAGATACCAGCACCGGCGGTAATGTTGCCGGCGCGCGCATCCCGCTGAAACCGGGCTACCAGGTAGAATTTGCCGAAGCCATTAAAAATCAGGCAGGCATACTCACGGGTGCCGTAGGTTTGATAACCACCGCCCAACATGCCGACGTGATAATCCAAACCGGGCAGGCTGATTTGGTGCTGCTGGCACGTGAACTACTGCGCGACCCGCATTTCCCCCTCCGCGCAGCGCATGAGTTGGGTGCTGATGTGAAATGGCCGTTGCAGTACGAACGGGCAAAGTGGTAAAATAACGCCACACCCCAACGATGGGTTTTAAACCCATCACTAGGGTATAGTGCCCTTCACACAATCATAACACCTAATATTTTCAATAAAAGCGACATATTGCTACATTCGTAAAAACTAAAACAAATACTATCATGAAACGCACAGCAAATGCACATTGGAACGGCACCCTGCAAGCAGGTCAGGGCGAAATTACCACCCAAAGCACCATCCTCAACAAAACACAGTACTCCTTCAAAACCCGCTTTGCCGACGGTATAGGCACCAACCCCGAAGAATTGATAGCTGCTGCACACGCAGGCTGCTTCACTATGGCAGTTGGCGCGGCATTATCGCAGGCAGGCATCACTCCCGGCGATTTAACCACCGATGCTATCCTTGATCTGGATATGCAGGCACTGGAAATAAAAGGCATCCACCTGGAGCTGAAAGCATCAGTAATCGACGGCGTAGACGAAGCCAAGTTCAAAGAAGTGGCTGAAGGCGCAAAGGCCGGCTGTATCGTATCAAAAGCATTGAGCGTGCCTATTACGCTGAACGTTACTTACGCATAAGTAAGTTAACATATTATTATCAAGCGGCGATGGCGCAAACCATCGCCGCTTTTTTTTGTAGCATACATAAACACCTTACATGCTTAATGCCTCCCGTCCCCGCATCTCCATCACCCTCGTATTTTACCTGGTGATAATTGCCTCGGCAATCTTCCTGTTTTTTTATATCAAAGGGCGATTTGCTACGCGCACGGAGGTAACCGAGGATATAATGGTATCTAAGATTACAGCCATGGGGAAGCTGGAACTGGTAAAATATTCGATGAAAGATGTGGTGGAAAAGAAGGAGATTCACCCCATACTGCCCGATGAACGCGTGCTATTCGTGGCGGTAGGGGAGGTAACCGCCTGTATCGACCTTACCAGGGTGAAGAAAGAAGACATCGTACAGAGTAAAGATAGCGTTTGGCTCACGCTGCCAAAACCCGAGATATGCTACGTAAAGCTGGATCATCAAAAATCGAGGGTGTACGATGTATCGGGCGTGTGGTTTGCCGATAAGGCTAAAACCATGGTAGAGGATGTGTACAAAATTGCCGAGAAGAAGATGCTTACTACCGCCGGCGAAATGAATTTGTTGGGCAAAGCGCAGGAGAACGCCCGGCTGATATTCAAGCCATTTTTGGAGGGTGTATCTGGCAAAAAGGTGGCCCTGAAATTTAAATGATAACTAAAGGTTAAGTTTTAAAATAATGCAATATATTTATGGTTTACAATCTACCATAAATATGGCTTCAAAATTTACCAAACAAATTGTATTGGGTACAGCAGCGATGCTTTGTACCCTTTGCGCGGCGGCCCAGCCGCGATTACCCCAGGGTTATTTCTGGAAAAAACTGCCCAACGGCCTCGAAGTGGTGGTGATAGAGAACCCCAAAGTACCCCTGGCTACAGTAGAGATCGCCGTAAAGAACGGCGCCTACACCGAGGGCCCCGAGTATAGCGGCCTCTCGCACCTGTTCGAGCATATGTTTTTTAAGGCCAATAAAGATTATCCCGATCAAGAGAAATTCCTGAAACGTACTAAAGAGCTCGGGGATATTTGGAACGGCACCACCGGCAACGAGCGCGTAAACTATTATTTTACCGCTAATAAAGATAGCCTGAACGGCGTGCTGAGGCTGATGAATGCGGCCATCCGTTTCCCTATTTACCGGGAAGAAGACATGGCAAAAGAACGCCCGGTGGTAGACGGCGAGTTCCAGCGGAACGAAAGCAGCCCCTACTTCCAGTTGTATTTCGATGTGAACAAACTGATGTGGGGCGACCTCATCACCCGTAAAATGCCCATAGGCATACACGAGGTTATTAATACCGCCACGCCGGCCAAAATGATGACCATTAAGGATAGGTATTACTACCCCAATAATAGCCTGCTCATTATCTGCGGCGACGTAAAGCACGAAGACGCCTTTAAGCAAGCCGAAGGTGTTTTTGGCAACTGGGCAAGCAGCGATTTCAACCCCTTCGAAAAGTACCCTATCCCTGCTTTTACCCCTATCGCAAAAAGCCAGGCATTCGTAAAAGAAAGCACCATAGCCCAAACGCCTTATATGATGCTGGCCTGGCAAGGGCCCGCCTTCATGACTGATTCGGCCGGTACCGTTGCTGCAGACGTATTTTCTACAGTAGTGGGGCTAAACTCCTCAAAACTGCAGCAGGCGTTGGTAGATAAGGGCCTGGCATCATCGGTAGGACTAAATTATTCAACCAGCCACTATACCGGCGGTATAAGTCTGTTCGTGGTTCCTAATCCCAATAAATTAAAAGAGTGCTACGAGGTGTTACAGGCCCAGGTGAGCCAGTGGAGCAACCCCGATTATTATACCGACGAGCAATTGAACGATGCCAAGGCCATTTTGCTGCGCAACCACAGCCGCGAAACCGAAAAACCATCCAGCCTGCCCAGTCAGCTCAGCTACCAATGGTGCAGTACTTCGCTCAATTACTTTACCGACCTTACGGATAACTACCAAAAGGTGAGCCGGGCCGATATTGCCAAGTACATCAGCACGTATATTACCGGCAAACCATCCATAGCCGGGCTGATCATCAACCCCGAAATGAGCAAGCAAAGCGATGCCAAAACGTTTTTCGTAGTGGCCAAATAACCTTTAAAAATATCTGAGATGAAAAAGAGAAACTTATTTGCGCTGCTTGTATTAGCTGTTATTTGCAGCGCCGGCACAGCAAGCGCCCAGTTAAAACCCTACGAAACCATCGTAAGCGGCGTAAAAGTAATTGTGCAACCCAGCGGCAACGATATAGTGGAGATACAAACTGTAATAAAAGGTGGCGTGCAAAACTACCCTGCCGAAAGGATGGGCATAGAGGGTATGGCCATCAACGCGCTTACCGAGTGCGGCACGTTAAAACACGATAAAAATAGCTTTAAGAACGCCCTGGACAAGGTAAGTGCCGAGGTTTGGGGCTTCGATACCAAGGAATATGCCATCATCCGCATGAATTGCATCAAAAGCGATTTTGGGACCGTTTGGCCTTTATATGCCGAGGCTATTACCCAGCCGGCTTTCGACGTTAAGGAGTTTGAACGCATAAAACAGGACGCGATAAGCACCCTGAAATCAAATGATGCCGACCCGGATGGCGCCATAGACAAATATGCCGACAAAGTAGCCTTTGCCGGTCGCGATTACGCCAAAGACCCGGATGGCACGGTAGCTATCCTCAGCAAACTTACCGCTGCCGAAACCAAAAAGTACTACCAGGGCATACTCACCAAATCGCGCATGGTGATCATCGTAGTGGCCGATTTGCCGCAGGCGGATATAGAAGCCCGTATAGCAGCTATGCTGGCCGGAGTTAAACAAGGCTTGCCGTTCGAGGCCAAGAAGTCGTTTTTTAGGTCGTATAAAAACAGTTTCTCTTCCGAGAAACGGGACCTGGCAACCAATTACGTAGAGGGCATCAGCAGTGGCCCGGCACCCGGTACGCCCGATTTCAACGCGTTTAACGTGGCCATGCGCATATTTGCCGACAGGCACTTTTTAGAGGTGCGCACTAACAACGGCTTGTCTTACGCGCCAAGCGCATGGTTCAGCGTGGGTAATACTGCGGTAGCCAAGTTTTCGGTATCAACTACGCAGCCCGATAAATACATCGCCGTTTTTGATAAATTGGTTGATAAGGTAAAAACACAAGGCTTTAGGGCAGATGAGGTTGCCGATATGAAAGTGACCTACCTCACAGGCTTCTATTACAAAAACGAAACCAACCAGGCACAAGCCACCTCATTGGTAAACAACGAAGTGCTGCACAATAATTGGAAACGCTCTATTACTTTGGTAGACGATATCAAAAAGCTTACGCCAGAGGAAGTAACCAACGCCTTTCGCAAATACATCGGCAACATCGTGTGGGTTTACCAGGGCGACCCCAAAAAGGTTAACCCATTACTGTTCACCAACGGCACACTAAACAAAGGCGGTAGCCCGGTTAGTCATTAAGTTCATAGATGATGGTTGATAGTTCATGGTAGCTCATTTGAAGTTCATGGATGATGGTTGATAGTTCATGGTAGCTCAGGAGTTGGAGCTTAAAAGCTATTTTTATTCTGCTATGAACTATCATCTATGAACCATGAACTCAACTAAGCCCTACGGCTTTCTTCCGGCGGCCGCCCCATCTATCACCAATGTGGCGGGTGGGGATATTATCGCCGAGGAGTTTGCCCCAGGGCTTGAGTGCGTCTATACGGTCGAAGATGATCTTGAGTACTGCCACAAAGGGGATGGAAAGGAACATGCCCGATAAGCCCCAAAGCTGGTTGCCCAAAAGCACTACTACGATAGACATCAGCGCATTTATTTGCACTTTAGATGATACGATGCGCGGTACCAGCACATTGTTATCGATGAATTGTATAACGATGTAGGCAATGATCACCCCCAACTGTGTGGAGTAGCCGTCTTTGGTTACGGTTGCCATCAGCACGGGCAGGCCAATGGCTATGATGCCACCAAGGTAGGGTATCAGGTTCAGTATGGCACCTATACAACCTATCAGTATGCCGTATTTTACGCCGAGTAGCAATAAGGCCCCGGAGTTCATGGTTGCTACGATGATCATCTCTATCAGCAGGCCTACAATATAACTTTGTATGGCCCCCTTGGTTTCGCTTAAAACCTCGCTTACCTTTTTTGAATTTTCCTCGGCAAACACCTCGTACAAAAAATTGAGGATAAGCGGCTTATAAAGCAGCATGAAAAAAATATAAACCGGCAGCAGAAATATGATGCCGAGAGTGCCTATTAAACCGCCCAGGGTTTTGCCAACCATGGCCTGGCTGTTGCCGAGGGCCTCTTTCACCATTTGGTCTTGCTTGGCAACGGCTATGCCGAAAGTGGCCTGTACCCAGTCCTTTAATTGGAGACTCATCTCAGCAAACCTTTTCTTTAACATGGGCAGCGAATCGCCAAACTGTATAACCTGGGTGGACAGGAAATAAAATACTGCAGCAACAAACAATATGGCAACCGCCATGGCAATGGCTATGGCGGCAGCACGGGGCATTTTATAACGCTGCAGGCGGTTGGCAAGCGGGTTTAGCAATATAGCCAAAAAGGCGGCGAAGGCCAGCGGCACCAAAATATCGGTAAGGGTGGCTAATATGTACACCAGCAACACCAGGCCAAACAGCACGGCGGTTGCCTGTATGTAAAAAGGCTGGTCTTTAATTTTTATGGGCATGTAAATGTGTTTGCATATTTAACACACAAGCAAAATTGCGGTGCAATTGTTTTGTAAGTTAGCTGTAAATAAGAGCAAAAAAAAGAGGCCCATTATGGTTAATAATGCGGCCTCTTTAAGTATTTCAATTGCCTGCTGAAAGCAGGCAGAGTGTTTACCCCAGCAAATTCTTCCAGCTTACCAAATCGCCTATGATTTTTTCCAGGTCGTCGGCAGCTACGCGTTCCTGTGCCATGCTGTCGCGGTGGCGTATGGTTACGGTGTTGTCTTCCAAGGTTTGATGATCTACCGTGATGCAGAACGGCGTACCTATGGCATCCTGGCGACGGTAGCGTTTGCCAATGGCATCCTTCTCCTCGTATTGCAGGTTAAAATCAAGCTTCAGCTTATCCATTATCTCGCGGGCTTTTTCGGGCAATCCGTCTTTTTTGGTCAGCGGGAAAATGGCGGCTTTAACCGGTGCCAGGCAAGGGTGCAGGCGCAGTACGGTGCGGCTATCCTGTTTCTCTTCGGTGCTCAGGTCTTCTTCCTCAAAAGCATTTATCATCGTTAGTAAAAACATCCTGTCGAGGCCTATCGAAGTTTCGATAACGTAAGGAATATAGTTACCGAATGGTTTTCCGGTTTCCGGGTCTACCTCCGGGTCGAAGTACTGCATCTTCTTGCGCGAGAATTTCTCATGCTGGCTCAAATCGAAATCGGTACGGCTGTGGATACCTTCTACCTCTTTAAAGCCAAACGGAAAATCAAACTCGATATCATAAGCAGCATCAGCATAATGGGCCAACTTGGTGTGCTCGTGGTAGCGGTATTTGGCTGCATCGGTACCCAGGGCCAGGTGCCATTTCAGGCGAGCGGCCTTCCATTTTTCGAACCATTCTTTCTGTGTGCCGGGGCGTACGAAGTATTGCATCTCCATCTGTTCAAACTCGCGCATGCGGATGATGAACTGGCGGGCGATAACCTCATTACGGAAAGCCTTACCGATCTGCGCAATACCGAAAGGGATTTTCATCCTGCCCGATTTTTGCACGTTGAGGTAGTTCACGAATATCCCCTGCGCGGTTTCGGGGCGCAGGTAAATAGTGTCTGATTCATCGGCAATAGCACCTACCTGCGTGCTGAACATCAGGTTGAACTGGCGAACATCTGTCCAGTTAGCGGTATTGCTTATGGGGCATTTTATGTTTTGCTCAATGATAAGTTCTTTCAACCGGGGCAGATTCTCCGCTTTTAAGGCATTATCCATCTCCAGTTGCAGTTCTTCCGCTTCGCTGGTTTTGCCTTCTTCATCCAGTTTGGCTATACGGTCTTCCAGCAGTTGGTCGGCGCGGTAGCGTTTGTTGCTGTCCTTATTATCAATCATCGGGTCGCTGAAGCCGTCTACGTGGCCGCTTGCTTTCCAGATGGTGGGGTGCATAAATATGGCAGAATCAAGCCCAACGATATTATCGTGCATCTGCACCATGGCTTTCCACCAGTAGGTTTTGATGTTGTTCTTCAGTTCGGCACCGTTTTGGCCGTAATCGTAAACAGCGCTTAGTCCATCGTAAATCTCGCTACTCGGGAAAACAAAGCCATACTCCTTGGCGTGCGATATAACATTCTTGAAAAGTTCGTCGGTTGAATTGCTCATAATAAGGGCAAAGATAGTTTTTAGTCGGAAAGATGGAAAGTCTTACGTCGAAAGTCCTTCGCCCGTCGAAATCATTCCCTTTCCTTCAATCCGTCAACGGCACATGCTTCGCATCCACTCCTGGCTTTGACTGGCCCTCGTTTATCTTTTTTACGTATAGCTCGTCTGCCAGTATGATGATGATGGCCAGCAGCGGTACAGACAATATAATGCCCAGCGCACCCGATAGGGTACCCATAATTACCTGGCTGATGATAGTTAGCGCGGGTGGCAGGTTGATGATTTTGTTCTGGATAATAGGCGTTACGATATTGCTTACGATGGTTTGCGATACCATATAAATAAGCGCCACTACGATAGCAGTATTGGTGCTTATCGTGAGTGCCAGCAAAACGCCGGGTATCATGGCTACCATCGAGCCGAAGTTGGGGATGATCTTCAGCATGCCCGCAAACAGGGCCAATACCAGTACAGCCGGTATGTTAACGATGCTGAGGCCTATGACCAACATGATGGTAATCAACACCATCGATAGCAGCGTGCCCTTTAGCCAGCCTTTGAGTGATACGTTAACGCGGTTCATGATACAGCGCCACAGTTCTTTTTTCTCGGGCGGGATAATGATCATGAAACCCTCTTTGTAAACCGAAGGACTCACGGTGAAGAATATCCCCAAAAACAGTATGATATAAATATTGCCCAATACCCCGAAGCTGGTACTAAAGAACTGTTGTGCGGTTACGAATAGCTTGCCCGAGTTATCGTCCAGGTAGGTGAGGACCTGCTGGCCGACAGGAGTTTCGGCAAGCTTGCCGCGTGCAGCGTTGATGGTGCCCGGCAACGAGTGGCTAAGCTGCGCCACCTGGTGCTGTATTTTTGTACCCATAAACCAAAGGAGGGCAGCCACTATAGCAAACGTGCCGCCTACCGATAAAGCCATGGCCGCCTTGCGCCCCCATTTTGTTTTGCGCTGGATAATATTGCCCAGGCCATGAAAGTAAGTGGCAATAAGCGTTGCTGCCAGTATCATCAGCAATACATTGAAAGCAACACGGGCTATCAGTACCACTATGACCAGCAGCGCTACGATGCCTACGGTATGCCATACTTTTTGTATGTAAGTAAGTTCGCGTTTTGGGCGGGGGGCAGGTATTTGGGGTTTGGGGTCGATATTTTCCATTACGTTTAAAGGACAATGATGCCGCCTAAATGTTTTGATGCGCATCCCCTATAAAAGACGTGGGGTATTTTGGCCTGTGATGTTGGCGACACACAAGACCACCAGATCGGCTTTTCGGCACAGGTGTTCCACTTTGAATGTGGAACACTATTTTTTAAATAATCATTGATTATCAAATAGTTGCATTTTTTAGCGGAACACTTTGGAACATCCCTGTTGTTTAGGTAAAATCTGTAATGTGTTTATTGTTAAACACTTAAATAAAATAAGTAAAATGCTTTTTAGACAGCTAGGTGGAACACCTTGGTAAACCCTAATCAGGATTACGGCCCCAATGGCCTGTTATAGGCTCGCCCGCCAGGCCTCCCTCAAAAAGTTTCTGATAAATCCTGCGAAAGATATTTATTAACGATATTTTTGCAGCATATGGCTGATACGATTACCCCCATGAACCGGTTAAACAAACTTTTCGCTGCTAAAAAGCATGACCTGCTGTCTATCTACTTCACTGCCGGTTACCCTGCGCTGGATACCACGGTTGATATTGCCGAGACCCTGGAAAAAGCCGGTGCCGATTTCCTGGAGGTAGGGTTCCCGTATTCAGACCCTGTTGCCGACGGGCCCACTATACAGCATAGCTCGGAACAGGCCCTGCTTAACGGCATGACGCTGACCGTATTGTTCGAACAACTGAAGGATTTGCGCCAACGCGTAAGCATCCCCATATTGCTCATGGGCTACGTAAACCCTATAGTACAGTACGGCGTAGAACGTTTCTGCAAAGATGCGGCGGCGGTTGGCGTAGACGGCATCATCGTCCCCGATCTTCCTATGTACGAGTACGAAATGCTGTACAGCAACTATTTCGAAGATAATAACCTCAGCAATATATTCCTGGTTACGCCACAAACCTCAGAGGAGCGTATCCGTAAGATAGATGCCTTGAGCAACAGCTTTATATACCTGCTATCCTCGTCATCCATCACCGGTGGTAACCTACAGCTTACCGATAGCATCGAAAGTTATTACAACCGCGTAAAGGCCATGGAGTTAAATAACCCAACCATCATCGGTTTCGGCATATCAGATCATGCTTCGTTCAATAAGGCTTGCCAGTACGCTAATGGCGCCATTGTGGGCAGCGCATTCGTAAAACTATTGGGTACGGAAAGTTATATGGAGAAGATACCAGGCTTTATTGCGGGGATAAAAGGCTAGCGCGTATTTCCTTAAATTTCTTCAATTTTCGTTGTTTTTCTTCATTTTAGGGCTGCAAAAGCTTGCTTTTTGCAACATAATGGGCCATTATCTTGCAATATCGAGTGAAATGCGCGGCCACGAGAGGGGTTATAGTCAGCCGTGCCCCCCTTAAATGGAGTATAATCCAATAAAAATAGGTTGTTTATTGATGGTCAAGCTTGCTTTTTGCTAGTGCGATATAATCATCTACCAATACGGTAGTGGCGTTCAATTCTTTGGCTTTCACCAAATTAAGCAGAGCGGCCTGCGGGGCACCGGTTTCTAACTGGTACATCCCTTGCACCAGATATATGTAAGAGTTGCCATCGTTCAGCTCCATGGACTTGTTGATGTCTGCCCGTGCCTCCTCCAATAAGCCAAGTTTCACATTCGAATACGCCCGGTTGGTTACCGAGTAGGCCGCATTCGGGTCGAGTTTGCAGGCTTTGTTTAAATCGGCTTTGGCGGCAGCGTAGTTACCCAGTAGGTTGTGGACGAAACCGCGGTTGTTGTACGCATAATAGCTTTCATCATCCAGTTCTATGGCCCTGTCCAGCAACGCCAAAGCTTCAGGGTATTCCTTTAGCTGTATGTTGGCAAACGACAGGTTGATGGCATTGTAAGAGGTAAGTGAGGCCATCAGGCCTGCATCCATATACTTTTCTTTGAACGCCGTGAGCATACCAAATTGCTTCAGCTCTACATAGCTTTGTATATATAAGCTGGCGATGTATTCGTTGAGGTGCCGCTTGTCTATTTTGTCCAGCTCTGCCAGAGTTTCCTTGAATTGGTTGTGATAGAAAAACGCGGCAGCCCTGAAAAGATACGTGTTTGTTCCCCGCAGGTTAATGATATCGATAAGCTGCTTCCCGTCGGAATACAGCGTGGTATCCGGCTCTAATTTGCGGGGATATAAGTTGCCGATAAGGTTGAGCAAGGTACAGCCCAATAATATAACCACCATAATCTTCAGCGGACCGTGAAAGTCGTCGTCAATTACTACCGGTATAAGCAAAGCCGCTATGGCCACCGTTACCAGTGGACCGCCCAGTAGTATCGCGTAGTTTTTGGCCGCCGATGGGATAGCCTCGTAGGTACTAAGCCCACCCGCCCGTAAATAGGAGAGGCGGGGTTTTATCCTGATGGTTAATTTGCCGATGCGGAATTTCGGCCCGATATCGTCGCCGTAAGAACCGATGTAAATGGTGACGGGTCGTTTGGTGAAAAATAGCGCGGGCAGGGCGTGCCCCAACTCGTGCAGGAGGATGATGACAAAGCTTGCGGTATTGAGTACTATTAAGCCGGCAACAGCAAACACCCCCAATAAAAGCCAGTTTTCGTTCATCGGCGGAAATTAGGTTGTTTTTGGCAGATATCCTTATAAATAATCTTCCAGCACGCCTTTGCCTTCGCGGATAACCTCGAAATCGCCGCCGGTGCAGTCTACCACGGTAGAAGGCACGTTGTCGCCGTAGCCGCCGTCTATCACGAAATCTACCAAATCCTGGTATTTCTCGTAAATCAGTTCGGGGTCGGTACTGTATTCGATGATGTCGTCCTCATCGTGTATGGAGGTAGATAGGATAGGGTTGCCCAGCACCTTCACAATTTCGCGGGCGATATTGTTATCAGGTACACGGATACCCACCGTTTTCTTGTTAGAGCTAAGCAGTTTGGGCACCGCATGGCTGGCATTGAAGATAAAGGTGAATGGCCCCGGCAGGGCTTTCTTCAGCACCCTGAAGGTGGTATTGTCTATGGGTTTGATGTAATCGGAGATATGACTCAGATCATAGCAGATGAACGAGAAATTAGCCTTCTCGGGTTTGATGCCGCGTATCTTACAGATAGCTTCAATGGCCTTGTGATTGGTTATGTCGCAACCTAGCCCGTAAACGGTATCGGTTGGGTAAATGATGAGACCGCCCTTGCGCAGCACATCGGCAACTTGCTCTATGGCTTTTGGGTTGGGGTTCTCGGGGTATATTTTGATTAGCATGGTGTTATTATTTCGGATTTCGGGTGTTCGATTTCGGAATCTATTCCCAAACCTTTCTAGTATTAATATCGGAACGCTTTAATAATAATGGGAATATTGGAATTCCCTTACAGCCGTCAAATAAAAGTACTCGGTAAGTAAACCATCAATTTCGCCTACTGTTTTAAAGAGGTCCTTTTTGAGCGTTATCTTTTGATCAACTGTAGAACTTAAATCGTTGCTTATTTCGTCGTCAATATACTGCTTTAGCGATTGAATATAGAGTTGCTTTTGATTGACTATTGAGTAGGTTTTGTGGTAATAGTCGTCCTTGTTTTTAATATAAAGATATACGGAATATTCAGCGTAGCCTAAAATACGTTTGTGCTGATGGCCAAAATAAGTACCGCCGCCTATTAAAGCCGACATAATATAGTTGATATCCCTGTAAAGTTTAATCAGCCTTATTCGTTGTGTGCTATATAGGTTACCGCCATCCCGCTTATATAAAAAATACGCATAAAGCTCAAAATACTCATCCTGGCAAGCCTCACAACCGAAAATAATCTTGTAGTCATCATCGGGTTGTATGTACACGGCATTTTTCCCTCTTGAAGCATAAGCCTCATCCGGAGGCTCCGGGATTTCCTGATCTATTTCGGGGTAGTATTTAATTATGCGTTTTATTTTAGTTTTTTTGAGGAAGTTCTTCTCGCTGATATCTGTGGATATATCAATAGAATCGGTGTCTGCAGCTGATATCACATCGGTAGCAACTTTTTTAGGCTGCGCAATAGGGGCCGGCGTTTTAACGGGAGTGTTTGTACACGCAGAAAGTACGCACGCGAGCAGCAAAAGCGGTATTATTTTCATGTAGCGTTATGCTATCGAATATAAGCATATTTACCTTACGAATAGCGATAAAAGCAAAACGCCACTCGGGCAATTCCGAACGGTGTTTAATATCTTTAAAATCCGAAACTAAACGAGTATAGATGAGGCTTTATCATGAAAACATTTTAGGCATCTGACTAAAAATTAAATTTGGCTTTGTGTTCTTTGTGCTTCTACCTTTGTGGACTTTGTGGTAAAATTTTAACCACAAAGTCCGCAAAGATTGGCATAGAGTTTAGCGCAAAGGGCACAAAGCCTATCTTGACCAAATCTAGTTTTGTTGTTTAATACTCGGTTATATTTGTTTATGATGCAGACTCATCTGAATAACTGTTTTAAACAGGAAAGCCACTCGTTAAACGAATGGCTTTCTATAATTAAAGTGACTAATCTCCAGTCAACTAATCACTAATCTCTGCTTACGCTTGTTTTGCAAACTGTACGTTGATGATCAGCTTAATATCTGAACCCAACACTACCGAACCTGCTTCGGTTACGCCATCCCAAACCAAACCGAAATCTTTACGGTTTATTTTGCCGGTTACTTCGAAACCGGCTTTGGTGTTGCCGTAAAAGTCGCCTGCTACGCCACCGTGCTCAACATCAAGGGTTACTGATTTGGTAACGTCTTTAATGGTAAGGTCGCCGGTTAATTTATAGTCGTCGCCGTCTTTGGTGAAAGCGGTTGATTTGAAGCTGATTTTTGGGTAAGTTTCTGCGTCGAAGAACTCGCCTGATTTCAGGTGACCGTCGCGCATTTCCTGGTTGGTATCGATGCTTGCTACATCTAACGAAAAGCTGATATCAGCGCCATCAAAATCTTCGCTTTCTGTGGTCAGTTCGCCCTCGAATGTTTTGAAAGAACCGGTTACGGTAGATATTACTAAGTGTTTTACTTTAAATTGTACTTCTGAGTGCATTGGGTCTAAAACCCATTTTGTTGCTGTTGCCATGATGTTTTATGTTTTAAATTTTGTTTCTCTTTTGAATTATGATACAAATATAATAATAGATGTTTAAACATGTATTATTTATTGTTGATTTTACACTAGGTAGACAAATATAAGTTATAACACTTATTTTAGGGTTATTGTTTAGGCGAATAAGCGATAAAGGGGGCGGTGCCATGATATTATTACATGAAGTATTTGTTAAGTTTTCAGTCTCCGTAGAGGGCATTTTCTCCCTTTTGTCATTGCGAGGAGCAGCAGGGAACTGAGCGCAGGGGCGACGTGGCAACCTCATAGGACAAGCACCGTTGCTTTGCTGCGTCGCCAAATGTCCTCTGAGGTTGCCGCGCTTCGCTCGCAATGACAACGTGATTAATACAGCACAGCCTACACATGTCAACGTCCGGCTGACGTAACGAAATGATTTTTAGTCGATTTTGCAGGTATATTATTATTCCTGTACCGAAACCACGTGCCAACGGGGCCGCAAGATTTAAATGTGGATGTTTCTAAGATTGCAAAGTGGTGAAGTAAGCGGGACGCTTACTATAACGCTAAGGTTCAAGCGGGACGCTTGAACCGGCGGGAAGTCTATCGAGAGGCCCTGCGGGCGACGATATGTTTGGCCCACCCCACATTCCTTGACCATTTAGGGGATTAGATTTACGGCTGTTTTAGATTTTGTGCCGATAGAAAGTATATATTGCGTAAAATAGATAATACAATTGAGCTATACCTTCGAACGATTATTTAAAACGACTGGCAAGGTCCTTTTTGTGACAGGGTTAGTCCTGAATATTTGTATGGTTTTCTTCGGTATATGGCCCACCCCGGTGTATTTCCTGTTGATGGTTTTTGGCGCCGGGATGATTTACTTTACCAAAAAAACTAAAACACCAGGCATTACTTACGCAGCTGTAAAAAGAACAATCACCCGTATCTTATTTTCTTGCTTGGGTATATTTTCTATCATTATTTTAGTATTCATCTTTTCTAAAAATTACTTTAAAAAACGAGATACTTTAAAGGAATGCGAAGAGATTAATATTGCATTGAAGCATTACAAAGAAAGCACCGCTCAGTACCCTGCCAACTTATTCATTTTAATTCAAGGAAACCCACTACGATCAGACTGGATGCAAGATGAATGGGATAAATCGTATAAATATCAACTGATGAACGGAGGTAATTCTTATCTATTAAAATCCAGTGGAGCCGATCAGAAATTCGGAACAAAAGATGATGTTATTTTCAAAGGAAACTAAAGCAAACAAAAGGGGCGGAGGGGAGATATTGAAACATGATTTTTTTGTTGAGTTTAGAATTAAACGGTCTATATAGAGACTTTTAACTGTATTTGCTCCCTTTTGTCATTGAGGAGCAGCAGGGAACTGAGCGCAGGGGCGACGTGGCAACCTCATAGGACAAGCACCGTTGCTTTGCGGCGTCGCCAAATGTCCTCTGAGGTTGCCGCGCTTCGCTCGCAATGACAACGTGATTAATACAGCACAGCCAACACACATGTCAACGGCCCTCTGACGTAACGAAATGATTTTTAGTCGATTTTGCAGGTATATTATGATTTCTGTACCGAAACCACATGCCAACGGGGGTACACGATTTAAATGCTGATGTTTCTAACATTGCTAAGCGGTATGGTAAGCGGGACGCTTACTTTAGCGCCTAGGTTCAAACGCGACGCTTGAACCGGCGGGCGATAAATGCCATAAACCAACATCATAAAAAAGGGGCCGAAGCCCCTTTCAATATTTCTGCGCCGGGCTAATCTCTAACCTCCGGCCTCTAATCTCTCACCTAAAGTGCTAACACTTCTTTAACGCGCTCAGCAGCTTCTTTTAAAAGAATAGCCGAGTACACTTTCAGGCCCGAGTTATCGATCAGTTCTTTCGCTTCGGCAGCATTGGTGCCTTGCAAACGAACGATGATAGGTACCGGGATGTTGCCGATTTCTTTGTAAGCATCTATAACACCCTGCGCAACACGGTCGCAACGAACGATACCGCCGAAGATGTTGATGAGGATAGCTTTCACGTTAGGATCCGACAGGATGATGTTGAAACCTGCTTTAACGGTTTGTGCGTTGGCAGTTCCACCTACGTCAAGGAAGTTTGCAGGCTCGCCGCCGGCAATTTTTATAATGTCCATGGTAGCCATGGCCAAGCCGGCGCCGTTAACCATACAGCCAACGTTACCATCAAGCTTTACATAGTTAAGGTTGCTTTTGCTGGCTTCAACTTCTGTTGGGTCCTCCTCGTCGGTATCGCGCATAGCTGCATAATCCGGGTGGCGGTAAAGGGCGTTATCGTCTAAGTTTACCTTAGCATCAACGGCCAATATTTTGTTATCAGATGTTTTAAGAACAGGGTTTATTTCGAACTGCGAAGAATCGGTAGCATCGTAAGCTTTGTATAAAGCCGTGATGAATTTCACCATATCCTTAAAAGCATCGCCGCTAAGGCCCAGGTTGAACGCTATCTTGCGCGCCTGGAAGCCCTGCAGGCCAACTTTTGGGTCAATTTCTTCTTTGTGGATAAGCTCGGGAGTGCTGTGTGCTACTTCTTCAATGTCCATACCGCCTTCGGTAGAGTACATGATGATGTTGCGGCCTGCGGCACGATCAAGCAGTACGCTTACGTAAAACTCTTTTACTTCGCTTTCGCCGGGGTAGTAAACATCCTGGGCAACCAATACTTTCTTCACTAATTTGCCTTCGGGGCCGGTTTGCGGGGTAACCAGTTGCATGCCGATGATCTTGCCTGCAATTTCTTTTACCTGCTCAGCATTCTTGGCAAGCTTTACGCCGCCGCCTTTACCACGGCCACCTGCGTGTATCTGCGCTTTGATAACCGTCCAGTCCGACCCGTAGTCTTCCTTCATTTTCTGTGCAGCTGCCACCGCCTCTTCGGGGGTATCGGCAACAATGCCTTCCTGTACTCTAACGCCAAAGCTTTTTAATATCGCTTTGCCCTGATATTCGTGGATATTCATGTGTTTTGAAAGATTTGCGGTAAAACTACTATTTTCTTTTTAGAGATTGGAGGTTAGCGGTTATAGATTTGTGGGCAGGGTGTTAATTTATTGCCATGAATGTTCGAAAGCTTTCTTTTTATTCCCCTCTTGAGAGGAATAGCCCATGAAAAGACAGTGCTTTTTTGGGATTAAAGACTCCCTCCCAACGGGAGGGGTGCGGCTGACTGAGCGCAAAGGCGGGGAGGGGTTTAGTCGAAAGCGAAGTCCATAAACCCCTCCCTTCGCCCTCCCAAGGGAGGGAATCGCACATTCCCCCCGCTTTTTCGAACCCTCTTAATATTATAATCGCGCTTACTTAGTCCCTAATAACGCCCGGCATCCGCCGCCCTATTTTATCACCTTTTCGCGGGCTATAATCTCTTTCAGCAGCAGGGGGAAGGCACCTGCCGGCATGCCGCCATGGTCGTAGCCCTGCAGTTGGAACAGCCGGGTGCTTTTATGGTCGGCCAGTTTCATCATGCGCAGCATGTAGGCGTTTTCTTCGTAACGGCCAAGCAGCTCCATTTCGGCATCGCCGGTGATGAGTAGCATGGGCGGGGCATCGGCACGTACCCAGTAAAGCGGGGCAAATTCGTCGATAGTTGGCTGGGTATCTTTAATGCCATGTTCCTGCCTGATGGTGTAATGCGTAATGCACTGCCCGCTGAAGGGAATCAGTTCGGCCACGTTATTAGCATCGATGCCGTATTTGCCTAAATAGGCCTTGTTCAGGGTAATCATCATGGCCAGGTAACCGCCTGCCGAGTGGCCTGTTAAGTAGATATGTTTAGCGCTGCCGCCGTATTGGGCAATATTTTTGAATGCCCAGGCCACGGCCGCAGCTGCATCCTCTATATAAGCCGGTGCTTTGGCTTTGGGCGATAAACGGTAGCCAACGCCAATTACTGCATATCCTTTATCCTTTAACTCCTGCGGTATTTCCCTTGCGCCGCCGGTAAGCCCGCCGCCGTGGAACCACACGATGGTGGCAAAATCCTTTTTATCCTTAGGATAGTAAACATCCAGCACGCATTGCGAAGCGATATAGGCATCTTTCTGCCGTACTGAATCCGCATAGTAAGGCACAGCCTTTACGGTTATGTAGCTTTGTTGCGCATTTACAACAACGGGAATGGTAAAGAGCAGCAGGAGGATGAGTTTTTTCATAGTAATTTAGATAGCTGGTTATAATTGTAAGTCTAATATACGCCCCCTTCCGGTTTTTCCAAGGCAAATCACTAATTTTACCCCATGCTTAAAGCGCAATCTATCCATAAATCGTACGGGAAGCTGCATATCTTAAAAGGGGTAGACCTTCAGGTGAACCGGGGCGAGATCGTAACCATAGTAGGCGCATCAGGTGCGGGCAAAAGCTCGCTGCTCAATATACTGGGTACGCTGGATAATGCCGATTCGGGAGAACTGTTTATCGATAACGTGAAGGTTAGCCAGCTGGATAACAAACACCTGAGCGATTTCCGCAACCGCAAAATTGGCTTTATCTTCCAGTTCCACCACCTGCTGGTGGAGTTCAACGCCATCGAAAATGTGTGCATGCCTGCCTTTATTGCCGGCGTGCCCCGCGCCGATGCCGAGAAACGCGCTACAGAGCTACTGGAAATGCTGGGCCTGGGCGATAGGCTCACCCACAAACCTGCCGAACTATCGGGTGGCGAGCAACAGCGCGTTGCCGTGGCAAGGGCTTTAATAAACAAACCTGCATTGATTTTCGCCGATGAACCATCGGGCAACCTCGACTCGAAGAACGCGCTGGAACTGCATGAACTATTCGTAAAATTGCGCAGGGATTTTAACCAAACATTCGTCATTGTAACCCATAATGAGGAGCTTGCCGGCATGGCCGACCGCACCATATTAATGAAAGATGGCAAAATTGTAGATACTTTAGCTTGAACATACTGATAACCGCCGCTACATCCGCTTCGGCACATAAATTAAAGAACAAACTTAACGCCTGGGAGATATTGCTGGGCGATTACGCCGACCTGCCCGATTTTATGGTAAAGAATATGGGCCTGCTTAGGCTGCCCAACCCTGCATCGGCAAGTTACCAGCACGAGATGCTTACCCTTTGCCTGGATAAAGGCATCGATGCGATTTATGCATTAACGGGGGATGAGTTTACCCTACTGAAACAATCTGAACTATTATTCAACGAATATAACATAGCGCTATTTGATGGCCAGGCTTACTTATAACGACATCGACCCACGCAAAAAGGCTTTCATACTGGAGCTTGATAACGTGCTGTATCCCGAGAAGGATTACCTATACCAAATTTATTACCTGTTTGCCAATCTTTTGGAGTACACCGATCTTACCGACGCCAAGCAGACAACCAATGTAATGATAGATACGTATATACATAAAGGAGCCGATGCGGTGTTCGACGAATTGGTGGCGACTTTGGGTGTAGACGAAAAATACAGGCCCAACCTGGCCCTGCTGATGGACACAGGCAAGGTGCCGCTGAAGTTGCTGTTGTACCAAAATATGCTTACCTTTTTGCAGGAAGCCGTTACAGATCGGAAGAAATTGTTCATTGTAACTAATGGCAGCCCGCAGCAGCAGCTCAACAAAATAAAGCATATGGAATGGCACGGGCTCGAGCCTTACCTGGTAGCTTATTTTGCGGATGAAAGCACGCCTAAACCCGAGCCGGATGTGCTGCATTTGCTGATGAAAGAGCATAATTTAGAGCGTCGCGACCTGCTGATGATAGAAAATTCGGAAAGGGACGTATTATGTGCCGAGGCAACCGGAATAGATTACCTGAATGTGAGCGAGTTTTTGTAATTTCAGGGCTGTAATATATTATTGATAAATCCGTTAACGAACATATACTTATAATTAATATGCGCAAAATACTTTACCTGGCTATACTTTCTGCAGTGGTTGTTTTCTCATCATGCAAAAAGAGCAAAACGCCCACCCCGGACGATACCAATATCGGCCCATCTAAAACAGGCACAACGCTTGATTTGATACGCGATTCTATCTTTCTGTATGCCAAAGAAGCATATTACTGGAACGACGGCCTGCCTGATTACGCCACTTTTAAGCCCCGTACCTTTACTGGTACCGACGATATCAGTGCCCTGCAGAAAGAGGTGGACGCTATATCGCAGTATAAGATAAACCCTAATACGGGCAAACCCTACGAGTATTATTCGGCTTCGCCGGGCGAGGCTAAATACTCGTTTATAGATGATGGCACCGTATCATCAGAACTGAACGGTATCAACGGCGATTTCGGTTTCGCGCCGATATATAATGATAACAACGATTTGCGCGTGCGCTACGTTTACCCCAACTCGCCTGCAGATTTAGCGGGGATGAAACGCGGCTACCAGATAACCAGCATAAACGGCCGCACTGCCTTAACCTATGATGGCAACGGCGGCTCGGGAACAAACCTTAACTTCGTGATAAACGCGTATGCCAACAGCAATACCATTACGATGGTGCTTAAAAAGCCCGACGCTACCAATATCACCGTTACGCTTAATGTGGCCACTTATACCATAAACCCGGTAATCGTTCATAAGGTGATAGACCAGGGCGGCGGCAAAAAGGTAGGTTATATCGTGTTCAATAGCTTCACCTCGCAGGCTAATGCTAAGCCTAAAATAGACGAGGCATTTGCCGAATTTTCCGCACAGGGTATCACCGACCTGGTGGTAGATTTACGTTATAATGGTGGTGGCTATGTATCAACCGCCGAGTACCTGAGCAATCTGATTGCCCCGGCATCAAAAAGCGGCACGCTGATGTACAGCTCTTACTTCAACAGCATTTTAACCAGCGGCAAAGCCAGTATCCTTAAAAACCAGGTACGTAAAGACCCGGATACCGGCGAGATATACAACTACTCGCAGTTTGATTATTCGGTATCGGGCAATGCTGTAAATTTCACAAAAACAGGCATTCCTTATTCATTGAACCTGAGCCATGTGTTTTTCATCATTACGGGTTCAACAGCATCGGCAAGCGAACTCACCATCAACAACCTGCGCCCTATAATGGATGTAAAATTTATTGGCACTACTAGCTATGGTAAACCGGTCGGCTTTTTCGATATCGACATCAACAAATACCAGATGTATATTCCGGAATTTGAAACCAAGAACTCTTTAGCTCAGGGCGGCTATTATGCCGGTATGACACCTGGTACAACAGATTACCCGGGCATAAGGGACTTTGACGACGTGACCAAAGATTTTGGCGACCCAACCGAAGGGCTGTTTGCGCACGCGTTGAACTATGTTAAAACCGGCACGTTTACCGTAGCAGGGCAGGTGATACAAAGCACCAACGGCAAAACCCGTGTAATGTCTTTAGACCAAACCCACGATGCAGGCATACAAATGGACGGCAACAACTTCCGCGGCATGGTATTCAACAAATCGTTGAAAAGGAAATAGTTTTAAGTATTGTAATTATAGCAAAGCGTCGCGGGAAACCGGGGCGCTTTTTTTGGTTTTAATCGGCCAGCTCGCGAAGGTCTACAGGTACCACGCGCGAGATACCCTGCTCAACCATGGTAACGCCGTAGATAATATCTGTGCAGGCAATGGTGCGCTTGTTGTGCGATATGATGATGAACTGCGATTCTTTAGAGAACTTGCGGATGATGTTGTTGAACTTATCGATATTGGTATCATCAAGCGGGGCATCTACCTCATCAAAAATACAGAAAGGGGCTGGCTTAAGCAGGTAAAGCGAGAAGAGGATGGCCGTAGCCGTCAATGTTTTTTCGCCGCCGGATAATTGGTTGATGGATAAGGGGCGCTTGCCCTTTGGCCGTGCAATGATATCTATCTCCGATTCCAGCGGGTGGGAGGGGTCTGACAGGATAAGGTCGCAGCTGTCTTCCTCGTTGAAAAGGGAACGGAACACTTTGATGAAATTCTCGCGCACCATCGTAAATGCCGACATGAACTTCTCCTTTGCCGTATCGTCTATCTCCTGTATGGTGGCCAGCAATGATGCTTTCGCTTCCGCCAGATCTTTCTTCTGCGCCTGTATAAAAGCGTGGCGTTCGCTCATTTCGTTGTAAGCCTCTACCGCCATCGGGTTAATGGCGCCGAAGTCGTCCATCTGGCGTTTCAGCTTATCGGTGCGCTCGCGTATGTCGGCCTCGTCTTCTGTTTGGTTTTCGTCGGTCTCGGGCAGGTCGGCAATATCCACGTTAAACTCAACCGAAAGGCGCTCCTTTAAAGCATTCAGTTCCAGTTTAAGATTGTTGCGGGCATCTTTCAGTTCGTTCTCAATCAGTTCGGCCTGATCTTTATTGCGGCGAAGCTGAAGTATTTCGTTCTCGCTTTCGGTGATGCTGCCGCGCCAGGCGTAGTATTCGCGTTCGGCTTCCTGCGTAGCTTTTTCCAGGTTTTCCTTTTGCTCATACATACTCAAAAGGTCGTCGTCGCTTTCGCCGGTTTGCTGCAGGTTCTCTTTTATCAAGACCTTCACCTTTTCCATTTCGGCACTGTTGTGCATAATGCGGCCGTCGAGGTTCTCCAGTTGCGATTCGCGGTATTCCAGGTCCTTCATCAGTCCCGATACCTTGTTCTGCTGCTGGTGGAAACGGATGTTCTCCTGGTTGTACGCGTTGGATTGTACCGACACCATCTCGTTCAACTCGTTAAACTCTTGCTGCTTATCCAGCATCAGGTCGGCCTGTGTTTGTTTTTGGGTGCGGTATTCTACAAGTGCGGGTTGTAGCGTAAGGATATCGTTTTTGATTCCAGCTATGCGATTGGCAATATCCTGTTTGCGGTTAAGGCTATTCTCTATAAAGGCCTGGTATTGCTCCTGCTTGGTTTTAACAGTAACCAGCTCGGTATTCAGCTTGTTCAGGTCGACTTGTTTTTGCCTGATCTCGTTGGCTTTGGTTGATGCTTTTAGGGCTACCAGGCTGCTTTGTAGCTGTTGGCTCTGGCTTTTAAGCGTGCCAATGCGCGTTTCGGCCTGTTTTATTTCCTTCAGCAGGTTCTCCAGGTTTTTGGCGCGGCCAATACGCTTACCCTCAAACAGGCCCACCGAACCACCGGCCATGGTATGGCGCGATTTATTGAACTTACCGCTTTTGCCTATCAGCACCACGCCATCGGGGAGCGGGAGGCTGTTGATGTCCTGCTCGGTATGATCGTTTACCAGGTACACGTTCTTAAGCAGGTGGGTGCACAGCGCGGCATAGCGCGGCTCTACTTCGATTACGGATAGGGCAGGGATGGATACACCCTCTAAATTGACGCTGTTCTCTACTGCCTCGTTTTTGTAATTATCAAGTATGAAAAACTGCGCCCGGCCCTTTGACGAATTGCTAAGCAGGTTGATGGCTGCTATGGCCTCATCGTAGTTGTTCACCACGTAATGGTTCATCAGCGGCTCCAGGTAATTCTCTATCGCTATGCGGAACTCCTCCTTACAAAACAGGATATCGCTGAACAGGGTGATGTTCTTGGCCCAGTTGGTGTTCTTCTTCAGGAAACGGATAGATTCCGGGAAGCCTTCCAGGTTATCCACCATACTTTTGGTAAGGTTGTATTCGTTTTGTTTGGCATCCAGCTTGCGGCTGTCGGCGGCTATGCTGTCGGTAACGGTTTTCAGCTCAGCGTCGGTAGCTACTATTTGCTCCTGTAGCTTGTTTTCGGCATCAACGGCCAAATCGTATTCGTTCTTCAGCGTTTCGCTGCGGCTATCCAGCTCGGCAACCACGTGGTTAAAGTGCGACAGCTCTACCTCTTTATTACTGGCATCTTCCATATTGCGCAGGCTTTCCTGTTCCAGGGCCTGCTGCTGTATGTTGAGGATATCGATATCTTTTTCGGTTTTGTACACCTGGTTTTGCAGGCGGTTGTTAACCGAATTGAGCTCGTTCAATTCTGCCCGCGCCTCGGTTTGCGATAGGCGGAGGTCATCCACGGCGGCCTTCAGTTCAGCTACCCTAGCTGTGATAGTTTGCAGGTTTTCTTCCTCCTGCATCTTTTCCTCGTTGAGGCGTTTGATATTGTATTGAACGTGCTTGTGCTGGTTGGTGTCGCGTTCCAGCTCCTCTTTCAAGCGGGCTTCTTTGTCCTGCTGGTGCTTCAGCTGCTCGTTCTTGATGCGTTTCTCGCTCTCGTAGGCGCGTATTTTTGATACGAACTCGTTGGTGGTTTTTTGCTGCGCGGCAAGGTTTTTCTCGCGGGTAATGCTATCCAGTTTCTGTTGTTGCAGCGCGGCTTCCAGCGTATCAATCTTGGTGGCGAAGCCCGATTTCTCTACCCTTTGCTTTTGTTCTTTTTCCTCTATCTCTGCCAGTGTTTTGCTGAACCCCGCAATGCGGAAGGAGGCGAGCGAAATGCTGAGCGCCTTGTACTGATCGCGCAGGCGGTAATAGCGTTCGGTTTTTTTGGCCTGGTTCTCTAGGGTCTTTAGGTTTTTCTCGATTTCGAAGAGCAGGTCCTCTACGCGTTCCAGGTCGGCTTCGGTATCTTTTAGCTTATTGAAGGTTTGCTTTTTGCGGAGCTTGTATTTGGATATGCCCGATGCCTCCTCGAACAGGTTGCGGCGCGAACCTTCCTTGTTGTTGATGATCTCGTCGATCATCTTCAGCTCGATGATGGCGTACGAATCGGCCCCTACGCCGGTATCCAGGAACATATCGGTAATGTCTTTAAGCCGGCATTGCACGTCGTTTAGGCGGTACTCGCTTTCGCCGCTGCGGTAAAGGCGGCGGGTAAGCGTAACCTGCGAAAAATCGGTAGGGAGGATGTTTTTGGTGTTGTCGAAAGTAAGCGACACCTCGGCCAGGTTAGCAGCCTTGCGGCTTTTGGTGCCGTTGAAAATGATGTTATCCATCTTCTCCGATCGCAGCGCGCGGGTGCTCTGCTCGCCCAAAACCCAACGTATAGAATCTACAACGTTGCTTTTGCCGCAGCCGTTTGGGCCTACTATAGCGGTAACACCCTCATTAAAGTTGATGGTTATTTTATCGCCAAAGCTTTTGAAACCCTTGATTTCTAATTTAGTAAGCTGCATTAAACAATATAGTACGTGCCGAAAAATTAAGGCTTTAAGGTACGGAAATTATCGCGGTATTTTGTATGTTTAAGCTATGTTTTCATCATATAACCGCGATGCCCGCCCGCCGTATTTATTGGGCCTTTTAGGATTTGTACCCCTGGTAGGTGCTTTTGTGGGCGTAGCCTTAATATTATACGGCTTAATAAAGTATCATGACCGTAAACTTGTTTTGATAGGGGTTGCCTGTGTGCTGTTTACTGTTTTTGCTTATGCCTCTTTAGGTATATTTTCGCGCAGTGAGGATTTTCAAAAAAGGTTTGCGTCCATATCAAAAGACCAGCTAAATGGCCTGGTGAAAAACGTTGAATTTTATAAGGTACAGCATGGGCTATATCCCGATAGTTTAGAAGAACTTACTAAAGAAGATAAGATGATCTTCATTTACGACCCGGTACAGAAAATCCACAGCAAACAGCCAAACTTCAGGTATAAAAAAAGCGGCGATAATTATTACCTGTTCTCTGCCGGCGTTGATGGGGTAGACAATACCAGCGATGATATTTACCCCGTGCCGCCCGTAATGAAAAATGGTAAAACAGGGCTGTTGATACCCGGTAAGTAGAATAGATTTACTAACTTTTGATTGTTCAGGGCTTTTTAAGGTATTTGATAAGATGCAGTTCCAGGCTGCCCAAGCCGCTTGCTTGTTTTTCGTACCCGGTCCATTTCTCAATAATTACGCCGCCCGGCGAAATGATATAAAAGGTAGGATATACCGGCACGCCATATTTTAGCAATGTTTTGCTGTGATCGCCCTGGCCGTCGGTAAGGCTTATCCAGGTTGCCTTGTCGTTTTTAATGCCCTGCAGCCATTCGGCTTTTTTATCGGGCGAGAAGGATATTACATGTAGGGTACCCTTGTATTTTTGGGTGAGCATACGTAATTCATCCGCCGCAGCAATACATGGGCCGCAATGTACGGAGGAGAAATCGAGCAGGATGTATTTATCCGTATAGTTAGAAAGCAAGTGGTTTTTGCCGCTGGCATCATAGGCCTCAAAATCATAAATTTTATCGTTAACCTTTAGCGTATCGCCCGTAGTTAAATACGTTTGGATGCGCTTCCCATAGATGCTCTGTTGTATATGCCCCGAAAGGCCGCTATACACCCGCTGAATGCTGTCCCGGCCCATTTGGGGTAAGTAGTTGTGGAATTCCTTTGCGGCGTAATAGGTGTTGCTGTTTTGATTAATTAATTTCTTGTTGATGGTTTGGTATTCATCGCCCGTTTTATTGTAATTTATGGCCGCTTGTCGTGCGGCTATGCTGTCGTTCCGCACTTTTAAATAAACCTGCATCAGGGAGTCCGACTTCTTATTTATCGCCTTCATCAACTGCTGATAAGCATTAAACTTGCGTTGTTCGGCAGACCCGTCTATTTTGATATTGTACGGAAAATCCTTTTTGCTGCCTGTAATGGAAACATCGCCGCCACCGGCAAACACCTCGCAGGCATACTCGTTTTTTCCTTCGCGAATAATGACAGAAAGGTACATCGGGCCGTCCTTTAGATTGCCTTTTAAATGGAATATGCCTTGCCTTAGCACGGTGCTGTTTATGCGGTTGTCGGTTTCTCCATCTACCAAATAAACTTTGCTGTTATTTTTAAAACCTCCTATTTTACCGGATATGCTGTACCGCTGTGCAAAAAGTGCCGCGGGGCTTGCCAGCAGCAACAATAAAATAAGGCACCATTTATTAAACATAAATCTCACCTTTTAAATAAGTAACCGCTTTGCCAGCCATCAGTACCCTGTCGCCCTTCAACTCACACCAAAGCTCGCCTTTGCGGGCAGATATCTGGTAGGCATGCAGCTTGGTTTTGCCCAGTTTGCCGGCCCAGTAAGGTATCAGATTGCAATGGGCCGAACCGGTAACCGGATCTTCCGGAACACCCGCACCCGGCGCAAAAAACCTCGACACGAAATCAACCTCTTTACCCGGCGCTGTAACTATTACGCCGAGCGTATCTATTTTGGCCAGTGCAGAATGGTCGGGCACTATCCCGGCCACGTCTTCCTCACTTTCATACACCAGCATATAATCGCGCGAGCGCAATACTTTAATAGGCTTTTTCCCGCCTAATGAAGCAATCAGGCCCTCAGGGGCATCCGCTGCGAATGCCGGCCGCGAGGGAAAATCCAAACAATATTTGTCGCCTTCGCGCTTTACTGACAGCGTGCCCGCTTTAACGGTATCGAAATGGATGGTATCGCCATCATAGCCCAGTTCCGTAAAAATGATGTGCGCCGTGGCCAGGGTGGCGTGGCCGCAAAGGTCAATCTCCAACTCGGGCGTAAACCAGCGCAACAGGTAGCCGGTTTCGTTCTTTACAAAAAAGGCCGTTTCGGCGAGGTTGTTCTCTAAGGCTATCTTTTGCATTACGGCATCGGGCAGCCACTCGGTTAGCGGACAAACAGCTGCCGGGTTGCCGCCAAAAAGCTTATCTGTAAAGGCATCGGCCTGGTAAATTGGGATGGTCATGATGGGTAATGTTTAGTCAAAGCAAATTAAACTATCTGCCGTAATCACACGCTATTAATCGGTAATTATTTATGTACAAATGTTTTTAGCATTTTTGTGTGGTAAATTAATGCCTCTCGCCATGGAAAAAGAATCGACAGTCGACCGCCTTTTAAAGAACATGAATAACATGCACGAGCTTGGACGCCAGCGTGCGTTTGAATTGGGTAACCCATTCTACGCGCAGTTTGAGGAAGATGGCGGCTACTGGCGCAAAGAACTGCCTACCGGGGAGATGTTTGTGGTAGAAGTAGAAGTGATAATGGATGAGAACGATATGCCTGTTGAAATGAAAGATACAATTATTAAGCAAATCTGTTAATGGCTAAACCAGAACTCATTTTTGTGTCGGGTTGTAACGCATCAGGCAAATCTTCATTTATCCGCAGCCGTTTAACCGAATTACAAGATTTTACTGTTCTGATGACTGATGTTTACAAGGGCAGGACTAAGGAGATGGTGTATGAAGCTATTGTGGCCGGTAAAAATATTTTGATTGAAACTGTATTTAACGATGCCACATTCAACGAAATTATTGATAGGGCGAGAAATGCTGGTTATAAAGCTTCATTGATTGCGTTATTTTTAGATAGTCCGGCTCAATCAATCATCAGGGCAGCTTCGCGGCGAATCCAACAAGACGGCCTCAATATTTCCGATGGGAACGTTCGGATAAACTTCAACGAGAGCTTTAAGAATATCGCTCAATACTTTTTCTATTTCGACCGCTCTGATTTCATTTACACTGGTTTAAGCGGCCAAAATAAACTGGTCATGAGTTTTAAAAAAGGCGAACTATTATCTTATAGTTCCTCGGAATTAACTTACCCTCAAAAGTTTGCGGAATACAGCTATAGACGAGAGCGTATGAATGAGGAAGCCTATACAATTATTATAGCAAACAAAGACTTCACAAAGTAAAAGCTAATTACTTCCCGCTCAAATACCCATATCTAACCAGCTCTTCATTATCCGCGATGTGTTTTGTCACCCCATCGGCTAATAAAATCACTTTATCGCTTACCTCCAGTATGTTGTAGTATTGGTGATCTGTGATCACGATGCCTTTGCGTTTGGCGCAGGCGCGTATCACGGGTTTGAACTCTTCGGCCTGGATAGGGGAGATGTGGGTGAAAGGCTCGTCCAATAAAATAAAATCGGCGCGACTGTGGATGATCATCATGGTTTCCAGTTGGCGCAGCTCGCCGCCCGAAAGCTCGTGTATCTTTTTATCTGCATTGCGTTGGTATATGGGCAAGGTAGCAAACTCGGGCCACGATATAGGGTCTACCAGTACCCGGGCCAGCTTCTCTATCCTGATGCCGCCCGGCAGGTAGTTATGCTGCGGTAGGTAGGCAATGCGGTTGTGATGATAGCCTTTGTGTATGAATTGCTCATCAATGCTCACGTAGCGGTAATTGGCCTGCAGCGTACCGAAAATGATCTTGAGCAACGACGATTTGCCGCAGCCATTACGGCCCAGCAAACCAATCACTTCGCCCTGGGTGCAATTGAGATATACGCTCTGCAATATCTTGCGCCCGTCGAATTCCAGCTGCACGCTATCCACTTTTAACGTCTTGTTCATTTGATTAATAACAGGCAAATGGTTAGCAAAATGAAGTATATGGCCAAATCGATAGCGTAGGTATAGGCATACATACGGCGCACGCTATAGCCCGCGTTGCGGTAAAACATGTACACATTTTTGGCGGTATAGCTTTGCAGGAAGGTAGTTGATACATACCCCATCAACTTAAAAAACAGCACGAAGCCCGCCACTTTGCGGCCATAATAGCAAACCAGCCCCAGGCAGGTAAGGGTGAATGCGCTGTTCCAAAAAAGGATGGGTTTGTAAAAGTACCAGAGCAGCTTGCGTATATCGGGCATCGGGAATATTTGTGAGTCCTTTAGGCAGACAAGGCGTAAACGCTGCCTGTGCAACGATATTGTATCCTGACGGGGCTAGTGGGCATAAAAAAACCTCCGCTGTTTTGGCGGAGGTTTTTTCGTATAACGTAAAAGTATTACCCCAGGTACGATTTTAGGATTTTGCTGCGCGACGTGTGGCGCAAGCGCTGCAAAGCTTTGTCTTTTATCTGGCGAACGCGTTCGCGGGTTAGGTTGAACTTCTCTCCAATTTCTTCCAACGACAGCGGGTGATTGCTGCCCAAACCGAAGAACAGCACAATGATTTCGCGCTCACGCTCGGTTAGGGTTGATAACGAACGTTTTATCTCTTCGGATAAGGATTCGTTTATCAGTATCGAATCGGTATTGGGTTCCTGGTTCTCCAATACGTCCAACAAAGTATTTTCCTCGCCTTGTACGAAGGGGGCATCCATACTTACATGGCGGCCACTGTTGCTCAGCGTATCAGATATTTTATCAACGGTGGTTTCCAGTATGTCGGCCAGCTCTTCGGGAGAGGGTTCGCGTTCGAATTCCTGCTCCAGCTTGCTGAAAGCCTTACTTATTTTACTTAAACTGCCTACCTGGTTCAATGGTAAGCGCACTATACGGCTTTGCTCGGCAATGGCCTGCAAAATAGACTGGCGGATCCACCAAACGGCGTACGAGATAAATTTGAAACCCTTTGTCTCATCAAAACGCTTGGCAGCCTTTATCAAACCCAGGTTGCCTTCGTTTATCAAGTCGCCAAGGGTAAGGCCCTGGTTTTGGTATTGCTTGGCAACCGAAACCACGAAACGCAGGTTGGTTTTGGTTAAACGCTCCAATGCAGCCTGGTCGCCTTCGCGTATTTTTTGGGCTAAGATTACTTCTTCTTCGGCAGTGATCAAATCAACTTTACCAATTTCGTGCAGGTATTTGTCGAGGGACTGCGACTCACGATTGGTAATGGATTGCGTTATTTTGAGTTGTCTCATCTATTTAGGTAAACCTCAATTCTGTTATTTAGGATTGAACGTGCAAATGTATATTTTTGTTTCTTAAAGTTAAAAAACCGCATTGCTAAAATGCAATAATTATTCATATATTAAAAGCAATCTCAAAGTTTATCCAGGCTAAACATTTCCTTAACCTTGATGCCTTTTTCGGTTTGCTGCAGCGTGCAGCACTCGTTTATCGGGTCGTGCTCCAGGTAAAGGATGTACTCCTGTTCAATGGCCTCGTTCCAAAATACTTTACGCTCGGCGAGGGTTTTCATCGGGAACATATCGTAGGCCATTATATACGGCAAGGGGATATGCCCCACGGATGGCAACAGATCGGCCATGTACAATAGCTTTTTGCCTTTATAATCAATCAGTGGCAGCATCATGGCATCGGTATGCCCATAGGCCAGCCGTATGCTGATATCATCGGTAAATTTTGCGCCATCCACAGCATCGATGAATTTTAACTGACCGCTTTGCTGTATGGGCAGGATATTCTCCGTTAGGAACGATGCTTTCTCGCGCTCGTTGGGGTTTACCGCCCAATCCCAGTGTTGCGGGTTGCTCCAGTAGATAGCATTCCTGAAGGCCGGTTTCAACTGTTCTCCATCTCGAACAACAGCCCCCCCCACATGATCGAAATGCAGGTGAGTGAGGAATACATCCGTAATATCATCCCGGTGGAAGCCCTTCGCCGCCAGGGAGCTATCCATGGTGGCATCGCCGTGGAGGTAGTAATGGCTAAAGAATTTCTCGCTTTGCTTATCGCCTATTCCCGTATCGATAAGGATCAACCGGTTGCCATCTTCTACCAGCAGGCAGCGCATGGCCCAGGTACAAAGGTTGTTGGCATCGGCCGGGTTGCTTTTTTGCCATATGGATTTGGGTACCACGCCGAACATGGCACCGCCGTCTAATTTAAAAAAACCTGTATCTATGGTGTGGAGGGTCATAATGAACTAAATTGGAAAATAATATTGGAAAAAACCACCGAAAATTTCTGCTTATTAATTATTCGATTAAAATGGAAGGGAACCTTAACATTCGTATTCGAAAACTTTATTATCTCACTGTCTAGGAAACCGCTTCGGCTGGCAGGTTATTCTTTGCCGAAGTGTAGGATGTGATTTTTTTTAACCCTGTGGCATAAAAAAAGATGTTTTGGGTTTTCATCAACAGCGGCTCGTCGCTCATAAATAATGCACTGAAGGGGTTGGGGATTTGTTGGTTATTACTATATGAAATTAAATTAATTGGAGAGGTGTTTTTTTTATCCATGGCAAGAATCGGAGAGTGTTTTTTTAAGTAGAAATTAATATTGTCTAATTGACATTTTTATTATAACATACTTATAATAAATGTGTTATAAATTTAGTTTATACTAATATATATAAAGCATATGGATATGGTATACTTTACATATTTTGAAAAAAAATCACAATTAGATCGTTTAATCTTAAAACTATGAATTATTCTACATTAAAGAAAACAAGCGCTTTTCAAGGCTTCACAAAAGCACGAGATGTTGTCCGGAACAGGTCTCTCGAAATGTCGTTTGGCACAACCACCTCCAAAGTATTTGGTGGTAGGGGACGGTACAACTCAGTTATTCAAATTGCACAATGGATAGCACAAAGTTTTAAACAGTTTTATAATAAGGTTAGTGGAGGTGGAGGGTTTCAATCAGTAGTATAATTTTACTCAGAAATCAAACATTTTATTAACGCCCTTTTGGCTTATTATTCATTTAAAAACTGCAAAAACATGAAAAGGATAGAAATCACTAATAGCGACTAAAAATGAGCTATTTAACAAAAACAGAACAATTATGGGAAAAAGTAAAAGTTCGCTTTCAGCACAATCAGGAGATGAGGGTTGGAAATTAAAGTTGCTAAAATTCTTAAAAGAGAATACCGCATTTATTGCCATTTTGGTGTTGCTTTTTGGAAACGGCGTTGTAAAGGGTTCGTGGGTGAAGTTTTACGCACACAATGCTGCTTGTATTTCAAAAAAAGATAATCGGCTTTCTTATTGCCAGTCTTTTGATATTAAGAATACTGGCGGTGCCGTAGGATACCTTCAAGATGTAAAGGCTGAGTGGATAGATCCTAACGGTAATGTAATTGCAACGTTTGGTGCCGATAGTATCATTGTTGACAACGATAAAATCAATGAGCTTTCCGGTGGGGTAGATATTAAACCTGGGCATGTGACAAAAGCCACGTTGTTTTTAAAGCAAACCTCTGCAAATACGGTAGATTTAAAGGCTGGAATAATATACAAGGTTAAAATAACACAATATTATACCAGTAACTTCACATTCTTAAACAATAACACGACAGCCACTATGATGCTATTTTTTACTTTAAACAGTGTAGATTTGTCTCAACTTAATATTACTAATAATGCCAATAAAATCGCATTTGTGAAGGTAATGTTACAAAAAGACAATAACGCACTATAAGTTGGAGGTTACATGCCTACTTGGTTGTAATTCCTGCAATTAGATATGAAAATTGTAACTCGAAATATATTATTTCAGTCACTTTTGGTTTTAACCTGGTGCATGAGTATAGGTGTTGCGACAGTGATGATGCTTCGCGGGCAATACTATGTGCTCACTTTTTTTAAAATTCCTGTATACATTTTAGACGGCGCTTTATTGACAATTGTTGTTATCAAACTCGTTAATATTTATAAAAGGAATTATTGAATTTACCCATTGACTAAAAGTGATAAGCGAACTTCTTCGGTAAAAACGCGATGATAACCGCTTCCTAGCGACGTGTAATACATGTGCGTCAAAAAATCAAATCTCTTGCAAGTCATCTGAATTTTCCAGAAATAGGCTCGACGGTACTTTTAGTATTTAAAGCAAGCATCTGCAAGTATATCCATGCGGCATCAATAACAGGGTATTAATATAATTCAATCTGCTTAATACTTCTTCATAATATTTACCAACATCTTAGCTATTGCGGCGTGCCCTTTGTCTGAGGGGTGCAGGCCATCGTAGGTCATGTTCATGGCTTCTACAGGATAGGGGTACTCGTCTTTTGCCGGGTCGTAGGGGATGCCGATGTAATCCGGGTAGGTGTAGTTTTTGTATTCGTGGGTTTGCGGGTTGCGCAGGCGGCGGAAGTTTACTGCATTTTTTAAATTGATGCCACTCTTGTAATAGAGGTCGGCCAGTTCGAAGGATTCTGCTTTGGCGATGGCTTTGGTAGCATCGGCATATTGCGAAAGGAATACGCCGTCCTTAGCTTTGTATTGGCCTTGTATAAATACCTTGGGGTTGTTAAGATCTACGTATTCGGTACGTTGCAGCGGCGTCATCAAAATAATCTTCGCATCGGGGTTTAAGCTGCGTATTTTGTTGATGATAGTGCGGTAACAGCCATATACTGTTTGGTTGCCCGTATTGTTCTGGTAATCGCTCAGGGTACCAATAGGCAGCCCAGCCCACCAATCGTTAGTACCCAGGAATATCGAGTATATATCCGCCTTCTCGATGCCGATTTTCTCGATGTTCTCGGCCATGCTTTTTGCCGTCCAGCCCGGGTAGCCGTGGTTATTGAAATGCACGTATGGCAGCGCCGTAACCACATCATCCATATAGCCCTTGCTGATTCGGTGCAGCGAGGCCTCGGGCCGACCGTTGGAGTAGGTAATGGAATCGCCAATGGCTTCCCACTTCAATTCTTTATGAGGAGTGCAGGCATACAGCATCGCCAACAAGAGTAAAAGCGAAAACGATTTTTTCATGCCTGTAATTTGGGTATTCATAAAGGATTTCCAAAAGGGTTTATGATGGAACCCTAATTTGTCATTATTCGATGATTACGTTGTTGCCCAACAAATCGCGCAGCGTTTTTACCGACTGGTCGAAGATGTTGCCGCAGGTATCTAACAGTATCAGGTAAAATATCTTTCCTTTTACGCGGGCGAATTTCAGGGGCGCTTTGTAGTATTTTATCTGCCCGCTGTTGTCGTTGCTTGTGGGCGATTCGGTAGGGGTTTCCAGCAACATGCCCGGGAACTCGGGGGCATCGCGCTCTATCGCCAGTTCGTAAAAATGCCCGCCGCCTATGTCGCGGTAGCTGGCCGGGTCGTTTATTTCGTAAGCCAGCATACTGGTGAAGCCGCCTGCCGTAAAGGTTACCGGCTTGCGGTTGGTGTATTTAGAAGTAAGTTTATCCAGGTAAGCCTGTAAAGTTTCGCCGGGCTGTGCCTGTTTCATCATAAACAGCATCGTATAGCCAATTTTTCGTCCTTCAGCATCGGTAGCCCGCGCCGGTTGTAAAACGAGGTAACATTGATGGTCCTTATATTCGCCGGCCGTGAGTCCCCAGGTGCTATCTAAGCCTACTTTGATGCCCATCAGCCAGTTATCGAACACCACTTTGCCGTCTTTCTTGTAGGAGGTCCATATATCGGTGTTTTGCAGGGTGGTATCCGGCGAGGCTATCTTATACCGGTTGGCAGCTACCTGGAGCAATTGCTCCTCCAGGTGCTGCATGCCGCTGTCTATTTTGGTGGCCCTGCTTGCAGCATAGCGGGCAGTGCTTATCATGCTGGCGTTGGCGCAGGCCACAGAGTAATCTGCCCAGAACTCGGGGCTTTTGGCGTCAGCCGGCATCAGTTTGAGGGCGATGGCATAAGCGCCAAATGCGTCCATTTGCCTGGCCGATAGGGAATAGTGGTTGCCAAGGAACCAATATGCCCGGTAATCGTTAGGGGACAAGGATTGCGCTTTTTGGTAATTGTCAACAGCTTTTGGGTAATACGTTTCCACTTCCATATTGTACAGGTAATGGGCTATATCGCCAAGCAGCAGGTACGTCTCTTCGTTTTTGGCGGTGTTTTTTTCCAGCGCCTGGTAAAGCGATACCAACGTGTTCACGGTTTTTTCCTTAGGGATATCGTACTGCCAATCGTGTACCCAATGGTTGTAAAGTCGGTAGTTAGTTTTGAGGAAAGTAATTTGTGGCTCCAGTTTGCCGGCATCCGGAATTTTGGAGAAATCGATAGCATTGACGTTGGCAGTGGCATTTGTTGCAACGGCTATAGCCGACAAAACCGCCAGCGTAATTTTCAAACGTTTAAGAAAATGGGGTGTCATAAGGTTTAAGTAAGTTTATAATCTGTATCCCAAGCCAAATATAAACTTCTTTTCCTGCTGTTTTTTTGGGTATTATATTTATTCCTATCAATATTTTAAATTAACTACCGTGGGGTTGGCCCTCCTTACATGCCGTTGTCATTACCGCCGTTAATTTTGCGTGGGAAACTAATGCGAAACCCAAATGGGTTTACGTTGTTAATTAAAGCAACCCATAAAACATAAAACCATGAGCGACATAAAATTAACAACCAGCATAAGCTTTAACACGCCAAAGGAAAGGGTTTGGGAAGGACTTACCGACCCGGATGTGGTGAAGCAGTATTTCTTTGGCACGATGCAGGAGTCGGCATGGATGGAAGGCAGCCCCATTACCTGGAGCGGCGAATGGGAGGGCAAAACCTACCAGGATAAAGGCACCATACAGGAGATAATCCCCGGCGAATACCTGCGCTACACCTATTGGAGCAGCATGGGCGGCACAGAGGACAAACCCGAAAACTACCAGATGGTGAGCTACAAGCTGGATGAGCAAGACGGCGTAACCACGCTGACGATTACACAGGAAAACATCAAGGACGAAGCCGCCAAAGAGCACTCCGAGGGTAACTGGCAGGCCATTTTCGGCGGGTTGAAGAAGCTGCTGGAAGAGGAATAAGCCGGACGGGCACTTGTTGCCAATGCAGTTGGAATAAAGCTACTGGCCAACTACTATCAAATCTTTTTTATTGAGCCAGCCACTAGTGGTTTGGCCGTTTTTATTGGTAAACGTAACGTAGATGAAGCCGTTCTGGTCGTCTATAGCGCGGACGCGGGCGTTATCCCATTGGTTGATGTTTGCTGCGCGTTTGCTGGCAGCATCTGGTCGGCTATGGAAATAAGCATAGGTGGTAAACAGCGAGAACACTTTGCCCACATCGCTGCCTTTAGGTTGGGCAACCACGGGCTGCTTCGGCGGAAGCGGTGTCTTTTTTGGCGGCGTTTTTTTAACGGTATCTTTTTTGATTTTCTTGTGCGTGGCCAGGGTTTCGGGCCTGGCTGCGGCTGGTTTTGAATGCGCTGTATCGTGTTTTTTTACCGGTAATGGTTTGGCAGCCGCTACCGTATCAGCATGGCTGGCAGGTTTAGAAACGCTGCTTTCAGGCTTTTGCATTTCTGCAGCAGTTTTTACGGCCGCAGCTTTGCTTCCCGAGGAAAGGTAGTGCCCCAAAGCCGCGCCGGTGCCAATGCATAGCAAGGCAATGCCAATTAACAAGCCTTTCGATGCGCTTTTGGCGGGGGCGTTTACCGGCGGGGGGAAGGCAGCAGGCGTTTTGCTGTGCGATGCGGCTTGTTTCAGCCCTTCAATTTCCTGCTGCAGGGCCTTGTTTTTTTCCTGCTCTTGTTGCAGCAGGTTTTGCAGGCTGGCTTTTTCGTTCTGTAGTATCAACGCCCCCTCGGTGCCGGTTTTTGTGTTGAGTACGCTGTTTTGTATGGCCTGCCGCAGTTCGGTGCCGTCGGCATAGCGGTCGGCGGGGTCTTTTTGCAGGCATTTGTAGATGAGGGTTATCAGCCATTCGGGTACCTGCATTTCGCTTTGGCGTTGCCCGGCAGACCAATCCGGCGGGATATTGGCTTTGCGGAGGGCCAGCATATTGGGCGGCTCCTGGTCCAGGTGGGCAATCATCACGGCGTTGCGTGCGCTTTGGCCGTTATCGTTCAGTTTGAAGGGCACGGTGCCGGCCAACAGTTCGTACAGGATAATGCCGTAGCTGTACACATCGCTTTGCGGTAGTAGGTTGCCGTCGCTTTGCTCGGGTGCCATAAACTCTACTGCACCGGCATTGCGCAGACTGCTGCGCCGCTGCTCGCCGGTCATGATAGCCAGGCCAAAATCCAGCAACACATAGTTGCCGGTATTTACATTGAACTTTACGTTGTTGCTTTTGATATCGCCATGCTTTACGCCCACTTTATGGCAGTGGCTCAGTGCGTTGGCCAGTTGGTAAGCCACCTTGATGGTTTCGGCGATGGTGAATATGGGTTTGTCTTTTTCGGTAAGTAGCTCGGCTAAGTCGGGGCCCTCTATGAATTCCATCTCGATGAAGGGGAGCGAGCCGCTCTCGGTAATGCCCGAACTGAGTATCTTCACCACGTTGGGGTTGGCTACCTCGTTTACCTTTTTCAGCTTCTCAACTTCGTTGGTAAAATCCTTGTAATGCTTGTCGTTTTCGTCCTCGGCGAAGATGGGAGTAGGCAGCAGTTTTACCGCCACAAAAATTTCGCCGATGCGTTTACCCTTATACACAGAGCCCTGGCCGCCGGTATGCAGCGCGCCCATATTTTCCAGTCCCGCGGTTATCGTAAAAATTTTACCCATGTGATGTTTTGCCTAAGCCGGTATATTAACGCAACAAGCCTATGAATTGTTGGATAAGATAAACAGTTTAGGGTTTAAAATGAAACCGGGGAAAATAATAAAGGGAAGAGGCAACGGGAGCTACTCTCCCCATCGTCTTTGCGAGGAACGAAGCAATCCTCGGCAGGAAGGGTGGACGATTTGCATAGTGGCTACCTTGCATGCGGGCCACAAGTGGGGACACTTGCGGCAGCGGATGCTTTTTTTGTTACTCTCCCCATCGTCTTTGCGAGGAACGAAGCAATCCTCGGCAGGACAGGTAGGTGATTTGCATGGTGGTTACCTTGCATGCGGGGCAGCGGGTGGTTCCGAACTTCTGCTTTGACTAATTGAAAAGGTACTTTACTGTTGTTAATGTTTATTGCTTATTTTACGTATCAGGTTATTACGGGTATCAGCCACATATACATTCCCTGCCGCATCTACCGCAACGCCCTGCGGTAAATAAAATGAAGCTGAAGTGCCCGTGCCGTTGGCCGAACCTGGGGTGCCATTGCCTGCCAGGGTAATTACTACGCCACCCGGGCTTATCCTACGGATCCGGCTGTTATCGCGATCCCCCACATATATATTACCCGCTGCATCTACCGCTACGCCGGCAGGGGGGCTAAATGAAGCTGAAGTACCCGTACCGTCGGCCCAGGCCCGGGTTCCACTGCCCGCTACGGTAGTTACCAATCTGTCGGGGCTTATCTTCCGTATCAGGTAATTGCCGTTATCGGCTACGTACACATTGCCCATTGCATCTACCGCTACGCCGTAAGGACCACGAAATGAAGCTGCAGTGCCAATACCGTTAGCCGAACCTTGCGTGCCACTGCCTGCATAAGTAGTTACCATACCCTCCGGGCTTATCTTACGGATCAAATTGTTAACACAATCCGCCACGTACACATTACCTGCTGCATCTACCGCTAAGCCCAATGGATGGCTAAACGAAGCTGCAGTGCCCATGCCGTCGGCCGAGCCCTCAACACCACTGCCTGCAAAGGTAGTTACTACGCCGGCCGGGCTTATCTTCCGTATCAGGTTATTGCTTTGATCCCCTACATATACATTACCCGCAGCATCCACCGCTACACCCATTGGCTCAAAAAACGAAGCTGAAGTTCCGGTACCATTGGCAGAACCCTGGGCGCCAGCGCCTGCAAGCGTGGTTACTGCACCATCCGGGCTTATTTTACGTATCATGTCATTGCCTAAATCTGCAACGTACACATTGCCTGCTGCATCAACAGCTACGCCCGCCGGGCCGCTAAATGAACTTGACGTACCTATGCCATTGGCTGCGCCCCAGGCGCCACTGCCTGCAAAGGTAGTTACCATAGGAACGGCCTTAGAACCATCAGGTCCGTTTTTGTTAGTGCAAGCAGCAGCAAGTAATATAATAAGGGGAAGTAATGACAAAGGTCTTCTCATGGGTTTTAGGTAGTATAAGAATTATACATTTTTTAATTCAGCGAAGTTATCTGTATTGAATTACAAAATAGGGCTACAATTAGTCAAAAATGGCGATGCAAATGTTTACAACAGAAGGAGAAGACGATTTTTGGCGCAATTTATGGGTTTTTAAAAAAATCCGATGGGGGAAGGTAGAGCCTGCGGGGGACTCTCCCCATCGTCTTTGATAGCGCGACAATGCCCGGCAGGAGAGGTTGGCGATTTGTATGGTGGTTACCTGGCATGCGGGCCACAGGTGGGGACCTTGCGGCAGCTAAGGACTACCTTTCCGAATCATAATCGATGCTCTATTTCTTTAAGTGCGCCATATCCGATAAAATATTTTTTATTGTCTTTCCTTATCGCTTTGCACCTTGCCTTAATAAAGGTGACGATTTTGTTGTAGCTGTCCTTTAGCTCATCGCTTGCTTTAAATTCATTGTAATTACTAAAATGGATGAATCTCGGGTAATAGGAAAGGTTAGTGCTACTGTAAGGAATGATGGCATCACCGGCAAAACCTCTGTAATACGAAATATCTAAATAAGGGCCTCCTACTCTTTGGTTAACCTGATAAATAGGTCCTTCAGCATATTTATTGCGGCTCACCACAATTGGTTCCAGGGAAAACAAATCGTTGATCATGAAAAAATGGGTAGTATTGCGCTCGTGATGCTCCATAAAATCATTCCAATCGGAAATTATATGACACTGTTCGGTAGGGTAAAATATATCAGGGATAATCCGATAATTATTTGCTTGCAGGTAATCGAATAATGCCTCCCAGTCCTGTTTATTGATGTGGAAATTAAAGTCTGCCATAGATTGGTTTCCTTATAGTTTTATAAAGGAATTTTTGAATTAACTTATTCCTCTTTACCTATTCTGTTCGCTCAACCAATGAAACTGCCGCTCTGCCAGTTGGAAATGGCGTTTCGTGCGCTTTAGTTCTACGTACAGGCTATCCTTGCCTTTCAGGCCGCTGAGGGTAATGGTGCTGCTATCAGGCATGGCGTAGTTGAATAAAAGGATGTAGGCCTTATCGTCTAAGCGTTTTTTGAAGTAGAGCATGTGGCTCGCGCTATCCAGGCCGTAGGCAAAATAGCCGCGGTTGTACCGCTTCCTGAAGAGCGTATCATTAGATTTTACGCTGCCGTAGCCATTCTCGAATATCAGGTCCTGCCAGCGCAGGGTGTCTGTAAGCGAAAGCGGTACATCCTGTTTATTGATTTTGTAGCTGGTTACGGCATATACGCCATTTTGAACGGGCTGTTTGGCCACCTTGTTAGGACCCGCGCCGCTAAAATCCTGGTAAAGGGGTATGATAATCATTATCAGTACGAAGAGCGATTTCAGCACGATGCGGCTGATGCGCATCCACTTTTTGGTGTACCTGAAATGGTATATGGCGCTGAGGGGGGCGGGTTTGTCCAGTATAAAGAAATTTATCAGTCTCCCGCTTTCGTTGGCCAGCAAAAACAGGCAGGTAAATACCATCTGCATCGAAAATATCTTAACGGGGATATCATAGCACAGGTTCAGCATCATTACGTTGATGAAAACGCCCGTGGCTACCAAAGTGCCGAGGGATGTGGTGCGTCGGTACAGCAATAATATGGCCGCAAAGACCTCCATCGCTCCCGAAAAAAACTGGTATGGCCCCGAGTAGCCGATGAACAGCCAGGAAAAACGCATGGGCAGCAAATCGCCAAGCGGCGTGGCCAATTGGTGCAGGCTCGGGAAAATCATCTGCATGCCAAACAGCTTGATGATGCCGTAGCCCAGGGCCACCAAAATAACATAGTAACGGGTAAAAAGGCAGAGCCAATAGTTGAGGTGGGTGTAATTGGGCCGTTTGCGGTCGGCTACCGACCATATAATCGCGCCCAGCACGGCCAGCAGCAGGTAAGTCCATAACCTTGCCCAGCCCATAGAGGTATCGCCGCTGCCGTTTTCGGGCACCAGCACCGGTTTCACATGCAAAAACAGGGTGTTTGCCTCGGTCACTATCCAATCGGTAAGCTTACCGTAGTACTGCGTTACGGTACTTACGTAGGGGATGCTATCCAGCCAGGTGATGGGCGCGGTCTGTAAAGCGAGGTAAATGAAAAAGAAGCGGAATGCGATTTTTCGCCACAGTGGCCAATGAGTGTTTTCGGTGTTTTGCATAAATAGTGAGGGCTTTTTACAGGTTGAGTTAAGCTCACAATTTATCGATTTATTTTGAAAGAGCGTGCGGTTTAAAACCAGTTCGAAATAAAATTTGGCTTTGTGTTCTTTGTGGTCCTCTCTTTGTGAACTTTGTGGTAAAATTTTCAACCACAAAGAACGCTAAGATTTTGCACAAAGGTCACAAAGAGGTTTGCTGAATGATTTTAATTTGAATATTACTTCCCTTCCAAAAACCCGCTTATCGTCCCAAACGCCAAGCCATTCCGCTTGAAACTCCCGATCAAATCTTCCATCCTTTGCAGCATAGCCTCGCCGCTGTTTTTGCTTACGTAGCCGGGGAAGCCGAAACGGGCTTTATCATGCAAATCGGTAAATTCCCAGGGGTGGTAGTACAGGTTAAGGTAGCCGTCGGCTTTGTAGGTCTTCCGGCATAGGTATTTGTAAAACCACAGCGGGAAGTTGTGCAGGGCCAGCCAAAATAGCGGCAGCCGCAAGCGGGGACTAACCGATGCGGGTAATTGTAAAACACCATCCTGCATAAAATAAGTGCGCGATACTTTGAGGTTATTGTACCGCCCGGGCAACCAGGTGGGGTTGATGGAGCTGTTGTACACATAGCCGGCTTTTTGTATCTCGGCTTCGTCTACCGGCATCATGCGGGCCATGCGGTAACCGGTAACGGGTGTATGCGTAATGGCTTCCAGCGCCAGTTTGGAGCTTAACAAGTGCGCAGGCTCGAATTCGGAATGGTAATAGCCGTGCGAGGCCACCTCATGGCCATCGGCAATCATCTGCCTGATAAGGTCGGGCCGGGCAAGGGCAAAGGTGGCCGTGCAAAAAAACGTGGCCTTTACCTGCTGCCTTTGCAGCATGGCCAGTATAGTTTGGGTGCCGGTGGCGGATATGGCTATCTGATCTTCGAAACTAATATTTTTGCCGTATTCAAACGGCATATCAAACTCTTCTACATCAAAACTCAACAAGATCATACTGGCGCTCTTTAATACTGCTGCTCTCTACCACATAATTCGGCCTCAACTTAGTCTGCAGGAATATCTTGCCCACGTAAATGCCTATAATACCCATAATAATCAATTGCAGGCCTCCCAAAAAGAAAATCGACATCATTATAGATGCCCAACCTGCCGAGGCATAGCCCACCACCGCATGCCCCATGTAATAACAATACAGCACATAGGGCAGGAAGATAGCCGTTAAGGTGGAGAAGCCGAAGCCCAGGTACACCGCAAAATAAAGCGGACGTATGCTGAAGGAGGTTATCCCCTGGAAAGCAAAGCGCATCATTTTGATGAGTGAGTACTTGCTTTTGCCCGAGTGGCGCGGATCTGCAGTGTAGCTGATGCCATACTGCGAAAAGCCTAACCATTTGATGATGCCACGCAAAAAGGGGTCAATCTCTTTGAATTGTAGTAGCGCATCGGCCACCTTGCGGTCAATCAGGCGGAAATCGGCAGTGCCGGGTTCCATGTTTATCTCGCTGAGGCGGTTGGCCAGCGCGTAGAACATATTGGAGGTTGTTTTTTTGAACAGCGACACCTTTTCGGTAGAGGTGCGTTTGCTGTACACGATATCGTAGCCTTCTTCCCACTTGCTTAAAAAGGCAGGGATAAGTTGTGGCGGGTGCTGCAGGTCGCCATCCATGCATATCACGCAGTGGCCGTCGGCATAGTCCAGACCGGCTTTAAGCGCGTTCTGGTGACCAAAGTTGCGGCTCAGTTTAATGTAATGGATGCGGTTATCCTGTATGTTGAAGGTGCGGAGCACGTCGGCGGTATCGTCTTTGCTGCCGTCGTCCACAAAAATAAAATCGTAATCGTAGGGCAGGGTATCAAATACCTGCCTCAGCCCCTTGATCAGGATGGGGAGGTTTTGGGCCTCGTTAAAAGCAGGCACTACTACCGACACCTTTTTGCGGGGCGGGGCGGTCCTGGTTTTTGGGCGTTCCTGTACGTATCTCATATCGTTGTAGGGGTGGGGGTTATGGTATCGTTATAGGTTATTGCAAGCGGCTGCGCCGGAACAGTTTTTTTAATAAGCATTTCGCCAACTATAGCCAGCCAAACCAGCAGGCAGGGCAGGGCTTTAAGGGCATAAGGCATAATCAAATTGTTTTTGATGTAGGCCGGGAAAATATCGGTACGGAACAAGCTGCCGAAGTACAGCGTAAATGCGAACAGGGCTATCTGCCATTTGCTTACCGGCTGCGGGGCGCTCATGAACCATATACCCACACCCACAAAGGCGATGATATAGGTAGCATGCTCTGAACTGGTGCTGAACAACACCACGAAGAGCAGGCAGCTGGCCAGCATGAGCAAGCGACTGCGCAAATCGGTAGCTAGTTGGTTTTTTAAGCTGCTCCAGGCGAATAAAGCCACGCCTGTGAGCAGTATGGGGAAGATGTTGATAGGATGGCCCACTATGCGGCGCACCATTCCGGTTACAGATATGTCCTGGTATTGGGTGGCCATGGATACGTTTTGGGCGTTCTTCTCCATGAGCGAATGGTACCAATCTACGTACGAGTGCGCTACGAAACCCGGCGAGAAGAAGAGCATCGGCAATACAAAAAGCACCGCGCCCCAAAAGAACAGGCCTATGATGAACTGCTTCTTTTGTTTGGATAGCAGGAAAAATACTACGCCCACCACTCCGTAAAGTTTTACAAAGAGGCCCAGCATAATGAACAGCGATGCCCAGAAATCTTTCTTATTCTCTACCAGTACCCAGGTAAAGATGAGCAGCGCGGCGATGGCCCCGTTGGTTTGGAATTCTTTAAGCGAGATGATGAGCTCCTGCGCGCAGATGATGCAGATGAGGTTCTTCTTCAGCGTGCTTAAAGGCAAAAACTGTATGGCGCAGAACAGGAACGCGACGTTGCAAATCTGCCAAAAGTACATGCCCAGGTTGTCCGTTAGCAGTGCGAAGGGTGCTATCATAAGGCAGAAAATGGGGCCGTAATGGTTGGTATCCGAATAATACTGCGGATAGCCGGCATACAGGTTATGCCCCATGGAGGCATTGAAATACGTGTATTTAAAAATGAGGTAATTGTTGATAGAACCGTAGCCGATGTACTTGTAAGTAAAAAAAACGGCAATGAATATCCACACCGCCAGGATGAAGTACTTATTGTTAAAAATTTGATAAAAAAGGCTGGTTTGCCCTTGTTTGGCCATTGGCATGAACTTTTTTTCGTTGTTTTGAAAGCATTACGGCAAATACCGGCGCTTTGAAACAGCGGTTTGAACAATAGTTTATAACTTAATTAGGCTATAAAGATAAAGTATTTTTTTAATCTGTATTAAAAATGTTACAAACATATTCGTTGCTTTCGGGTATGGTTAAAGGCTGATATGCAGTGTTTCCACGATGAGGATTGGTGAAGTGATTCGCGTTATTTTACCGCCAAGGGCGCATGAATTTGAATAACACTAATTTTTCGAATTAAATCGAATTTCACCGATTTAATTTCACGCAAAGCCGCAAAGATCGCCAAGGAGGGAAAGCATAAAAAATCTTTGCGTCTTCGCGCCTTCGCGTGCCAACTTAACCACCTGCAAGGCTTTGTGTGCCTCTGTGATAAAACAAACCTCCAATTATAATAACTTCCATTTTTACCCTACAATGCTTTCCTTTGGGGTAAAAACCAATGGTGTTCGAAATAAGCAAAAAAGCGGGGGAATGTGCGATTCCCCTCTTGAGAGGGGGGAGGGGTGTGTTTGTACATTATGCATTGCGCTATTGCATTGCGGCGAACACACCCCCCGCCACCACACAATCCATCGCGCCCCCTCTCTTGAGGGGAATAAAAAACCCTTCGAACACTCCTCATTAAAACCCATAACAATTGGCAAAAGATATTTTCGGGCAGGCCTTGTACGATGCCTATAAAGGCAGGCAGGCCTCAAAGCTTTTCATCCATAATAAATACGGCCCCAAAGAGGAGATGCCGCTGGACGTGTATTTCCGTACCGAAGCCGAAATGCCCGATCTGGAATTACTGGCCCTGAGCCATTGTCGGGGCCGTATTTTAGACATAGGCGCAGGCGCGGGCAGTCATGCCTTGTATCTGCAGGAGCGCGGCGCGGATGTGACCGCGATGGACGTATCCGGCCTTGCGGTGCAGATAATGCAGGATCGAGGCGTTAAGCTGGCCATAGAACAGGATATATTCGGCTACGCCGGAGAAAAATACGACACCTTGTTATTATTGATGAATGGCATTGGCCTCTGCGGGAATATCCAACAATTACGTGTATTTTTACGGCACGCCATGCAACTCTTGTGCCCGGGCGGCCAATTATTATTCGATTCATCTGATATTGCTTATTTGTACGATGGTGCACCGCCCGCCGGTAATTATTACGGCGAAGTATGGTACCAGTATGCCTACAAGGGCCAAAAAACCGATTGGTTTCAATGGCTGTATGTAGATGCCGATACGCTGATCCAATTTGCCGCCGAAGAAGGCTGGGCGATAGAGATACTGGATGAGGACGATATGGATGGCTACCTGGCACGGCTGATGCCTTTGTGAGCTTATTAAATATCGAACACCGAACGCCCAATAATGAATGATGAAGTGGAAGGACTTCGATGGGATATGTTTGCCTGGATTATACTGCACTTAATCTTTTGAACCGATAAACCTATGATAAAGACCTTTTATAAAACCCTTCAGGCCTTCGGCCTGCTGTTGTTGCTTACAGTTGCTGCCAACGCGCAAACCAAATTACCTGCCTGGGCCTTCGGTCCGTTCGTTCGGCCGGCGGGGGTGAACCCTTTGATTAGTCCCGATACCACAACCCGCTTCAACGACCCGATGTACAAACGCAGCGTAGATTGGGAAAGCAACGATACTTTTAATCCCGCCGCCACCATTAAAAATGGTAAGATATATATCCTGTACCGTGCCGAAGATAAATCGGGCACCGGGATAGGGGGCCGCACATCCCGCCTGGGCCTGGCCGAAAGCAAGGACGGCATCAGCGTAAAACGCTCGCCGGTGCCGGTGTTGTATCCATCAAACGATAGCCAAAAAGAATTCGAGTGGACGGGCGGTTGCGAAGACCCCCGCGTAGCCATGACGGCCAAGGGCACCTACGTGGTTTTTTACACCCAATGGAACCACGATATGCCGCGCCTGGGCGTTGCCACCTCTAAGGACCTCAAGACCTGGGTAAAGCATGGCCCTATATTCCGTAAGGCATACAAAGGCAAGTTCCATAAGATAGCCAGCAAATCGGCCTCCATCATTACCAAGCTGGTAAACGGCAAGCAAGTCATCGCCAAAATAAAGGGCAAATACTGGATATACTGGGGCGAAACCGGTGTTTACGCCGCCACATCTACCGATTTAGTGAACTGGACACCCCTGATAAACAAGGATAGTACGCTGAGGCCGCTCATCTCGCCCCGCCGCAACTTCTTCGACAGCGACCTTACCGAATGTGGCCCTCCGGCTATCGTAACCGCCAAGGGTATCGTACTATTATACAACGGTAAAAACAACGCAACCTACGGGGATAAAAACTATACCGCCAACTCGTACTGCGGCGGGCAGGTAATATTTTCGGCAACGGATCCAACCAAGCCCATCGGTCGGTTAGATAAGCCTTTCTTCGTGCCGCAGGAGGCTTTTGAAAAAAGCGGGCAGTATCCGGCCGGTACAGTGTTTATGGAAGGGTTGGTATATTTCAAAAGCAAATGGTTCTTGTATTATGGCTGCGCCGATTCGAGAGTAGGGGTGGCGATATATAAACCCTGATTAGATGTGCAGATTTCAGATGTGCAAATGTGCAGATGAAAAGGAATGGATGCGTGGATTTCAGATTTCAGATGTGCAGATTTCAGATGAAAGGACGACGCGTTCAAAGCATCCTAAAATCAAGCGAATCAAGGTTCAGAAAAAAATCTATAATCTGCACATCCGCAGCTCATCTGCACATCTGAAATCTGCACATCTGCACATCCGTAGCTCATCCGCACATCTGTAATCTGCACATTTGAAATCCGCTTTCTGTAACAATCTTGCGCTATTACAACAAATCGTTAAAAATGTTTGCAGATAAAAATATTTATATATATTTACCACCGAATTATACCCCTAATCTGCAACGGATATTGTGAAACGGTTTTTTGTTATATTGCTATTGAGCGTGCACCTGTTTTATGCAGGAGGCTACACGCTTTTTTTTCAATATTTCATCCACCGGTCCGAAACTCAGATGGTAAAGCAGATTTACGAGAACAAAGTAGATGCTACCCAGCTGGTGCAGATAAAAATACCTGTCCACATGCCCCAGATGCAGGATTGGCCAGACTACGAGCACGTACAGGGCCAGGTTCAGCTTAAAGATAATTACTACAATTACGTTGGTGTAAAAATGACGCGCGATACCATGTACCTGGTATGTATTGCCAACAGCGTAAAAACACGCCTCGTAAGCGCAAACCTAATCGTAGCCAAAGATGTATCTGATGTACCCCTTACCAAAAAAGGCTCAGAGCAATCATCGGTAAAAAAAGCATCCGGAGGCTTTGAATACAACATGCCTGCCCTGCATTACAGCTTCGTTACGTTCTCCCAAACATTGAAAGGACATGAGAACCCTATATCTGCCAAGTTGACTAACCCGTACATCGAATCTCCAGGAAAACCGCCAAACTTCGCCGGTTAATATATTTGACATCCGGTAACCCCCAAAAAAATCACGTACAATATTAGTACAGGCGTAGGAATTAGCCCTGCGTCTAAACCATACGTGCAAGTACGATTTTAACGGTTACACACCCTCTCCGCCCATTTATTATGGCTGCGGAGGCCAAATGCTCATTGTTCATCCTTAATTAAATTACTCTTAAAAGCCTTATATGAAATACTTTTTACAATATACTTACAGGTATTGTGTTGGTATTATTGCTTGCGTTGCCTTATCACAAACAGTTTGTGCGCAAACAGAAAGCGATGCTATCATGATCCCGAAAAATTACATATGCGTAGCCGGCATGTACGCCCACAACAGCTGGGATCATTACTGGGAAGGCACCCTCAAACGCGAAAACTTAAACCTGGGCACCATCAGCGCCAATATTTACAATGCAGGCGTGGTTTACGGGCTTAGCAACCGCATCAATATTTCGGCATTTGTGCCATACATCCAAACCAAAGCCAGTGCAGGCACCTTGCGTGGCCAGCGCGGTTTTCAGGATATTAACCTGGCTTTTAAATGGATGGCCATACGCGAGCAAATCGGTAGCGGCATCCTTAGCGTCCACGCCATCGCGACAGGTTCAATACCCGTTGGCGATTATCAGGGCGACTATCTCCCTTTCGCTTTAGGCAGCCGCAGCAAAAGCGTTGCCTTACGCGGTTTAATCAATTACCAGCGCGGCAGGTTCTTCGTTGCGGGCGCAGGCCAGTACATCCGCAGGAGTAACATGACTATCGATCGTGATGCGTACTACACTACCGAGATGCACTACACCAATCAGGTTGCCTTGCCAAACGCTACCAACTTTATGGTTAGCGCAGGTTTCCGTAGCTTGTTGCTCAACGTAGAAGCTATTGCTACTAAATACACCACAGTGGGCGGTTTCGATATCACCCGCAACAATATGCCTTTCCCAAGCAACCGTATGAATGCTACTGCAGTAGGCGGTTTAGTAAAATATATGCCTCAGTTTGCCAAAGGCCTCGAGTTCACCGTTGGCGGCAGCTACGTAACATCGGGCCGTAATGTTGGGCAAAACACTCAGATTATGGGCGGTATAGATTATGTTTTTTCGGTTAAAAAGGAAAAAAAATAAGGAGAGGATAACAATCATGAAAACAAAAATACTTTATATATCATCACTAGTGGCCGTGTCGCTTTTTGCTGCATCGTGCAAAAAAGATATTACCGAACGTAACACCGAGTACCCGGCACTGGCACCCGCAAACATCGATTTGAATGCCGATACCTGGACACCTATCTTAACCGGTTCGTCAACATTTACCGTAGCTACGCCCGAGGCTGTTACCACGCCAAATTACCTGGCCGATCTTAACGAAATAAAAAGCTACCAAAAGAACCTTACCAGCGAGCAAAAAGACATCATCAAATACTGGAGCGCAGGCTCGGTATTGCGCTGGAACGAAATACTGCGTGAACTGGTGGCCAAGCATAACCTGCCGCCATACCAAAACGACGACGGCAGTTACCCTTTCCCAAGCGCGGCTAACCCATTGGCTTACCCGTTGTTCCCATTCTCAAACCCGCCTTACGCTGCCCGCGCTTATGCTTACGTTAGCGCAGCACAGTACGATGCATTGGTACAGGCCTGGAAATTCAAGAAATCGTTCAATCGCCCGGCCCCTTACAAAACCGATACCAAGATAACGCCGTTGGTGCCGGTATCTGATTTGCCTGCATACCCAAGCGAGGATGCAACCGTGGCAGGCGTAACTGCCCAGATGATGATTTTATTATTCCCTGGTGATTTGGACTACATACAGAAAAAGGTTGCCGAAGAAAAATTATACCGCTTAATGTCGGGTGCCAACACCCGGTCTGACTGGGATGCCGGCGAAAACCTGGGCAAACAGGTTGCAGCTGTGTTTTTGGCACGTGCCCGTACAGATAAAGCCGGTGCAGCTATAGGCACACAAGCCGACTGGACCAAATTCGAAACCGATGCTACCGCTGCGGGTAACACCCCATGGATAAGCCTGGAAACACCTCACCGCCCTCCAATGCTGCCCTTGTTCACTAAGGTTACGCCTATTTTGATGCCCGCTGCAGATGTAGCAACCGTTCGCCCCGCTGCGCCTTATAAGGAAGGTACCGCCGAGTACAAAAAAGATGTGGACGAGGTAATGGCCATGAGTAACGACCATAGCCGCGACCATGAGCGCATTGTTGCGTTTTGGGCAGACGGCGTAGGCACAACAACGCCTCCGGGCCATTGGAATGCTATTGCCGCGGAAGAATTCATAAAACATAACTGGAGCGAAGTACGCTGGGCACGCAACCTGGCCCTGCTTAATATGGCCGAGATGGATGCAGCTATCGTATGCTGGGATACCAAATACTTTTATTTTAACCCGCGCCCAACACAAATGGTGGCCGGTATAAAAACGCTTACAGGCATACCAAACTTTCCGTCGTATATATCGGGCCACGCTACTTTTAGTGGTGCAGCGGCAACGGTACTGGGCTATCTGGTACCCGAGCGTGCTACGGAATTTATGACGATGGCAAACGAGGCGGGCATGTCCAGGTTGTATGGTGGCATCCACTACCGTAACGACTGTACCGTTGGCTTGGCTACCGGCGTAAAAGTAGGCACTTACGCGGTAAACCGCGCCAAAACCGACGGCGCAAACTAATATAATCGCAAGAGAGAGAATTAAAGAGAGACTGAATCGTGAGAACTGAACAGGGGCTTCATTATATTTTACGCATAGCGGTTGCTATGTGTTTTATAGGCCATGGCGCATTCGGCATCATAACTAAAGAGATATGGTGTAATTACTTTGCCGTATTCGGCATTGGGAAAGAAACGGCCTATGCATTGATGCCCTGGGTTGGTATTTTAGATATTATGATGGGGGTAATGATGCTGGCTTATCCTATACGCGCCATTGCCTTATGGCTGGTGTGCTGGGGTACTATGACAGCATTCTTGCGGCCTTTATCGGGTGAGCCATTTGCAGAAGTTATTGAGCGTGCCGGTAATTTCGGTGCGCCATTGGCGCTGCTGGTACTATCCGGCGGCATAAAAAACTGGCGGGAGCTGTTTACCAGGATAGATGCCGCCGCTGCAGCCACACCACAAACACTGGAAACTGTAAGCCGGTGTTTGCGGATGGTGGTATTTATGCTGCTGCTTGGCCATGGCTGGCTCAATATCATCGAAAAGAAAGGGCTGCTTAACCAGTACGCTTCGCTTGGGTTTTCGCATCCGGCTAAAGTGGCTGTATTTGCAGGCGTTTTTGAGATTACCGCCGCCCTTATCGTGCTTATCAAACCCATCAGGAATATATTGCTCGTATTATTGATCTGGAAAATATCCACCGAATTGTTTTATCCGCACTACGAAGCATTCGAGTGGATAGAACGCGGCGGCAGCTACGGATCTATACTGGCATTATGGTTTGCCCTCAAAGAAGCGCCCTCCGGTTTTAGCCTGTTCTCTCTTGCAAAGCATAAACAAACAGAACATTATTAACCAATTGATAAACCTGTAAACAGCCCGCAAACACACGCCCGGTGCGTGGTGGCGTTTACCTATTTCATTTTTTTTAGCCCCCAATAACACACATGAAAACCACCTTAAAATTAGTGGCTGTATTAGCCGTTTTTATCCTTCTTAATTGCACAAAAGCAAGCGCACAAGGCTGCGTGGCCATCCGCAGTACCGGCGGCCTCTGCAATATGGATGAGCATCCCGATAGCAATTCTACCGGCGGCCTCTGGCTGTTTAACAGCAATAGCCGTTACTACCGCTCATACAAGCACTTCGTTGGCTCAGAAGAGCAAAAACAACGTATCGAATTAGGTACTAATGTAATCAACCATTCATACGCGCAAGATCTTACGCTTACGCGCATCTTCAACAACCGCTGGTCGTTCTCATTGGACATCCCGGTGTTGGCAAACAGCCGCTCGTCGCTTTATGAGCACGGTGGCAAAGAACGCCGCCTTACCCATTCATTCGGCGTGGGCGATATTACCCTGAAAGCTTATGCATGGTTGCTTAATCCTGCCAAAGCAAAAAAGGGTAATATACAAATAGGCCTGGGCCTTAAATTGCCTACAGGCAGCTACACCTATCAGGATTATTTTTACAACACCGGCACAGGCGGCGCTAAAACCCTCGGCCCTGTAGATCAATCTATCCAATTAGGCGATGGCGGTACCGGTATCACAACCGATATCAACACCTACTATAACTTCTCTCATAAATTTGGCTTGTATGGCAGCTTTTACTACCTCATCAGCCCACGCGAGCTTAACGGCGTATCTTCTGCCCGTGGCGGCACGCCAAGCGCCAAAGCAGTGGCCAATGGCAGCGACATCATGAGCGTACCCGATCAGCTGATGTTAAGGGCCGGTGCAAACTACGGCGTAAATAAATTCAATTTCTCTGCGGGTATTCGCTACGAGTGCCTACCAGTGAAAGATCTTGTTGGTGGCAGCAACGGTTTCCGCAGGCCGGGTTATATCACCTCTATAGAGCCGGGCGTTACCTATCGCATCAGCAAATTCTCTATATACACGTTTGTGCCGGTTGCTATAGTGCGCAACCGTACTCAAAGTGTACCTGATAAGATCTCTACCCAGCTAACCGGAACCAATAGCCACGGCGACGCTGCATTTGCCGATTACGCCGTTAATCTGGGCGTATCGTTCAAATTATAATATTCTATGTGTTTAATTGTTTGGTTAAAAGCCGGGAGTAGTGACCCCGGCTTTTTCTTTTGATTCCTATTGGGTCGAGGCCAGGATAATTATTAAGATCTCATGCCGATGCAGGTGGTGATGGCGATGTTGCCCACCAGTATTTTATGGATAGGACAGGCATTGGCAATAGCCACCAGTCGTTTTTGCTGCTCGTGCGTCGCTTCGCCCTTAAATGATATGCTGCTTTCTATCAGGATACCGCTGCCGGTACGGTACATTTGCAGGTCAACCGCGATTTCTTCGATGGGCCACATCTTTCGGTTGATGTACATGCGCAGGGTAATTGCAGTGCAGCTGGCCAAACTGGCCATCAATAAATTATAGGGCGACATGCCCACATTGGTACCGCCTTCATCTAAGGGTTCATCGGCAATGATGGAATGGCCGCCGCTGCTTACGAGGGTTTGGTATTGCGCCCGGCCAATAACGGCTCGGCCATCAACTATGTAATCTTTCTGGGTATCCAAATAATTATGGCGTTTAGGTGCTATTCCTGGTTAAGGTCAAGCAGTTTCCAGCTCTCTTCCCGGTTGGCTGCGCCGCCCATATATTTCATGGCGATGGTGAAGTGCGTGGTTGTTTTTTCGCCGCTGCTGCTTACGGCAGAGTAGGACGATTTTATCACATAAACCGAATCCGATTTCTTGGCGAATTTGTATTCATCGTCGTGAAAGGAAACGTTGGAGGCCAATACGGTTGGGCGGATGTATATTTTGGCCATTGAATAGGCGGCATCGCTATCGGGTAACCCGCTAAAAACGCCTACCGAGTTGGAGGTGGCTATTTTTACAAGAATTATTGCGAATATAATACCTAATGCAACCAGTATCCATACGCTGCTTTTCGCTTTTTTCTTCTTTGCCTGTTCCTCTTTTAGGTATTGGTCCTTAACCGTTTGCATTTTTCTGAATTATAGCTCTTTATAGCCCTGATATTTTGCAAATTTAATAAAAATCATAACACCGGCGTGCGCCATTGAATTTTCTGTAGTCGCTACTACGGTATGGCAGGGTGGTTTCGTACCCAATGCTGCCTTCGGTAGTGCCGCTGGTATTGCTGTAGTTAAGACCGCGGCCCGATGGTACATCGTGGCTTACCCCCAGCCGCATTTTTTCGGCTCCCTCGCGGTTGATGAACAGGTCGAATATAAAAGATACTACTATAGAGCTTGGCCCGTTGCTGAGGCCGCCACTGCGGTACCACAGCCCGGCGTTAATGCTGCGCCGTTTGTACTGGAAGCCCACGCTTAAAGATTGCGCCTGACTTTGTTTATAAAAAACTACCGAAGGTATGACGTATGATTTTTGGTCCTCATCCAGGTTGTCGTCCTGCGTTATGTTGTAGCGGTAACTGGCATGGAAAACCCCGCGCATGGGCAGTTTGGCCGGCACGCCGGTAAACGATTCGTTGGGGCGGTTAATGTGCTGCATGGCGCCACCAATGTTGAAATTGCCTGCGGTGAGGTTAAGGCCGGCACCCGAATCGAAAAAGAATTTATTGTTGAACAACGCTGCATCGGCCCCGCTTACCGAGCCGGGGATATAACCCAGGCGGGGGTCTATCTGATCGCTGAAGATCAATTTGGTATAATCTACGGCACGGTTGGTTACGCCGGCCTGCAAGCCAAAGGATAGTACGAAACTATCGTTGCCGATGCTATAGGAATATATACCCGAGATATTATTTTTGGTAAGGTAAGCAGTACCCTCGCTGCCCCTGGTAAACATCAGCCCGAAGCCGCCGCCGAAGCGCGGTACGTTATAATCGATGGACGCGGTAAGATAGGTTAAGCCCCCGCCCGCAATGGACGAATATTGGTTGCGATAGATGAGGTTCATGCGCAAATCGCCCTCAAACTGGCCGTTCAAAGCCGGGTTTAGGTAATTGGGCGAATTGAAGAATTGCGAGTACATATGATCCTGCGCTTGTAAACGCAGGCCCCCGGATAGGGCAATCAACAGCAAGGCGTAAAATCTCTTCGTTCCCTTCATCATCGCTATCTTATTAAATGTATTACGCCCGTTCGTTTCGGCAGGGTGTTGGGGCCGTATTGCATGCCTTTCCAATCGGAACCGTTTATGAATTTGGCCGATGCCTGCCATATATAAACCCCTTGCTGCGCCGGTACACCTTTATATAGGCCATCCCAGCTTTCAACAGGTCGCCCGTTCTCATCTAGCTTGGTGGTTTCCCAAACCAGCTGCCCCCAGTTGTTGAATATCTGCAAGTGCCAGCTCTCTATGCCCGATCCTTTTACAACGAAGGTGCGCAGCTCGGTAGTGCTGCTGGCCGGCATAAAGGCGTTGGGGATATAAAGCTGCCCCGGCACACCCGTAATTTGTACGTTGTGCGATACGGCGCTGTCGCAGCCTTCGCGGTTCGTTACTCTAAGGGTTACTTTATAAGTGCCGGTATCTATATAGGTATGCGCCGGGTTTTGTTCGGTAGAGAAGGTTTTGTCGCCAAAATCCCAGCTCCAGCTTACCGGATTGCCCGATGTTTGATCGTCGAACGCGAAATGGTAATTCGGTATCCTGGTGATAAAGCCCGGGCTGACCGAGAAATCAACATTAGGTGCGCCATTAACTTTTATAAACTCCGTTTTGGTGATCTCACTGGCACAACCGGTAGCCAGGTTAGTGACTTTAAGGGTAACCGTATATGGCGAATTTTTATAGCCATAAACGTGCGGCAACGGTGTATAACCAAAAAAATGCGCTGTGCCATCGCCAAAATCCCATTCGTAACTTAACGATTGCGGGTTGGTAATGCCATTGGCCGGCGTTGTGTTTGTGAAGTGAACGGTTATTGCCTTGCAGCCGATTGGTATATCGGCATCAAAGTTCGGCAGTGGTTGTGGGTATGCCTCAAACTTTATCCTGTCGGTAGATTCGAATGTGGCGCAGGGGTTTTGGGCCACAATGCTTACAAAATATGTACCCGGTGTTGCAAAGGTATAGGGCTGTTCGGTCTTACTGCCCTGTATCTCGTCAACCTTTACACCATTTTCGTCAAATATGCGATAGAAAAATGTGTCCCCGCCCGAGGAAATATTTACAAACGTTGCCGTGAAAGGATAGCAGGCGGCACTCTTATTATCCTTAGGGAAAAATAGGGGCACAAACGTTGCCGGGAATATGTTGATGGGTATGGCTGTACTCTGCGAGGTGTTATCGCAAAGATCGGTTGCAATCACATAAACGGTATAAAACTTATCGTTACGTGGTGGGCCCAGTGGGTCAAAGGTCACATCCGATTTATCAAACACATGTTTTTGGAATATTCTCACATTGCCATCATAAACAAAGAAATCGTAAAACTTATTATTGCCAGGCGATGTGTTTTTAACTTTAATGGCCAAAGAACCACAGCCCGAGAGCCGTTCGGGCAGCAAAGATGCTAACGGTGTCGCAGGCCTAACGGTTATTTGCATGGTGTAAGCAGGGCGTGGAAGGCAGTTGTTGATAATGCTTAATGATACGGTATATGTGGTATCTCTTCCATCTGTACGTGGTAAAAAGGTATGCTGCGGGCTCACTTCGTTAGAGTTTCCGGTACCATCGCCAAAATCCCATAGATAAGTGGTTGTTGTAAATACAGGGGTAGATGTATTGGTGAACTCAACACTTACCGGCCCGCAAACGGTGTTGGTAAAATTGGATATAAATTTAGGTGTTACATCCGGGTTGTTTACAACAGTAATTTCATTTTGGCTGTCGGGGCAAGGAGCGGTTCCTTTTATTGTCCAGGTAAATTTATAGGTACTGCCGCCAACTAAGCCGGTTACCTGGGTTTTAGGATTGGTTGCATCGGCAAATACGGCGGGAGGGCCACCGGTTTGTGTCCATACCCCCGCAAACGGCGTTGGGTCGTTACCATTTAAGGTAATGCTAGTGGCGTTGCATAAAGTAGTTAAAGGCAGGCCGCCACTTGCCGCCATTACAGGCTGGTTTACCGTTATAGTTGCAATTGATGAACGCACCACGTTACACACGCCGTTTTGTATAACCGCCCTAAACTGTGTTGTTTGCGTAAGCATGTTATATTCGTATTGGTCGGTGGTGTTTAGTAAAGTTACCCAGTTAATGCCATCGGTAGAAGATTCCCAACTTACTACGTTACCCAACTGGCCCGAAAGGTTAAGGAAGCCGCCATTGGCATCTGCACATACCGAAACAGAACCGGCAATTGTGCCGCCCACGGTTGGTACATCGGTAGTTATACTCACCATATCGGTAGATGGTGAACAGTTTGGACTGGTATTTATCGACCAAACAAACTGGTAGACGTTGCCCGGCTGTAAGCCGCTTACAATTGCGTTTGGTTTGGTAGCATCAGAAAATGTAATGCCGGTTTGGCCCGATGCGAGTGTCCACTTTCCCGTGCCGGGCGATGGGTCGTTACCTTGCAGCGTATAGGTGGGGCCGGCACAGATGGATTCGTCAGCCCCGGCAGCAGCAGCTATTGGCAATGGTGCAATAGTTACAGTTACCGATACAGGCTGGCCCGAACAAGTACCGTGGTAAGGCGTAATAGTATATTTTACAGTGCCAAAAACCGTGTTTGTGTTCACTAATATATCATCAAGTGTAGCCGACGCAGACGTTTGATCGGTATTGCCTGTAATGCCTGCCGATGCCACGCTCGTCCAGGTGTAAGTAGTAGCAGGTGTGGAGGAGCTAAGCACAATACCATTTGGCTGATTGCTGCAAATTGGGGATGCCGGTGGCGTGGCAGTTAAAGCAGGTATGCGGCTAACTGTTACCAATAAGTCGATAGCGTTGCCGGGGCAGCCATTGGTAGTAGGGGTGATGGTATATTTAACTACGGCATCGGTTGCGCCGGTATTTGTGATCACATCATTTATGGTTGCGCCGCTCCCGGTTGCGCCAAATCCCGTAGCGCTTCCTGAGAAAATACTCGCTGTCCAATTGTAGGTAGAAACAGGGTTTTGTGACGTGATAGCGTAATTGAAGTTAGCACCTGTGCAAACCTCAGCCGTTTTGGGGCTGGTGATATTGTCTTTACGGGTAATAGTAATAATTACAGGCGCCGAAATTATATTACAGGGCGGTGCCAGGCTGGTAGTTACTTCCATGCTAATGGTAGCTGTCCCTGCAGCTATCTCTGCGGCAGATGGCGTATAAGTTGGCTTCATTACATTTCGGCCGGGGCTAAACGTCCCCGTGCCTCCAACCCATTGAAAACTGTTGTAAACTCCGGTGACATTAGCATCGAGAAACGTTGAATTGCCTTCGCAGATGGTACGGTCGCCGCCGGTGCTTATAATTGGAGCTTCCTGGAAAGTGAGTTGTTGAGTATCTGAAGCAGGCCCGCAGTTGTTGGTATGGTTTACCGTAATGGTGTAGGTTTTGTACTCGCTGAATATGATATCCGGGTATTTACTGTTTGCTGTTGTGCCGTTTGCAAAGCTGAACGCTCCGCCGGTAACCGTCCACGTGTAGGTTGTAGGCAAAGCTTTCGATGTTCCCGTTAAGGTTGTTTTAGTGGTTGTGGCTGTGTTGCTGAATGAGACAACCTGGTCTTTTCCGCAGATGAGGGCATCGGCAGAAAGCTTGGCTACCGGGCTTAAGTTTACTACCACGTCCTGTGGGGCTGACGATACCAACCCGCAGCTTTGTGTGGTAATATCCAATTGTACGGTATATACTCCCGATGTGTTAAAATCAAAATCTGGTACTTTACTATTTGCATTTGTACCGTTTATATACCTGAATGTACTTGGCGTAACGCGCCATGTATAAGTAGTATTAGGGTCGCAATTTTCATCAACCACCGAGGTATTGACAGGGATGAGCGAGCCGGCTGTACAAATGGTTGATCCGGGCAAAGTAAAACTTGGCTTTGGCGGGTTTTGAATACAGATGTTGATCACCGTATCCTTTACCTCGCAAATATTATTTCCGTTTTGTAAATGCAGGCCCACAAAGTGTTGGCCGTTTGTAGTGAAGGTATATTCAAGGGATTTGTCCAGTGGGTAATTTACGGCAACAACCACACCATCCACCACCCAGGTATATAAGGCATTTTGGTTTGTACAATCAAACGAAGTACTGTTTGGATCCTGCCCGGGGATAGACCTGTTACCAAATGTAACAGGCGTGTTAGTACACGCAGTTTGGTCGGCGCCTATAATATTTTTTGGCGGTTCAATCACCCGCGCGTAGCCTGTAACCGGTGTGCCCAATTTACCGCAGATAGGGCTTGTTGGCTGCAGGTCTATCTGGAAAACGTTTTGCAGCCCGTTTGCTACGTTGCCGCAGGATGCTTTTTTGTAAGTATGATCTATAAAGCCACCGGCCGCCACAATATCGCAAAGCGTATAATTGGTGCTTAACCCATCGCCCCAGGTAACACTGTAAATTAAACCGGGGTAATTTTTTTGAATGCCGTTTGGCGAGTTGACATCAACGCTATAACTTAATTTATTTTGGCCGTTTAAGCATACCTGGTTACTGCCCGATGCACCGAAGCTGTTGTTAACCAGGTTATTTATAAGGGAGTAAGCCTTGGTGCCAACTGTACCCGCGGCGTCCACTGCCCTTACAAACACGGTATAGTTAGCGGCCCTTGCGGTAAATGGCTGTGAGGGGAGTATCAGGGTGCCTTCATTTGTTTGGGAAAGCTCATTAAAAAAATTAGCGGATGCCGTAGCGCCTGCAGACGATGCGTTCACAAAAGGGTAAGCTGTATTGTCTGTTCCGATACATGCGCCGAATACCTCGGGGGTGCTTGCGCTGATAGCTTGCGAACTTACGCCTGCGGTTACGCCCGCCGCAGCCTTCACCTCAAATGGCCCCGAGGTAACTGGTAGTATGGCCGGGTCGGTACATTGTATGCGTATGCGGTAATTTGTGCCTGCGGCAGTAGTAGCAGGTATAACGCCGTTTACGAAAGTGCCGTAAAAACCTGTATAGCTGCCAATCAGTTTCGGTGCGCCGAAGTTGCCGTTGGCATCTGAAAGATAAAGGTTGAAAACGTTAGTAGAACTGGCGCAGGCTGTTGATGTATTGAGGTGGAATGGGACACCGATAGTAGAGCCTTGCCCGTAAGGCCCGGGGTCGATATTCCCTATAGTAATAATTTGGGCAGAAGCACCCATCACCATGAGGCAGCAAAAAGCAAAGGCAAGAAAAAATATCCTAGTAAAAATTCTATCCATCAAACCGAATTCATATCCAACCGTAGCACGATGCTAAAATAACATAAATGTTACACATTATAAACCATTTTTAAAACCAAATATTGGTTAAAGTGTGTACGTTATTTTATAGCTAATGGTTGTGTAAAGAAAAAAAATTAGCTAAAGGATAATTAAATAATCCTTATTGTTGTATTTGCTACCAAATTGGAGGGTTTATCAGCCGAAAAATAGGTATGATACCAGGATAGCCGCAATTACGCCGGCCAAGTCGGCAATAAGGCCAAAGGGTATGGCATAACGGGACTTTTTGATGCCCACAGAACCGAAATACAAGGCAGCGATGTAAAATGTAGTATCTGCCGAGCCGTTAAAAACAGATGCCAGGTGGCCGGCAAAACTATCAACTTTAAAAGTGGTCATGATATCGATGCTCATCGCCTTAGATCCCGAACCACTCAGGGGTTTCATATAGGCTACAGGCATAGCATCAACAAAACGCGTATCGAGGTTTAATTTGGTTACTACCCATCTTAGCCCATCGTTCAAAAAGTCTAAAGCGCCGCTGGCCCTGAAAACGCTTATGGCCACCAGCATCGCCACCATATACGGTATTATTTTTACGGCCACATCAAAACCCGCTTTGGCACCATCAATAAATATTTCAAAAACGTTCAGCCTTTTTCGTATTCCCCCCAAGATAAACACCACCGGTATGCAGTATAGCAGCACATTGCTCACTATTTTTGATACGATAGAGATTTGCTCATGCGTTAGCTGCGTGGTAAAGTACCATACCACCGCCGTTATGAAAGCTGTTAAGCCGCCAAGCCAGGCTATGATAACTTTGTCCCACAGGTTTATTTTTTGTTTCACCGCTACTATAAGCAAGCCAACAACGGTTGCCACGTAAGTTGCCAAAATACAGGGCAGGAAAACATCGGCCGGGTCTTTGGAATGTAGGATAAACCGTTGCGCAATTATGGTAACGGGCAATAATTGCAGGCCGGAGGTATGCAGCACCAAAAACATGATCTGTGCATTAGAAGCGGTCTCTTTGTCCTCATTAAGTTCCTGCAGGCTACCCATGGCTTTTAAACCAAGCGGGGTAGCGGCATTATCCAGACCCAGCAGGTTGGCCGAAAAATTCATCATCATTTGCCCGTTGGCCGGGTGGTTTTTGGGTACGCCGGGGAACAGGCGGCTAAGAAAAGGGCCAACTATACGGGCCAGGAAATTCATGGCCCCGGCACGTTCGCCGATGTTCATGATGCCTAGCCACAAAACCATATTGCCGGCAAGGGGCAGGGCAATATCCATTACGGATGCCTTGGAGGAATTGAACATGCCATCAACCAAAAGCTTAAAGGCATCTACATCGCCCAAAAAAATAAGCTTGCAAAGCGCTATAACGAAGGCGATGAGGAAAAAGGCTATCCAGATGTAGTTAAGGGCCATAGTTATATTTAAAGGCTTGAAGTTAATTTTTTTTGGATAATTTATGCAGGAATGAGGATATTTAAATGATTTTTAAAACCGATAAATACCTTTTATGCCGAATGTAGCCGGGCAATTAGATGCCGCCATCAAATATTTTTTGGATAACGATGCCGCCGGGGTCGACTGGCAGAATACCGTGCCGACGGGTAAATGGAACAATACTCAAATCATCGGGCACCTGATAGATAGCGCTCACATTAACCTGCAACGCTTTGTACGCTGTACCTACCAAGAACGCTTTAAACTGATTTATTACCAGGAAGAATGGGTGCAGGCGCAGCACTACGCCGATGCCGACCCGCAGGAACTTTTGTTGCTATGGAAACTGGTAAACAAACAAATTGTACGCGTGCTGGCCAATTACCCGGCCGATAGGTGGCAAGTAACCTGCGATAATAACCGTGGCGAACCTATTTATAATACGGTGGCGTTTATTGCCGAAGATTATATAGCGCACATGCAGCACCATTTAAATCAATTGAAATAGTATGCCGACAGCAGGTTATTCGGGCACGCCGCTGGCGAAGAAACTGGGGATAAAGCCGGGTTTCCGGGTGAGGCTGATCAATCCGCCTGCCCATTATTTCGATCTGTTTACCGATTTGCCGCCTGATATTTTAATGTTAGATGATGGCGCGACGGCTGTGGACCTTATCCACTTCTTCACGAAAGAAAACAACGAATTAATAGAACTTCTGCCCGCACTGAAACAGCAAATTACGCAGGACGGCATCATCTGGGTATCGTGGCCTAAAAAGGCATCTAAAGTTGTAACCGATGTTACCGAAGATAAAATACGCAACTACGCGCTGCAAATTGGATTGGTAGATGTAAAGGTTTGCGCGGTAGACGAGGTATGGTCGGGCTTAAAACTGGTTTTCAGGCTGAGGGACAGAGCAAGAAAGGAATAATATCGAACACCGAATTTCGAACTCCCAACGCTGAAGTACTCCTGCCAGAAATATTTACTTCATTATTCGATATTCAGCATTCGGTGTTCGATATTGTTTTCCCGGAGAATCTCAAGCATCCATTTCCATCCTAAATCTCACATCTCATATCTCACATCTCAAATCTATAATCTATTTTTGCCTAATGAGCATTTCGGTACAGGGCCTTACGAAAATTTACGGGCAGCAAAAGGCTGTAGATAACATTACGTTTACTGCCGGGCCGGGCGTACTGGGTTTTTTAGGGCCAAACGGTGCGGGAAAATCTACCACCATGAAAATGCTTACCTGCTTTATCCCCCAAACATCGGGCGCGGCTACGGTTTGCGGTTTCGACGTAAGCAAGCAACCTTTAGAGGTAAAACGAAACATTGGCTACCTGCCCGAGAGCAACCCGCTGTACACAGAAATGTACGTAAAAGAGAGCCTGGCCTTTGTTGCCGGTATTCATAAACTGCATGCACCTGAAAAACGCATTGCCGAAGTATTGGAGCAAACCGGCCTGGGCCCCGAACAGCATAAAAAGATAAACCAGCTATCGAAGGGGTACCGCCAGCGTGTGGGCCTGGCGCAGGCTATACTGCACAATCCACAGGTGCTGATATTGGATGAGCCCACTTCCGGCCTCGACCCAAACCAGCTCATCGGCATCCGCCAACTGATAACCGATCTGGGAAAAACCAAAACCATCGTGCTATCAACCCATATTATGCAGGAGGTTGAGGCTGTTTGTAACCATGTCATCATCATCAATAAAGGCAATATCGTGGCCAACGATACACTGCAAAACCTGCGCAAAAACAATAACAGCAAAACGCTTGAGAATATCTTTATTGGCCTCACCAATAAATAGACTGTAATTTAATATACTAAATATCAGGTATTTATATCGCTACGAATTTTTCTGCACACAATTGGCGTAAAGTTGTGTTTAAACAAAACGTCTGCAAAAGACAAAAAGCTGCGCAGCAGAAGGTACCCTGCAAAGCAGCTGTAAATGTTTATTACAATTTAAAATTACCATGAAAAAAGTATTATTACTCTTAACCGTTTTAAGCGGTTTATCAATCGGAGCGTTCGCGCAATCATCATCGTCAAACGGTGGCAAATTCAGTATCGGTTTCGAAGGCGGCGTACCGGTAGGTAACGCTAAAGACGCTTATAACGCAGTTGTTGGCGCCTCGCTTAAATACGATCATAATATTGCTGCGGGTACTTACCTTACCGGTTCAGTTGGTTACAGTGCGTACCTTGTAAAATCGGAGTTCAAAGGCATAGCCGGTTCTACATTTGGCGCTATCCCGTTAAAGGCAGGGCTGAAGTATTATTTTGGTAGCGGCTTTTACGGCGAAGGCCAGTTAGGTGCTGCATTTATTACCGAAAGCGGCGGCGGTACAGCATTTGTTTACTCTCCGGGCGTTGGTTATGATTTTGGTAGTGGTGTAGACTTGGGTTTACGCTACGAAGCCTGGTCTAAAACTAATACCATCGGCCAGGTTGCCGTACGCTTAGGCTTCAGTTTTTAAGCAGGACAGCGAAAATAATATAAAACGGCCCGGTGGGAATATTCTTACCGGGCCGTTTTGCTTTTTTTAAGAGCATAAGCAGTGTTAAAAAATGCGCAATTGGTGCATTATATTCGTAATTTCGGCGTTGATAACTGCAGAGTAATACCTTATATGAAGAGATTCTTACCCTTATTATTTTTGTTTTTTTATGCAGCAGCCTACAGTCAAACCCAAACATCTCCCCAAAAAGCTTTCAGCATAGGGTTAGATCTGGCAATTCCAACCAATAGTATCTATAGCATCGGCTTTGGCGGCTCGGGCAAAGCCGAGGTACCCATTGTGGGTGCGGCAAGCCTTACCTTTACAGCCGGTTACACCAGCTTATATTTCAAAAGCTCGTTGCTGGGCAGCGCGCAATCGCAGCAACCCAGCGGCTTTGTGCCATTAAAGGCCGGCGTAAAGTATTATATAAGCGAAAGCTTTTATATAGAGGGCGAGGCCGGCACATCCATAGAAACCAATTACACTAAAAACAAGCTGTTTGCATTTGCCATTGCGCCGGGTTTTTTGCTGCCTATTAATAAAAACTCTGCTGTAGATTTGGGTTTCAGGTACGAGAACTGGGGCAACGGCCGCGTACGCCAAACCGGCATAAGGGCGGCGTACCGTATAAGCTGGTGATTAAATAATTGAATATTTTATATAATATCCCATATAATGGTATTATATTTCCAAAGTTTTTTAATAAATGCTACAAATGATGAAAAAATTACTAACTGTCGCTTTGATGCTAATTGGTTTTTATGCACAGGCTCAGGAGCGGACAACTGTATTCGAAAAATTCACTAATCAGCGGGCGATTGGCATAGGCGCTACCGGGTACCTCCCATCGGGCAACGTATTTAAATATGGTTACGGGGCCTCGGTAAAAAGCGAGTGGCCAATAGCACAGGATCTGAGTGTTACCGGTACAGTAGGGATTGCCCGGCTTGATTATAAACATATTTTTAAAGAAGAGTTGCAGCCAACCAAGGCAGCTACGTTTGTACCTATAACAGTGGGTGCCAAATACTTCTTAGCCGACGATTTTTATTTTGAAGGCAATGTTGGCGGAGGCATCTCATCAGACTATACACGAAAAGATGGATTTTTTGCCATAGAGCTAAGCGCCGGATATCAGTGGAAACTAAGCAAATCAGGTAGCTTGGATACTTCTGTTAGTTATTTGAACTGGGGTAATAACGACCACCTTAAACTAGTAGCGCTTAAAGTTGCATATAGGGTTCAGTGGTTTTAAGTATTTGCTATAAACATTGTTTGTGTTAATGCCTGGAAAATTAAACGCTGCARCATATTCGTGCGTTTAGTGAAAATTCAAATCGTAACTTTGGCATCCTGATTATAGTTTAACCAAGCGCGAAACAGTGTTCCCTATCTTAAAAAAAGAAATTACCACCTACTTAAGTTCGTTGGTGGCCTATGTTACCATCGGCGTTTTTTTGCTGGTTTTAGGCTTGTTTTTATGGGTATTCCCCGATACCAGCATACTAGGCTACGGCTATGCCGGGCTCGAGAGCCTTTTTAGCACTGCGCCTTACTTGTTTATGTTTTTGGTGCCGGCTGTTACCATGCGCTCGCTTGCCGAGGAACGCCGGGAGGGAACTTTCGAGTTGTTGCTTACCCGCCCGTTAAGCTACCTGCAAATTGTATTGGGTAAATATTTAGCCGGCGTAGTGATCGTGCTTTTTGCACTGGTACCTACCCTGGTTTATTACTACAGCGTGTACACGCTGGGCGCGCCGCAGGGCAATATAGATAGCGGCGCGGTCATAGGTTCGTACATCGGCCTGTTTTTATTAGGCTCATCTTTTGCGGCTATTGGTCTGTTTGCCTCGTCGGTAAGTAAAAACCAGGTGATAGCCTTTACCATCGCCGTATTCCTTTGCTTCTTTTTTTACAGCGGGTTCGATTCGCTTAGCGGCTTGTTGTCCTTACAGAGCCTTGGTATCCAGTCTCTGGGTATTACGGAGCATTACAATTCGGTGAGCCGCGGCGTGCTGGATACGCGCGATCTGGTTTACTTTGTGGTGCTTGATGCTGCATTTATTATGCTCACCATTTTTGTATTGCACAGGCAGCAGCAAAAAAAGTTTATCAATACCGTTTTCTTAAGCACTATCGGTATCTTGTTCGCGCTCACGCTGGGCAGCCAAAAGATGTTCACCCGTTTCGATTTTACCAAAGAGAAGCGTTTTACCATATCGCCTATCAGCCGCGCGGTTTTAGATAGCCTGCCCGCCGACGTTAACGTTACTGTTTACCTACAGGGCGATGGTTTTCCCGGAGGCATCAAAAGGCTGCAAACTGCCACCAAAGATATGCTGAGCGATTTGCAGGCCTACAGCCATAACAAACTCAGCTTTGTGTTTTTAGACCCATTGAAGGGGCTATCGCAGGAGGAACAACAAAAAACCGTTACGGACTTGGAAGGGCAGGGGGTATTTGCGCAAACACTCAGCGTAAAAAGCGATGATGGCGTGCAATCTAAAGTGATGGTGCCTTATGCGCTGGTGAGTTATAATGGCAAAGCCATCCCGGTAAAGCTGCTGGAGAACCAAAGCAACCTGGATACCAGTCCCGAGGAGAAACTGAACAGCTCCATCCAAAACCTGGAGTACGCCTTTACATCGGCCATCAAAAAAATAACCACCGGGGGCAAACGCCGCATAGGGTTTACCGAAGGGCATAAAGAACTTACCGACCTGCAATTGAACGATGCCATGCGCAACTTATCCGACGGGTATTTGGTAGGCAGGATAAACCTGGCGACCATCCCTTTCGATAGTCTGCGCAAATTGGGGCTGCTAATAATTGCCAAGCCTGATAAGCCTTTTACCGAACAAGAAAAATTCAAGGTAGACCAATACATTATGCGTGGCGGCCGCGTACTGTGGGCCATTGACCAGGTAAGCGCCGAACTGGATAGCCTGCGCGGCAAGGGCAACCAGGCCCTGGCTTTCAATAAAGAACTTAACCTCGACGACCAGCTGTTCCGCTATGGCATCCGCATCAATTATAATTTAATTGCCGATATCAACAGCTCGCAAATACCCGTTACCACAGGTGATGTTGGCGGCACGCCGCAGATACAATTGCTCAACTGGTTGTTTTACCCGGTGTACATTCCACAGTCTACCCACCCGATAGTGAAGAACCTGGATGGCATTACCAGCCAGTTTGCCAGCACCATTGATGTGTTGGATACCAAGGACGTGAATAAAACCGTGCTGCTGAACACATCTCCTTATAACAAAGAGATAAAAACACCGCACCTTATTTCGCTGATGTCGTTGCGCGATGAACCCGACCCTAAGGAGTTCCAAAGCCCGCAGAAGATAACGGGGGTATTACTGGAAGGGAAATTCGTATCAGATTTCCGCAACAGGCCGGTACCCGATAGCCTGGGCGAAAAGATAGCTTCGCTGCCAGAGAGCAAGCCAACCAAAATGATAGTACTGAGCGATGGCGACATCCTGCGCAACCAGGTTGGTGCCGATGGCTCGCCCTTCCCGCTGGGGTATGACCGATACACCAAGCAAAGCTATGGCAACCTGGCACTGCTGATGAACATTGCCGATTACATGGCCGACGATTCGGGCCTGATATCGCTGCGCAGCAAAGAAGTGCAGATACGCCTGCTGGATAGGGCGCGCATTCGCAGCGAAAAAACGTATTGGCAAATCATCAACAACATCGTGCCGATAGGGATAGTGTTAATATTCGCTGTTTTTCAACATTATATCCGCAAGCGGAAGTATGCACGGTAAATGCCTCACCATCCAATCGCTTTATTTTGCTGCACATAGTTCAGCGATTGTTAATATTTCTCTTAGTTTTCAACATTGCTTTCATATAAGAAAGTATGCACGTTAAATTTTATACTTTTGGTTTACTAAAAGAACTAACCAATTATGAGATTCATAGTTTCCACATCAACCTTACTTAAGCAACTGCAAGCTGTAAGTGGCGCGCTTAGCAACAGCACCGTGTTGCCTATTCTGGAAAACTTTTTGTTTGAGATAAAAGACGGGAACTTAACCATTTCTGCCACCGACCTGCAAACCAGCATGACCACCTCTTTAGCTGTTGAAGCCAAAGAGAATGGCCGCATAGCCATACCATCGCGCATATTGCTCGATACGCTGAAATCATTGCCAGAGCAGCCGGTATCCTTTTCGGTAGATGATAAAACCTTCGCTATAGAAATAAGCGCCGGCGACGGTAAATACAAACTAAGCGGCGAAAACGGCGAAGATTTCCCTAAGATACCTGTGGTAGAGAATGCATCATCGGTAAATCTGCCCGCATCTGTATTGGGCGAGGCTATCAACAAAACCATCTTTGCCGTAAGCAATGACGAGCTTAGGCCGGCCATGACGGGCGTATACTGCCAGCTAAGCAGTCAACACCTTACCTTTGTGGCCACCGATGCCCACAAGCTGGTGCGTTACCGCCGCAAGGATGCCAAGGCTGATAGCACCACATCATTCATCCTGCCCAAAAAAGCGTTGACGTTACTGAAATCGGCCCTGCCAGATAGCGATGTAAATGTATCTGTAGAATATAACAGTACCAGTGCCTTCTTCAAATTCGGTAACATCAACTTGGTGTGCCGCCTGATAGATGAGCGCTACCCCGACTATGAAGCCGTTATCCCCAAAGAAAATCCTAACAAGCTGGCTATAGATCGCCTTGCACTGTTGGGCACCCTTAGCCGCGTGGCTATATACGCTAACAAAACCACCCACCAGGTGCGCTTGAAAATAAGCGGTAGCGAACTGAACATATCTTCAGAAGATATCGATTTTGCCAACGAGGCGCACGAACGCCTGAGCTGCCAGTATGAAGGCGACGACCTGGAGATTGGCTTTAACGCTCGTTTTCTGATTGAGATGTTGAAGAACCTAAGCTGCGAAGAGGTATCGCTTGAAATGTCGACCCCAAACCGTGCAGGTTTACTGCTGCCACAAGGCGGCGACGAAAACGAAGATGTACTGATGCTGGTAATGCCGGTAATGCTTAACAGCTATGCATAATATTGATTAGAGGATGAAGTTAAGGTAGGGTGACAGCCACTGGCCATCATTTAACCGCTTATCTCCAACCTCTAATCAACCCAAAACGAAAAGTCTGGCCTGCAAAAGCCGGACTTTTTTGTTGAAAGGATACCAAAAACTGCCTTTATACAGTTATTATTGCATCTGCTAACACATATGAATTTTAAGACAGCTGTTTTTGTACTCTTTGCAACCCTGGCCATAGCTGCCTGCAATAAAGGCGACGATAGCGTGCCGGCCTCCTCTAAGCTGACTACCACCCTCAACGTGGTAAACACCACCACCGATACGCTTAATTATTACCTCAACGGTAGCCGGGTAAACACCACTTCGTCATTATACCCCTTCGGCAATACCGGCTATCTGAATGTAAATTACGAAGACCAGGACTACCAGTTTAAACGCCTGGGCAATGCCGACGTATTATTTAATATATCTTTGGCACTGGATACCAGCAAGGTTTACTCGCTGTTTGTGGCGGGTCGTGCTGCCGAGCAAACCTTTACTACGCTTGATACCTTAACCGCCGATACAGCGGGCCGTGCGCGCATACGTTTCGTAAACGCCTCGCCCGATGCAGGCAACCTGGATGTAATGATAGGCGATACAGTTAACTTTAAGGTGAGGGCGTACAAATCGGCGTCGGTGTTTTTGCCGGTGGGCGTGGGTATCAAACACGTCAGGGTGTTTCAATCGGGCAGCACCCTTGCTATATCCGATACCTCGCGCACCTTAGTTGCCGGCAGGGTGTACACGCTTTTTGCCAGGGGCAAGCTGGCAGGAGTGGGCGGCGCCAAATTCGGTACGGGGCTGATGGTTAATAAATAGTTTCGATTAATAGGGATGAACAATCATAACAGCAGCATATTAAAGTACCTGGGCCTGGTTATAGGGAGCTTGCTTCTTGTGTCGCAGTTGGTATCGTGCGGTAAAGATAACAGCACGTCGTTGGGTACCGATAACGGCTACCTCAACATTGTGAACCTGAGCCCCAACATGAACCCGGTAAACTTATACGCCGAATACATAAAACAAGGTACAACCCAATACCGGTACCCCAACCCATCGGGCTATTTTTTGATGAATATCAATGATACACCCTTACAAATACGCCCCGCGTTAAGCACTACCAGCAGCCAGGTAAACCTGGTTTCGCTGGATAGATCCTTAAAAAAGAATGTGCGCTATACATGGTATTTAACCGGATTAAAGTCTGATAGTGCGTTTACGTATATCTTTACGATCGACTCTGGCGCAACGCCGGCTGTAGGGCGAAGTAAAGTGAGGCTGGTGAATGCATCGCCGGGCAGCGCCGGCTTAAATATCACCGCCAACGATTCGGAATTGTTCCCAAACATACCCTACAAAGGCGTGAGCGATTACCGCGAAGTAACCTCGGGCTCTTACAATTTTAAGATAAGTGCCAGCAACGCACCCGGGATTATACTAACTACGCTTAAGAACACCACTGTGCTCGATGGTAAACTTTACACCATTTACGCCTACGGCCTGCCCAATCGTACCGATACGGCCGCCTTTAGTGCCGGCATTATCCTGAACACCATCCCCGATAAAAAGTAGGGAAAAAAGGCACCAGTTGTGCTTAATCTTGCTATTTTTGGATAAAAATTAAAACGCTTTGGAAATAATACACGGCCTGATAGACTTTATACTGCATATTGATAAGCACCTTTCGGATATAACCCGCGATTACCAGGGTTGGACCTACCTCATCCTATTCATCATCATATTTGCCGAGACAGGATTTGTGGTTACTCCATTTTTGCCCGGAGATTCGCTGCTATTTGCAGCGGGAGCGCTTATTGCGGGCGGCGCATCGGGCCTTAATGTAAACCTGTTGGCGGTGATACTCATCATTGCGGCATTTGCCGGCAATACGGTAAACTATATGCTGGGCAATTACCTGGGTGCAAAAGTTTTTAAGGAAGAGAATAAGATACTGAAGCTAAGCTACTATTTGCAAACGCAGGCTTTTTTTGATAAGCATGGCGGCAAAGCCGTAATATTTAGCAGGTTTATGCCCATTATACGCACCGTAGCACCATTTGTGGCCGGGGTAGGAAAAATGCCATTTGGGCGATACAGCCTCTACAATATCATCGGCGGCCTATCATGGATAGTGCTTTTCCTTTACGGCGGCTACTTGTTTGGCAATGTAGACTTCTTTAAAAAGAACTTCTCGCTGGTGGCTATCGGCATTGTGCTGCTTTCTATATTGCCGCCTATTGTTGCGGTAATAAAAAGCAGGTTTACAAAAAAGGAAGAGGCCAAACCTGTTCAGTAGCCGCAAAAGCTATTGTTCGGTATCTACTATCAATTTCCCGGCTTTGTTGTAGTAATGGGGTTTGCTCCATCCGGGTGTCTTACTCAACCTTCGCCATTTTTTCAACGTCAACACGCCTTCGCTGCCCCGTGATGTTATCATGTCGACATAAAAAACCTGGTAGGTTTTAGGTGCAACATAAAAATGGAAGATGGTACGCATCATGTCGTTATCCCCATAGCCCACTTGTGCCCAATAGTATTTACGCCCTGGTTCTGGTCCGCCGTTATACACAATGGTTGCGGCTTTTGGGGCGTATCTGAAAAAACCTTTTACTTCGGGCACGGCCCGTATAATAGCCACTATTTTCTTCTCATATCTATCGGGAACTTCAATTACCCGCGACTCCGCAGGTTTGGCGGGGAGTAGTATTATCGGCGATTGCCCCAAAACGGGTAGGCAATAAAATAAAATAAGCAGGCAAGCGACTGTTTTCACGTAACGTTATGGTTTCCCTAAAATAAACACTTTGCCGCCCCTGTACAATGCTTCTTCCTTATTTATTTGTTGTTTTTGGGTTGCGGTTAAAGGGTTTGCAACTAGCTTATCCAGGTTGGGCTGCCCGGCATCTACCCATGCCGAAAACCAAAAGCTGCCTACACTTAATATCGATTGCCGCATTTTGCGCTGCACCATGCCGGCCAGCATTTTATGGTATGCTTTGCTGTATGCTGCCGAGTACGCCTTTACCATGCGGTTGCCCCGTTGCTCCATGGTGTATTTGGTGCTGTCGGTAAAGCGTTTGTTAAGTAGTTTCTCAAATTTCAATACCGAATCGGCGCTTTTAAAGCTGGCCCGGCAAATAGCGAAGGCCTCGGCCTGCGGGTTGGCGATGTAGCGTGCTTTACCTACGTAGTAATTGTAATGATTGGCAAAAAGCTCTGGCAGGCGGCTTTCCCAAAGCGAATGGATGCCGTTTTGGCCCGTTAGCTGCCCATCGTAATTTTGGGTGAGGTGCAGAGGCGTATGCGCGTCTGACACGTAGTGCCCCAAATTGGCCGATAGGGTGAGGATGGCGGTGGTATCGTGCCGTTTGAAGGCTTTTACCAGCCAGTAATAGTTGGAGGTGATAACCCAGGGCAGGGTACCGTATTTGTTGAGCGTATCGCTGCTGTATTTGGCTGCCGCATCTATCCAGTGCTGCGGCATGGCTTTAAAGGGGTGTTTGCCGTAATGGTCGGCATCGAAGAAATGGTGCGGGGCCTCAGTAGAGTCGATATAGCGCTTTTTATCGGCGCTTACGGCGTGTTCGGTCAGGAAATCGATATTGGCCCTGTAAAAGCCGGCCATGCTCTTAGGTAGCGTAAAAACTGCCAACCGGTGTATGCGGTAATGCGCAAAGAAACCCCAGGACGTGCAGAGGGTAGTGATGATAGAGGCAATGAGAAAGAGTAGGAGGGGGCGCTTCATTAAGGTTTTCTGAACTCGAATTTTAAGAATTAACGAATTTACAGAATTAGGAGAGTACCTTGCATTTAATTCAAGAAATTCCATGAATTCTTTAAATTCGAGTTCAGACAACCCGCGTTAGTGAAGTCTGGCCGGAGATCCGGTTGGTTTAGTAAGGGACAGATATTAAATTTGATAAAGCTTTAACCGGAAGTAACAGAGCTACAAATTAGTGTTTAATACCTGATAGTGAATCTTGTTCCGGCTGTTTAATGAATGGTTTATTGGTGAT